>JAEZBX010000216.1 GCA_023412765.1 Bacteroidota bacterium
TTGGTGTTCCTCTTGCAGCTGGAAGTTACTTTGTACAGGCCACGAGCACAGCAACGAATTGTAAGTCTGTGATCACCAGCTTTACAATTAATGATACGCATGTGAACCCAGTTGTTACGGCGGCATCGACGGTTAACAATACCAATTGTTCAGGCGTATTACCGAATGGATCGATTACGATAAATATCAATGGTGTAGCACCGGTAGCGGGTCAATTCAACATTGAATGGTTCGAAGGCAATGGAACAACTACCACATTAGGGACAACGGTTGGAAGTGCAAACAATGAAACGGCAAATGCTATAACTGGAGGCACTTATACGGTTCGCGTTACAGATTTGGTAACCCCTAATAGCGGATGTTCATTTACTACAAGCTTTACGATAGCCGATAATCTTACTCGTCCGGCGCCAAGCGGAACTCCGCTTCCAAATACAGCGTGTGATCCGTCGAAATCAAATGGTTCGATATTAGCCGATGTCGGTGGAGTAACAGCAGGCTATACATTCTACATTTACAAGGGCCAGAACACTCTTGTTGCGAACGAAGTTACCACAGGTCCCTCAGAGGCTACAAACCTTGAGGCAGGAATCTATACGGTAGAAGCCATTAATGACGCGACGGGCTGTTCGGGAACAACTGAAGTTTCCGTTATTAATAACATTGTATTGCCAACTATCGACATGACTGCAACCACGATGGTGAATTCATGTTCAACCCCCGACGGAAGTGCTTCAGTAACCGCTGTGAGCATCGGAACGCTTGCAGACTATACTTTTTCCTGGTATGAAGGGAATACTATAAAAGCTGTACCGGACTATACAGGTACAACAGTAAATGGATTAGCAGCAGGTATCTATACCGTTGTGGGTACCAATGAAGTATTAGGGTGTGATGTTCAGGCGCCTGTTACTGTAACTGTTTCCAACGCACCAAACACGGTCATCACAATTGCCGAATTATTGGGGGAAAGAAGTATTCCAGCAATTTGCAATGACGGGCAGGGTCAATTGGGAGTTCAAGCCTCATCACCTGCCAATACCTTAGGATTTGCATTCAGTTGGTTTGAAGGCGATAAAAACATAGGAATGACATTTAAGGGATCGGGCCAAAACTTCCCGGTAAATTCTAACCGGATATCAAATGCCGCATCGCTTGAACCAATTGGAAGTGGACTGCACACAGTGGTGGTCCTTGATAATAATACTGGATGCCGGGACTCCCTCACAATCAATCTTCCCTATAGCGATGAGGCGGCATTGTTAAGCATATTGACTTCTCCCCAAACGGATTGTATTGTTCTTGATGGAAGTTTTGATGCAGAAATCACCCCTAGTGCAGGGACAATATTAGCCAATCCGGCCATCGACCAGACCTGGTACAGAATTGATGTTTTTCAAAATGGGTCGCTTATCAAGTCAGAACCAGGGACGAATCCTTCGACGATTGTAACGGGACTTGCAGCAGGTAATTATACTGTTATTGCAGTGGAGACTAATCCCGCATTGAGCGGCTGTTCCTCTGCGCCCAATGACATTAACATCGCTGATAATAAAGTTTACCCTGTCATCGCCGGGAATGTTCTGCTTGATAACAAGAACTGTGTTGGAGCACCAGGTACGGGATCTATTTCGCTTACGATTGACGGTGTACCAGTGCCTGCCGCAGGATACACATACAATTGGTATGACGGAAAACTTATTACCAGCCCTGCACTTCCAGCGGCGAATATTCTTGCCCCCGGTCATACCGCTATAAACATTGATGAAGGATTTTATACTGTCGAAGTTACCAGCGCAGCAAATAATTGTAAAGCGAAGGAGACACTGCATATTAATGCTGATCCCTATGTCATTTCTGTTCCTTTAACGAGCCTCGGTATCGCACATCAAACTGAATGTAGTCCTGACAACGGATCGGCAGAAGTGCTTGACATTTTAGTTGACGGAATTTCTTCCGGAGGAGTAGCTGGATACACCTTTCAATGGTTCATGAACGATGGAACAACGGTGATTCCATCAAGTTCAACTACCGCAAATGTGGGAACTCCGATCGGTGCTGACAGTTATTTTGTAAAGGCAATCAACACAACATCAAATTGTGCTTCGCCATTGGTGCAATTCACGGTAGACGATGTTAGTGTAACACCTGCCATCACGCAAAATACACTTACTGATAATACAAACTGTTCCGGAGCTACACCTAACGGCTCGATCACGATCGATGTTAATGGTGGTGTTCCGGCTGCGACAGATTTTACGATTCAGTGGTACAATGGTATAGGGACATCAAGTCCGATAGTGGGAGCGACAAGCGAAACGATATCCAACCTCGCAGCAGGAGATTACACTGTAGAGGTGATTGATATCCTTTCACCGGGCAATACGTGCTCAAGCATCGCCAGCTTCACTATAACCGATGATCTTCCTGTGTTTACGATCGACAATGCATCGATCACGATCGGTAACCAGACCGACTGTATTGCGAACGGATCTGCAGAGGTTACTGATATTTTGGTTGATGGTGCGTCTAACGGTGGTACGACAGGGTTTACTTTCGAATGGTTTGATGATAACGGCGTATCGATCGACGGACCTGGGTCCTCATCGGTTGTCGCAGTTCCCTTGGCAGCGGGTAACTATAGGGTTGTTGCAACGAACACAGCATCACAATGTAGTTCAGTTGTTACTGTGTTCACGATAGATGATGTCAGTGTAACACCTGCCATCACCCAGAATACACTTACGGATAATACGAACTGTTCGGGTGCTACACCTAACGGCTCGATTACTATCGATGTTAATGGTAGTGCCCCAGCAGCGACAGACTTTACGATTCAGTGGTATAGCGGTATAGGAACATCCAGTCCGATAGCAGGAGCGACGAGCGAAACGATATCCAACCTTGCGGCAGGCGATTACACTGTAGAAGTGATTGATATTCTTTCACCGGGTAATACCTGTTCAAGTATCGCCAGCTTCACTATTACAGATGACCTTCCTGTCTTTACGATTGACAATGCATCGATCACGATCGGTAACCAAACCGACTGTGTTGCAAACGGATCAGCAGAGGTTACTGATATTTTGGTTGATGGTGTGTCTAACGGTGGAACGACTGGATTTACCTTCGAATGGTTTGACGATAATGGTGTATCGATTGATGGACCTGGAGCCACAGCTATTGTTGGCGTTCCGTTGGCTGTGGGTAACTATAGAGTGGTTGCAACGAACACCGCATCGCAATGTATTTCAATTGCAACCGTGTTCACGATAGATGACGCTAGTGTAACACCTGCTATCACCCAGAACACACTTACTGAAAATACGAACTGTTTTGGCGCGACACCTAACGGCTCGATCACGATCGATGTTGATGGTGGAGTTCCTGCAGCGACAGATTTTACGATTCAGTGGTATATCGGCATAGGAACATCCAGTCCGATAGCAGGAGCGACAAGCGAAACGATATCCAACCTTGCGGCCGGAGATTACACGGTAGAGGTGATTGATATTCTTTCACCGGGCAATACCTGCTCAAGTATCGCCAGCTTCACTATTACTGATGATCTTCCTGTGTTTACGATCGACAATGCATCGATCACGATCGGCAATCAGACCGACTGTATTGCGAACGGATCTGCAGAGGTTACTGATATTTTGGTTGATGGTGTGTCTAACGGTGGTACGACAGGGTTTACTTTCGAATGGTTTGACGACAATGGCGTATTGATCGACGGACCTGGTGCCTCTTCGGTTGTCGGAGTTCCATTGGCAGCGGGTAATTATAGAGTTGTAGCAACGAACACAGCATCACAGTGCAGTTCAGTTGTAACAGTATTCACGGTAGATGATGTTAGTGTAACACCTGCCATCACCCCGAATACACTTATTGATAATACGAATTGTTCTGGCGCGACACCTAACGGCTCGATCACTATCGATGTTAATGGTGGTGTTCCTGCTGCGACAGATTTTACGATTCAGTGGTACAATGGTATAGGCACATCAAGTCCGATAGCGGGAGCGACGAGCGAAACGATATCCAACCTTGCAGCAGGAGATTACACTGTAGAGGTGATCGATATTCTTTCACCGGGCAATACCTGCTCAAGCATCGCCAGCTTCACAATTACCGATGATCTTCCTGTATTTACGATCGCTAATGCATCGATCACGATCGGTAACCAAACCGACTGTGTTGCGAACGGATCAGCAGAGGTGACCGATATTCTGATCGATGGAGTGTCCAATGGTGGAACAACGGGCTTTACCTTCGAATGGTTTGATGATAGCGGCGTATCGATCGATGGACCTGGAGCTACATCGGTTGTTGGAGTTTCATTGGCAGCGGGTAACTATAGAGTTGTAGCAACGAACACAGCATCACAATGTAGTTCAGTTGTTACTGTGTTCACGATAGATGATGTCAGTGTAACACCTGCCATCACGCAGAATACACTTACAGATAATACGAACTGTTCGGGTGCTACACCTAATGGCTCGATTACCATTGATGTTAATGGTGGAGTTCCTGCTGCAACAGACTTTACGATTCAATGGTATAACGGCATAGGGACATCCAGTCCGATAGCAGGAGCGACGAGCGAAGCGATATCCAACCTTGCGGCCGGAGATTACACTGTAGAAGTGATTGATATTCTTTCGCCGGGCAATACCTGCTCAAGCATCGCCAGCTTCACTATTACAGATGATCTTCCTGTGTTTACGATCGACAATGCATCGATCACGATTGGTAACCAAACCGACTGTGTTGCGAACGGATCTGCAGAGGTTACTGATATTTTGGTTGATGGCGTGTCTAACGGTGGAACGACCGGATTTACCTTCGAATGGTTTGATGATAGCGGCGTATCGATCGATGGACCTGGAGCTACATCGGTTGTTGGAGTTTCATTGGCAGCGGGTAACTATAGAGTGGTAGCAACGAACACAGCATCACAATGCAGTTCAGTTGTAACAGTATTCACGGTAGATGATGTTAGCGTAACACCTGCCATCACCCAGAATACACTTATTGATAATACGAATTGTTCTGGCGCTACTCCTAACGGCTCGATCACGATCGATGTTAATGGTGGTGCTCCTGCTGCTACAGATTTTACGATTCAGTGGTACAATGGTATAGGCACATCAAGTCCGATAGCGGGAGCGACGAGCGAAACGATATCCAACCTTTCGGCCGGAGATTACACGGTAGAGGTGATCGATATTCTTTCACCGGGTAATACATGTTCGAGCATCGCGAGCTTTACGATTACCGATGACCTTCCTTTGTTTACGATCGCCAATGCGTCGATCACGATTGGTGACCAAACCGACTGTGTTGCGAACGGATCAGCAGAGGTGACCGATATTCTGATCGATGGAGTGTCCAATGGTGGAACAACGGGCTTTACCTTCGAATGGTTTGATGATAGCGGCCTATCGATCGATGGACCTGGAGCTACATCGGTTGTGGGAGTTTCATTGGCAGCGGGTAACTATAGAGTTGTAGCAACGAACACAGCATCACAATGTAGTTCAGTTGTTACTGTGTTCACGATAGATGATGCTAGCGTAACACCTTCCATCACCCAGAATACCCTTACAGATAATACGAACTGTTCGGGTGCTACACCTAACGGCTCGATTACCATTGATGTTAATGGTGGAGTTCCTGCTGCAACAGACTTTACGATTCAATGGTATAACGGCATAGGGACATCCAGTCCGATAGCAGGAGCGACGAGCGAAACGATATCGAACCTTGCGGCCGGAGATTACACTGTAGAGGTGATTGATATTCTTTCACCCGGTAATACCTGTTCGAGCACTGCCATGTTTACCGTTCGTTCGGTACAAAATACCGTTGCGATAAATGACAGTGACCTCACCATCACAGACATTTCAGATTGCCAATCAATAACCGGTAGTGCTACTGTTACAGACATCATCTTTAACGGATTGGCTGCTGGTAATACCACAGGATATGTGTTTGAATGGCTTCAAAGTGATTTTACGTCAGCCGATCCGGGCAATGGTCCGACTGTAGGAGTAAATCTAACTGCCGGACAATATTATGTCCGGGCGATACATGTGACGTCAAATTGCGTTTCTCCACTAGCGCCGTTTACCATAAAAGATGTGACTACGAAACCTGTTGTTGTAGCGATCAAAGATTTCGACAACCTCGCTTGTAACACTAATTACACCGGCCAATTAAGCGCTTCCGTTACAGAGGGGGTGACAACTGGAATTACAGCTGGCTATACATTTGAATGGTTTTCAGGAGTAAACAACATTAATCCGGCAGATTTTATAAGTGCGGGTCCCGTTTTAGCAGGGCTTCCTGAAGGTGATTACACTGTCCTTGTTACTGATGTGTCATCACCCTCGGCTAATTGTACGAGTATGGAAACGCTTACCATAGAAAGGAAAATACCAGTCCTTGATGGAACGTTGACAGCAAATGCTCAAACGACGTGTGCTCCTATTCAGGACGGAAACATGACTATCAATGGCGTGCACCAATTTCTCGCCGGAACAACTACGTACTATGACATGAACAATGTGGTCGACCGAAACCAGTTTTCATTTCAGTGGTTCGATGCGGCATTGCTTCCTATTTCGACTATAGTAAATGGAAATAATATTTCACCTAACCTGGAAGAAGGAAGTTTCTATGTTCAGATCACTGATGCGCTCGGATGTACTTCAGATTACATTACAGGTATTATCGATGATCAGACAGTAAAACCACAAATCGCATTGGATGAATTTAAAAATCCAGCGGTTTGTATTTTACCGGAAGTAAATGGAAGTCTGTTTGTATCGGCTGATAACAGTTTGAATTCTGCGGACTATACTTTCGAGTGGTTTGCTGGAAACAATACAACGGGCACGCTGGTCGAGCCGAATAGCCCATACCTGGGTAACATCGCATACACGGACGTAATGGAGTATACAACTCGTGTAACCAATAATAATACGCAGTGTTTCAGTCTGGAGACTTACAAATTCACTACCGATACCGTTGCGATACAGGTTGTAGCCTCCGCGGTGCCATTGACCAGTTGTGTAGCAGACAATGGTAGCCTGTTTGCTGCAACAAGGATTGGATCGGGCCAATTATATTCTATTGAATGGCATAGAGGTACTGTGGTTGATGCAACGCCTGACTTTACTTCAAATGAGATATTGATAGCGCCTATTGGTATTTACACGGCATTAGCCAAGCATCCGACGCTTAATTTCTGTACTTCTATTCCCGATACAGTTTCTGTAACCGATGGACGAGTTTATCCGGAAGTGACGGCCCTTCAAAAGGCGCCCCTTACGAATTGTGAATTAGGTACTCCGAATGGTGTGGCAGCTGCATCTGTCGATGGAAGTGTGATTGGCTATACGTTCGACTGGTATGAAGGATCCTCCACGAACTCAACTTATACAGGAAGTGAAGCCAGTATTTTAAAAGCGACAACCTACGTTGTAAAAGCGACTGAGATCATTTCAGGTTGTACGGGCACAACAGATATCACAATTGAAAGTGATCCGACACCGGTTCCTGTTCCACAAATCACATTAATATCTGATCGTACGGATTGTGAAATTCACGATGGAGCGCTGAGTGCTGATGTAAACGGAGAGACTCAAGATTATATTTTTAATTGGTATTACGGCGCTGTTGTTAAGAATGTGGTTGATGCAGATGGCGAAATATATGACGGCATCGATGCTGGTGTATATACCCTCACTGCAACAGATCGGTCTACGGGATGTACTTCTGCACCTGTAATGAGGGAAGTCAATTCAAATATGCAATACCCGGATTTTATCGTCAATACGGTGAACACAAACTGTGATGAGAATATTGGAAGTGCATCAATCAAAGTTTCCGGAACTGTCGAGGTAAAAGCGATTGAATGGGATATACAGGGAGCCTTAGAAGTGGGACCGCAGGCTTCGGCCCTGCCTTCGGGAGTTTTCGTAGTAACGGCTACGTCGTTTAAGAATTGTAAGACGTCAATGACATTCGAAATCAAAGCGGATCTTTCAATATATAACGGTGTATCCAGAAACAGTGATGGACTAAATGACTTCTTTGAAATAGGTTGTATCTCTGAATATCCAAACAACTCCGTGAGGATTTTTAATCGCGCCGGTACTCTGGTCTTCGAAGCAAGCGGCTATAACAATGAAGACATTTATTTCGATGGGACATCCAATCGCGGAATAAATATTCTTGGAAATGATTTACCCGATGGTACTTACTTCTACATCATTAACAAAAACGATGGTTCAGAGCCGAGGTCCGGATATTTGGAATTACTGCATTAAGATATGAATGCCGTCAGAAAAATAGTATTTGTATTCGCATTGTTACTACATGGAATTACCGTGGAGGTAATCGCTCAACAAAGCATCGTGTATTCACAATACATTTATAACGGGTTGCTCATCAATCCTGCCTACGCAGGAAGCCATGTTCAGCTTAGCGCGACCGCTAGTTACCGCAATCAGTGGGTAAATTTTGAAGGCGCACCTCAAACGGCTACGCTAGGCGTTCATTCGACTGTAAACAAGAGCAAAGTAGGATTAGGGTTGCTCGCCACTAGCGACAAAATTGGAAGTTATTCGAATACAGGAATATTTGCCGCTTATGCATATCGGATACAAGATCGCAGGGGAGGAGTTTTTTCGATGGGCCTTCAGGGTGGTCTCCATAATTTTCAGGCTGACTATACCGCGCTGAAATTAAAAGCTGGGCAAGATCCGACGTTCAATGGTACGTTGAGCGAGCTTAAACCAAATTTTGGAGGTGGTGTCTTTTATTATACGAAAAAGTTTTTCGGTGGCTTTTCTGTCCCTGTCATTCTAAAACACAGCAAGTTTTTCAACCAGGGACTCCAGCATCTGGGTTTGGCACGTCACTATTATTTGTTGGTGGGGGCAATTCTTCCGCTGGATCGCCTTGAAAATGTTAAAGTAAATCCATCGCTGTTAATTCGGGCACAGGAGGGAACTCCGTTAAATGCTGATGTTAATGTAAATGTTGTGTTTTACGATTTGATCGGTACTGGTGTTTCGTATCGCACTGGAGAGAGCTTTACCACACTTCTCAATTTTAAGCTGAGCGAAAAATTCAATTTTGGCTATTCATACGATTGGGTAACTTCCGACATCCGGCAATATTCGAATGGCACCCATGAATTTATGCTAAATTATCGGGTGCGTATTCGTGGTGTTCACAAAGACATTTATTGTCCCCAGACATTCTCGCACTAAGACATGTGGGTATGGTGAAAAGTCAGGGGCTGCTTGATAAGTTGAATTCCTGATAAGGTCGAGGCACGTCCTTCAATCTCTGCCGGCGCGATCGCCTGGTTGAAATGCGGGGGTGGCCCGGAATGTGCGATGGCCAGCATATTTCGACCCACCCTTTTCTTTTTGGAGCTTTTTCTTTTGGGTGAGCAAAAGAAAAAGCGGTTAATACGGAAACGCTGTCTGTTAAATAATCAAAGAAATTAGGAGCAAGGAAATTTTAGATATGTTTGATTTTTTAATGCACCTGGTTATATCGCAAGGTCATACATATTTCTCTTTTAACGCTGGTAATCGCGTTTTGAAGGACTTTTTTTTTTAGCAGCGCCTATTTATATTGTTTTCAAAAGAGCTTTAGTTGTTGAGGTCCTTTCGGAGGTTTTGATTTCCCAAAGACAGTTCGTCCACCGTATTTATATGAATCATTGCGTTCGCGCGCTATCACTTTGTCAAACGACTGCCGATCGGGCTCAAAACCTTTTTCCAATTGTTGTGAAATAAGTGTGAGATTTTTAATAGCATCGAGTTTTTCGCTATCACCAATTTTTGCTTTCTCTACCGAAATTTTGAGTTGTTGTATCGTTTCATCGTACACTTTTGTCGGTACAGGAAACGGATGTCCATCTTTTCCGCCATGTGCAAAGGAAAACCGCGCAGGGTCTGTGAAGCGCGAAGGTGTTCCATGAATCACTTCACTCACCAAAGTCAGTGACTGCAGTGTACGTGGTCCGAGACCGTCCAGCAGCAGCAATGACTCAAAGTCCCTTACCTCTTTTTCATGTGCTAGTGCGAGTACACTTCCAAGCCGTTTCAGGTTAACGTCGTCAGCCCGAACATCATGGTGTCTGGGCATCACGATCTTTCGGATTTCAGGCAACAAGTACCCCGGGTTTTCTTTTGCAATATCAAGGATGCCGGTTTTCGTTGGCTTCGCCTCCGTGTCCGTTAGATTTAAAATCTCTCCCTGGTTGATTCCATAGATAAAGGTGTGAGGTGTTTCAACAAAAGACTTAACTTTTTCAGAATGCCAATGATAGCGCCTGGCCATACCGTTGGATTCGTTCATCCCCTGTTGTACTACCGTCCATTCCCCAGTATTCATGACAACGAACGAGTGAAGATAGATTTGGAAGCCATCCTGTATGGCGGTGTTGTCAACCTTTGCAGACAGTCTGCTCGACCGGACCAGTTCATTTCCGTTCAGGCCGGTACGATCGGCGAGTGCCAGTAATTCATCCGGCGTTTTGCGTGAATGCTTACCCTTCCCGCCGCAGATGTAAATGCCCAACTCATTAAACCGTGGATTGAGCGCTTTCTTTAATGCCCCCATCACGGAAGTTGTAATCCCGGATGAATGCCAGTCCATCCCCATTACCGCACCCAACGCTTGAAACCATAATGGATCGCTCAGCCGCTGCAACACTGCAGATTTCCCATAGTCCAGAACAATGGCTTCAACAATAGCTCCGCCCGACTTAGCCATACGTTGGGCCAGCCATGGTGGTACTTGTCCGTAGTGAAGTGGCAGGTCTGCGTAGCGGGTGTTACTGAAGTTTAATCGAGGCATTGGGCATTGTACTTGTTGGGAACAACACTTTTGTATCCAGGTTTAGTTCGCGGTCAATTTAAGAAAGCCTAAGTGAAAAGACCTACGTTTTTCGTCCTGGTTTGTGTTATTCACACTTAAATCATTTCACAGTAATAGACCTACTTACTTAGCCCTTGTTGGTGTTCTTCACCAACAAGCGCAGAAACGATTTAGCCCTTCCTCTCACACCGCCGAACTGAATATTTTGACGCGATTGTTGTTGACTACCTTCGAATGAGGATCATTTAAAAACACTCAGCAACTTACAACGTTGATTTGGAAGATAATTTTATTTCAGATGCGTAGGTTTGTTGGTGAAGAACACCAACAAAGGCAGAGGCGCATGACGTTACTGAATCTGTGTTCTTACCGTTATGCACTCACAATTTCTTAATCTTCTAATTTTCCAATCTTCCAATCTTCTAATCTACTTACTCCTCCTTTATACATTGCGTCGGATTCACCGCTGCCGCTCTTATAGTTTGCAACCCTACAATAAACCATGCTATCAACAGCGCCAATACTCCAGCGCTTGCGAAGTACCACCACTCCAGGTCTATGCGGTAGGCAAACTCTTCGAGCCATTTACGTGCCACTACATAGCTGAGAGGCAAAGCAATTGCAATAGCGAGTAATACAATTTTTGTGAAATCTCTCGAGAGGAGCTGTACTATGGCAAAATCTGTAGATCCAAGAATCTTTCGGATACCAATTTCTTTTAACCGTCTTTGTGCAGTAAATGCTGCAAGACCAAACAATCCAAGACATGAGATTACAATCGCTAACCCAGCGAAATATCGCGACAGCGTAGACACACGTTGTTCAGACACGTATTGTCGCTGGTAATCTTCGTCGAGGAACTTGTATTCGAATGGAAATCCAGGGTTATAAGATTTATAAAATTTGTCGAGTCGCTCGAGCGTTTCAACTTCCTTCCCTGCTTCGATGCGCGCCATGATATAGCTTGGCGGAGCAAAATTGCCTCGATGAAGGATGAAAAGTTGTGGTTGAACCTTATTATGAAAGGATTCAAAATGAAAATCCTTAACTATTCCTAAGATTTCAGAATTCTGTGCCTTTTTGCCAATGGGATCTTTTAATCCCATTGCGTCGATGGCTGCCTCATTAAAGATGATCTTAGCGCTGTCGGTCCGAAAATCTCTTGAAAAAAAACGTCCTTCTTTCATCTCCATGCCCATCGTTTCCAGGAAATCGGTATTTACGGCCATGATTTGAACCTGGAGATTTTCGTCTGATTTCTTTCCTTCCCAACTAATTGAGGACGACCAAGTGTGACCGACCATATCATGAGTGCTGCTGGCCGCATTTTGGATTCCGGGAATTCGCTTCAGTTCCGACAGGAACGTTTCGTGATTTCCCTTTATACGTCCTTCAACGTCAAAATAAATTACGTTGTCTTTTTCGTATCCAAGATTCTGGCGTTGGACAAAGTCTATCTGCTTGTAGATGATGAGGACAGATACTATCAGGATTATAGATAATGTAAACTGGAACGCAACCAGCCCCTTTCGTATCCAAACTTCACTAACCGAACTGTTGAGTCTTCCCTTCAACACTGCAACCGGGTTGAATCCCGAAAGGTAGACGGCCGGATAACTTCCGGCAATCAACCCGGTAAATAACGTTATGGCAGCGAGTGATAAAATAAGTCCGGCATCTACGCGCAACTGTATCTGTTTGCCGGTGATGACATTGAATTGAGGAAGCACGAGTCCGACAATAGCAACCGCTATCAGCAACGACAGCAAAGTCATCAACATTGATTCACTCATGTAATGAATGACCAAACGCCTGCGACCCGCACCAAGTGCCTTCTTTACACCGACCTCTTTGATCCGTGCAGCAGCTTTCGCGGTTGACAGGTTCATAAAGTTTATGCAAGCGATAACCAGAATGAATATAGCTATGACGGAGAACAGTTTCACGTACTCAATCCTTCCTCCTGATTGTACTCCGTTTTCATAATTTCCATACAGGTAATTGTCAGAATAAGGTGCGAGGAACATTGTTCCTCGCCCAACGTCACCGTTGGTTTTTTCCTGAAGAAAATTTGTAAGCTTTTTATTAAATGCACGGAGATCTGTTCCTTCGCGAAGCACTACGAAGACATGGGGTCCTGAACTGGTCCACTCAAGCGACCAGGGTGATATTTCTTCAAACAGGTTAAAAGTTAAGACAAAGTCGAACTGTGTTGAAGAGGCAGCAGGGATATTTTCAAAGACACCCGAAATTAGCAATTCACGTTCATGCTGAAACTCTACTGTTTTTCCGACGACATCGTCTTTTGTGTTGAATAATTTCATCGCAAGACCCTCGGATATGACGATCGAGTTCTTGTCCGCCAAAACCCGGCCTGGTTCTCCTTCAAGGAGCTTATAAGAAAATATATTGAAGTAATCCTTTCCTGCATATTGACCAGTAGCCCTAATGTTGTGACCATCGATTGAAAGAACAAATCGGTCAAACCGCGGCCATATTGGGGGTGCGACCGCGGCAGTAAATTCCACTTCTGGCATATCAGCTTTGAGCGCTTCTGCCACAGGACCTGACGTTTCTATTGTTGTTCCGCCTCCTGCACCCCCGCGAAGAGTCTCCATAACACGGTAGAGCCTACTATCTTTTTCATGAAATTTGTCCATGTGCAACTCATCCACTACCCATAGGTAAATGAGTAGCGCTGAGGCCAAGCCAGAGGAAAGACCAATTAGATTTATGATAAACGTACTCTTGAAGCGCTTGAAGCCTCTGTAAATAAGTAGCAGGTTATGCTGAAACATATCGGTTGGAGTTGGTAAACAAAATTAGCGGAATGCTAAGGGCAATAATGCTGCCACTGACAGGAAAATGTGTTTACAACAATAATTATTCAATATCTGAAGAGACGCAAGTTCGGATGCGTACACATTTGTCTTAAATACGAACACGATCTCCCTTTGGACGTCAGAGATTTATCCTGGGAAAAATTCTGTTGGGATGGGTAGGTTTGTTGGTGAAGAACACCAACAAAGGCTGGTGCGCATGAACTATCAATAAACCAAAAGCTAATTTCTTAGTTTGTAGATAAACTCGCCGCTAATTAGTGTCAGGACTTTCAACTAACACGGTAGGCTACCGTGCCCAACCAGCGTACTTGGCAAGTTCCCCTGGTAAGGCCTACACACGCAGCCCTTGTTGGTGTTCTTCACCAACAAGCGCAAAAACGTTTTAGTACTTCCTTCACAACCGAAGTGGAAAAGTTGAGGGGGTTGTGTTGACCGACTTCGTATGAAAATTATTCACACGAAATAGCTTTGAAATTTGTATCTCAAAAACAATTCTTTTTCAGATGCGTAGGTTTGTTGGTGAAGAACACCAACAAAGGCTGGCGCACACGACATCCGACTATCAAAAACCTTATTCATGGTACGACATCCTTATTCCTTACTCCCTATTCCCTTAGGTGATATTCTGAACAACATTCTATTCAATTCTTCGTGATTGAATATTTAAAAGTACTCGCGCCGGGTTTTCCCGTTGTCGATATCCCTTCAACGATCCCAGTAATCGTAGTCTCCAGATCGTGGTTATAAAATGAAACTGATGCTTGCCCTGCAGAATCAGTTTGAAGAAGTGGTGCCCAAAACAGTGTCGGGCGTTTGTCAGGCTTTACGTGTTCCGGTTTTGCAAATTCATAGTTCGGACTGTAAAACTGCTTCTCAAATTCGAAGCCTCGATTCTCAAGGGTAAGCATCCCTTCTCTCACGGGCATTCCAGCACCCATTTTTGTGTAAAATCCAATTACGCCATTACCTCCCCTTGAACCGAACATGGCCGCATCACCACCCTTCCAAATCTCAATACGCTCAATGTCGTTAACAAACAGCGCGCTCAAATTATCAATTGTAGCGGGTATGTCATCGATCATAATAAAGGGAGTACCCACACCTCGGATGGAGACTGACAAATTGGGCCCACCGCCCGTGACTACAACTCCTCCCACCCGACCCTGAAGGAGTTGCAATGGATGCATGTGGGTGTTCATATCGAGAACTCCGGCTACTTGAACGGTGGCAGTGCCCTTTCCATACACTTTGCTCACCCTGGTCTGCGGGTCTTCTCTTTCACCTCTTATTTTAAGCTCGTCCAGCACGATGACTTTTTCATCAAAATTGTAAGCCTCGTCTATTTTTTTTCGCTCTGTACTTGCCGCGATAAAGGTTGTATCAATTTCATTTGAAATGTTTTCAAATGATAACCTTGGATATGTAACACCGCTTAAGTCAGGCGAGCTATCAATAACAAATTTGATCAACTTGCCGCCTTTTTTTGATTCGCCTTGCAGTACCGATTTCGCAGAATCGAAATAAATTAAGGCGCTTAGCTCAAACTCTCCCTTGGAATTTGTTCTTGTCGAACTCGTCATCGTTATAGGTTCATATGACAAATAAGTAACTTTGCCGTCTACAACTGGATTACTATTGATCGTATATAGCATCTTACCCTTAATTGTCAATCCCTTTTCAATTTTGAATTCCGGATTTTCCCATTGCGCGTCCAAAGCTTTCTTAAATGTGAACCTCCGCCAACCTTGTGTGAGTAGGAGATAATCCAAAGCTTCTGCACCATCTTTATTTTTTGGGTCGAAGTAATAGCCCGGTGATTCAATGTGTCCTCTAAGTTCCGACGAAAGCAATAGGTAGGTTGAGATTGTTTCCTGGTTTTCCACTGGTGGAACTTGCAGGTTGTCACAAACTGCCAGGGAAAGATCTGCTACCGCAGGTGAACCGTCAGCATTTGTTGCCTTGATTTGAAGTGACACTAACTCCCTTGGAGAATACGATGTTTTATCGGCTGTAACTTCAATATTCATCTGTTCTATTTCATTCACGAATATTAATCGTTCGGCAAGCGGCACTCCATCTTGATCAGCAACTGTGATCTGCGCTACGCCCGACGGAAATTTTGATTTAGGAATTCTTGCCATCATCACCTTTGCAGAAAGATCCATCTGCGCGGCGTAACAAACGACGCCTCTCGTCTGTGCTACGATGTAGATAGTCTTAAGGTCAACCTGATCAGAAGTTTCTATTCGAAGAAGTATCGTCGATGAATTGACCAAGTTTGTTACCGACATCACTAATCCGAATTCTTTAACAACGGGGAGTGTTATTTGCTGCTGATAGTTTTCTAGTATGGCAATATATTTCTTACCATGAATCGGAGTTAGTTTAAACGAGCCCATACCCAGGACGTTACTCTCAAACTCGCATACCAACGCCCCCGATTGGTCCACAATCTTTCCATTGACCTGCCTGCTTAGTCCGTCTGGTCCCAGAGCTTTAAAACCAATGTTGCTAGAAATTCTATTGACCAATTCTCCGCCTTCGGGAAAGAGCTGGAAATCCAGGGTATTATCCGCAACCACTGTTGTAGAAGTTTGAGCTTCATCGTTCCAGATACGAATATGACGGTGAAACAGATAATCCTCTCCCGAATTTTTCATCCAGTTGGTGTAGCTACGGATAAGGAATTTTCCTGAACTTAATGAATCAGGCAGTGTGATCGTTCCTGCTGCGGAACCATTTATTGAAAGGAGTTTTTGTTTAATGATTAGTTTGCCGTCGGGGCTTATGAGTTCGACGTAGATCGTGCGACTTAGTGTGGAAGGTATGTGAAAGGCGCCCGCTGTCAAGTACACTTTGAACCAAATGGTCTCTCCAGCGGCGTAATATGGTCGGTCAAAATGCAGGTAAGCTTTTTCCTGCGGAAGTTCATCAAGATACTTTTGGAATCCGGCTATTATTCGGTTGAGAGGATTATCTGAAAATGAATAGCATAGAAAGAAGAGTGTACAAAATAGAAGAGAATAGGCGTTTAATCTTTTCATACCACATAATTACAGATATCGTCCTCCTTCGAACATGTAGTCGTTTCTTTCTATGAGGGTGAGTTTTCCAATTTTCATTTCTTTTAACATCAGGGCCAACGAATGTGTACAAATGATTATGATACGCTAGCGAAACTTGGGTTGTCCATTGCTAAGTGCTACCTCACAAAGGCATGCATCACAATTGAGAACGATCTACATTCTAAAATACGAAATTCTATTTTATTTCCGAGTCGTAAATTCCAATTGTGGGCTTTACGATTCTTGTTCAGATGCGTAGGTTTGTTGGTGAAGAACACCAACAAAGGCTAGTGCGCATGGACTATCACTATCAAACCAATGTCTTAGTTTGTACATAAACTACCACTAAGTTGGTGTCAGGACTTTCAACTAACACCGTAGGCTACCGTGCCCAACCTGCGTACTTGGCAAGTCCCCTGGTAAGGCCTACACACCCAACCCTTGTTGGTGTTCTTCACCAACAAGCGCAGCCACGATTTAGTCCTTCGTCTCACACAACCGAAGAACACCAACAAAGGCTGGTGCGCATGACACCAACATATCAAAACCGTAATAATGCTACGACATCCCTTATTCCTTATTCCTTTTAAGCAACAACCCGGGAACACCACAACCACGATTTACTATCTTTGATAATGCCAAAAAAGTCATTAAGCATTGTTCTCATCGTTCTGACACTTCTATGTAGTTTCAGCTGCAAGCAACCCAGTACCTCAAATTCAATAACCTTTGATAAACTGGGCAAAGCCGAGGCTGATGTACTTAAAAGTTATATCGCGGCCATCACTTTTGATTCGCTGCAAAATTTTCAACCTGGCGTTACGGTAACGCGTGAGGATAGCAATACCGTTCATGTCGAACTATTATATAATTTCCCGGACTCCATACACCAGGATGATTGGCGAATACACATCAAGCCTGCCTTCAATGCCAGCTGGCATTGGTCTCCTCACCTTACACCCACAGACAATCACATTGTCGCACAACATGTATTTCGCGCTCCGGCGCTTATCGTTTCTGATAGCATTCGTCAATTAGTGATAGTACCTGACCTTGCCATCGCAGATCGATCCAAAGTAAAATGGTATCTCGATCTCAATGCACCCGATGATGTCCTGACGCTTGGGGTAAGCAAAAGCAAGATCACGAGTCACGTTCTGTTCGAAAAAGACCAGGGCAATGTTTATCCTCCCGGGGACTTTAAGTTTGGTTTTTACATTATCACGAATGATGATAAGGCCGCGCTTGCAGATCCGTGGAGAAAGCCGCTTTCGTTACTTTGGAAAAAACACGGCGCTCCCCTGTATGAGAAAGGCGAACCTCTCAAAGGCGATATGATGCCCTACATTCACCATACGTACCGTTGGGCATTCGACACCTGGGGTAAACACGTTTGGCAAGAGTTTACATTGAATGGAAAAAGAGTAGGAGCGCCGGTATTTATTGTTAATGTGACGCAGAGCCCAAATTATCCGGGACCTGTAAGCGAACGCGAATTTCGTTCTATCTGGAATCAAGCGTGGTTTAGCTCGCTACGATCCGCACAGGGACTTTACCGTTTCGCCAGCCGTGGAAAGAACCAGCAGCTTCTTGATAAAGCGCGCATGACAAAAGAATTGGCTTTGTCATTTCCGCAGCGCGACGGATTGTTTCATTCTGTGGTCGCGACACAGATGGAGCGAGTTAATGTCGACGGGAAGGATGTCGCTAGATCCAAGGGGTGGGATACACGCTTTTTCGGTAATTCAAATCGTAACCCGGTTGCTCCGTGGGGTAGTCCGGCCGATGCACCCTATCATATTCTCGACATGAGCTGGACTGCTTACCTGATGCTCACCTGGTATGACGAATTAGAAAAGGATAGCCGTCTCGTTACTTATGCCAGACGTTATGCGGACAAATTGTTAACACTGCAGGACGAACATGGTTTCTTCCCGGGGTGGATCGACACCAAAACGTTGCAGCCTACAAAATACCTCAATGCTTCACCAGAGACTTCTATGTCAGTTACGTTCCTGTTAAAGATGCATGAACTCACTCAAGATGAACGCTACCTTCATGCCGCCGAACGTGCCATGCAAGCCGTGACTAAGCACGTTGTTCCAATAGGCCAGTGGGAAGATTTCGAAACCTACTGGTCCTGCAGCAGGGTATTGGATACGCTGATGAACAAGAAAATTGCGCGTAACAATCAATTCAAACAAAATACATTGTCGATGTACTGGACTGCAGAGGCACTATATAATTGCTACAAAGCCACAGGCAAGTCGCATTACCTGCAGTCTGGACAACGTGTGCTTGATGAAATGCTTATGTACCAGGCCGTCTGGCAGCCGTCGTATATTCCCATTCACACATTGGGAGGCTTCGGCGTCATGAATGGAGATGGTGAGTGGAATGATTCACGACAAAGTTTGTTCGCAGAACTTATTTTGCAATATGGGAAAGAGCTTGGTCAGAAAGAGTACATCCAGCGTGGCTTAACAGCGTTGCGATCCTCATTCATTATGATGTACTGCCCTGAAAACCCCGAGACGCGTGAGCAGTGGGAAAAGGTTTATCCTTTTTTTGATGAAAAGGATTACGGCTTTATGATGGAGAATTATGGCCACTCGGGCGAGGCTGGTCCCGAAGGTCTTGGTATTGGCGAATTCACAATTTATGACTGGGGTAATGGAGCAGCGTCGGAAGCTTATATGCGAGTTCTTGATCATTTTGGAGAAGACTTTTTGAGTCAATAGTCACTCAACGGTCATAGAATCTGGCTAAGATTCAATTTTTCCTGTATTCGTTTCCCAGTAAGTAAATATTATAGTCTAACGTTACACCTTTCAAATTGATCTGAGCAGATTGATATTTTTGCTTTTTTGAAGAATGGTTGAGAACTTCCTCCGAAACGATCATGGAATTATTTAGATCTTTTGTAGCATCCTGGATTCTTGAAGCGATGTTAACAGCAAGACCCATTACCGTACTTTTAGTCTGACCATTATAACTCAGCTCTCCAATGATGACTTTCCCTGAATGAATTCCTATTCCTACTTCGAACTCCTTGAAGAAGTAGGGGTTGAAGTAGCTGTTATTTAATTTACCAAGTTCACTAATGATCTCGAGACCGGCGGAAGTACTATCGTCAGCTGCTTCTCTGATGGATGTTTCCAGTCCAAAGACAGCAAATAACTCATCGCCGGCTGTTTCGATTAATTTTCCTTTGTGTTTTATAATAATGCTATAGAATACATTAAACAACTTTCGTGTGATATACATCACGTCGAAGGGAAGGTACGTTTCAATGAACGGAGTAAAGTTTCTTATGTCGAGAAAAAATAATACTAAGTACCTTTCTTCTCCCAGAGGTTTTAGTTTTTTTGCCTTTAAGTCCTTTTCATTAAGGTGAAGATAATGCGGGATCTCAGAAGCGTCTTTGATTATTCGCTCAACCACTACAGGCTCCCTTAGTACTTTGGTCTGACAGGCGAGTCTTATCGAGCTGGTCATCTCAATTGACTTCCGTAGTTTGGCTTCCTTTCTATTAGGGCGACTCAGATTTTTTTCGCCATCAAGTACCATGATGCGACAGGTTGTACATTTTCCCTTCCCGCCACAAGCGTGAAAGTGTGGTATGCCTGCTTGTAGTGAAGCATCCAGGACAGTTTGATCTTTGTCTACGGATACCATTTGTTCCCCGACAAATTCTATTTGCATATCATTTTGTGCCGATGCGGTTATACTCTGACATAAAAGTGCAAATACTTTCGCGAATTAACAGGAGCGACGGGTACCCTTTGTTGAATAAGATAAACCAGGACGCAATTAAGATATAGAATTCGGTGTTATTTCGATATGCTCTTTGAGGAGAGGGCGTCATGTTTCATGGATAGCCGGTCCTGCATTATTTTAATTTCTTTTTCTTCTTCTTTTTCCCCTTTTTCTTCTTGGCAGGCGATCCAATCTGGTAAGTGGTAAAGTATGTCTTAATAGCGTGTAACATTTTATTGTATAAAATAGCCCCATTGTTTTTTAAATTAAATATATAAAGTGATGCGCTTCATATTTTCTGTTTTTTTTAGGAGTTACACAAAATAGAATATATTTTAACGTTGTAACGCCTAAAACGCCACTTTATTAAGAGTACAATCTAAACATGTATAAAGTTCCTGTTTGTTGCTAACAATTGCTTTAAACTTGATGACAATATGTTAGTCAGGCTCGATGAAGAATATTCACGACGTAAAATACAACACTCTCCAGTGTGTAGGTTCGTTGGTGAAGAACACCAACAAAGGTTAGCGCGCATGACATCCGCGGCGTGAAACCTTTATCAGATGTTCAATAGATGGGGATTTTTCCGCTGGTGGGGAAATTTGTATCACCGAAATTTTGCCAAAGTCAGTTAATCGTCGGCAGCGAGCATCATAACATGGCACGGATACTGTAACATTTTTGCGTTGAAGAGTCAGAATTTCAAAAAGCTCTAATTCGGGAGCCCTCATGTAATTCTGATTGTTAGAAATTGAATGACTCGTTATGAAAAACAAAAAGACTGCATTAGGCCGTGAGGAAGCTGCGCAAAAGCTGATTGAAAAACTGGGCCGTTACGAAAATCGGGACAGCTGCGTTGTATCTACTTCAAGAGATGGGCTCGCTTTGGCTAGCCAGGTTGCCAAAGCGCTAGGTGCCGATTTGTTTTTCATTCCCGGTGAAATAGTTAGGCACCCGGGTGATCGATTGAGGACCCTTGGCGTGGTGACACCTGAATATTCTATGCTTTACGATGTCGATCGCGATATCCCACAGGACTTTGTTTATCGAAAGACACGGACTCTTCAATCCAAATTGAATCACAGATATCGGAATGTTTATAATCCGATCGCACATAGGTTTCACAGTCGGACAGTGATCCTGGTAGAAGAATGCTTGAAAACTGCGGACAAAGTTTTGGCTTGCGTGAATACAATTCGTGAACAAGACCCGGCCAAAATCGTTATCGCGGTGCCGGTGGTTAGCAGCCGCGTGGTCCATGATCTTATAGCCGAAGGAGATTCAGTCATATTTTTAAATATACTTCCCGACAAGGAAGTGAAAAGAGCATGTCACAATTTTGATCCTATTTCCGATGAAGATATTGCTGGGTTAGTCGATACGTCGGTAGATGCTACAGTCTAGAATTTGATGTTGTTATTAGTAGCCAGTAACAAGGCAACATACCGGCTCTCTGGGTGTTAATGATTAACGATGTCGCAAACTGAACAAAAGGAAATATGGACCATAGGGCATTCAACCCACTCGATCGAAGTCTTTATCGATATGCTCAAATCATTTGAGATCGAAAGTGTGGTGGATATCCGAATGTTTCCCGGTTCAAGACGATATCCGCACTTCAATAGGGAACAGTTTGAGCGTTCGTTAAATGGCTCGGGTATCAGTTATCATCATCTCGGAGAACTGGGCGGAAGGAGGAAAGCCAAACCGGATTCAAAAAATACCGGTTGGCGCATCGCTGCATTCAAAGGATATGCTGACTATATGGAGACGGATGCCTTCCATGTCGGTATTCAAAAGCTGAAAGACATTGCATCAAAACAACGAACAGCCTACATGTGTTCGGAGGCTGTATGGTGGAGTTGTCACCGGGCGCTCGTTTCTGATTTTTTGAAAGTACAAGGCTGGACTGTCATGCACATCATGGCTGCTGGGAAGGCTCAAGAGCATCCATATACGTCACCCGCTAGAAATACTTCCGGTACGTTGTCATACGAAGCCTAATGCTACTTTGTCAACTTGTGATTGTGTATGGGTTGCTAACAATGCGCTCAATAAATGCAGGGTCACGAAGACCACAAAGAAAGGCACGACGAACACGACGCAGTTCTCACGTCGTGACCGTTGTGGGCTTTTGTGCCCGTCGTGACCCTGCATTTTATCAATCCTGTACTATGTAAATGTGTAAGCTGACAGAGTAGACTAGTACAATCCGATATAACTGTTTCGTAAAATTTTGGAACGTTGACAGGATCTTTCCCGCATTGCAACAAGTATCCGTAGCACGATTCGTAAATATTGTGTTTATTCACATACATCCTAACCGTACCTCCCATGCAAAAAAGCTTTGGCTACCCACTTTTGCTGTTATTGGCAACAACATTGTTAGCTCTTTCGTCTTGTAAAAAAAACGATGATTCCCTGTCCAGCAAAATTGAATTACCCGATGGTTTTGTTGTAGAAGTCGCGGCAGGACCTGACCTTGTTGACTTTCCAATGTTTGCTGTACCCGACGAAACGGGACGTCTTTTTGTATTCGAATCAATAGGAAATGTTTACGATAAGACAGAAGACGCGCTCAAAAATCCGCAGTTCAGAATCAATCTGTTGCAGGATCTGGACGGCGATGGTGTTTATGACAAGAGTACAATCTTTGCTGACAAAGTTGGCTTTCCACAGGGTGGAGTGTTTATTAAAGGAAGTCTTTACGCATCTTCTGCACCCGAGCTCTTAAAATTCACAGATACCGATGATGATGGTGTAGCCGATAAGCGCGAAGTAATTCTTTCGGGATGGGTATTGAACGTTAACGCGAATAGTCTGATTGGCCCATTCATGGCTCCGGATGGATGGTTGTATCTAACAAGTGCTATCGAAGGATTTGACATTACAACAAAAGAAGGTGAGCATCTAAAAGGGGAGACCGCGCGAGTTTGGCGTGTACGGCCGGACGGTTCAGATCTTCATTGGATTTCAGCAGGCGGAATGAACAATCCAGTAGGCTTGACCTTCACTGGTGCCTCGGAAGTGTTAGGAACTCAAACGTATTTTACTGACCCGAAAGCCGGTCAGCGAGATGCTTTAATGCATTGGGTTGAGGGAGGTGTTTATCCGAAACCCAACAACAATATTACTCGTGACGGTTTGCCGCTAACAGGCGACCTTATGCCGGTGGTTACTAAGTATTCGAGAGTAGCTCCATCAGGCATTACGCGCTATCGAAGTACCGAATTAGGGGAAGAATATCAGAATAATCTTTTCAGCGCGCAGTTTAACACTCACCGCGTATTGCGTCACAAACTGATTCGTGAAGGAGCGTCATTTCGCACGGAAGATGAAGTTTTCTTTTCAACTTCGAACGAGGATTTCCACCCAACCGATGTGGTCGGCGATGGTGATGGTAGCCTTCTCGTTGTAGAAACGGGCGGATGGTTTATCAAAGGTTGTCCACTTTCCCAGGTATCAAAGCCGGAGCTGCAGGGATCAATTTATCGCATCAGGAAAAAGAATGCTGCGAAGGTTGAAGATCCATTTGGAAACGCTATTGATTGGAAGGCGCTTGATGTTGCTGCCGTATCAAAATATCTTGAGGATTCCCGACCTTTTGTTGCAGAAAAGGCAGTGAACAACCTCGTTGATCGTGCACAGGAATCGATTGGCGCATTGACTACCGTTTTGGAAACATCGGGCAATGCCAATGCTCGTACGCGTGCTGTATTTGGACTTTACAGGATAAGCACAGATGAATCGATAGCCGCAGCTAGAAAGGGGTTAAGCGATAAGGATCTCGAAGTGAGAATAGCCTCAGCAAGAGTTCTTGGACTTGCAAAAGACAATGCTTCCCTTCAGCAACTGACACAAATGATTCAAAGTGATGAGCCGGCAGCGAAGCGGCAGGCAGCCACCGCGTTGGGACAGATTGCAGACGGAAATTCAATCCCCGCATTGCTCAAGGCGGCTGATGGAGTAAAAGACCGATTTGTTGAACATGCCATAATATATGCGTTGATATCTATTAACAAAGCTGAGGAAGTTAGAAAAGGACTGAACAACAGTTCTACAGACGTAAAGAAGGCAGCGCTGGTCGCACTTGATCAAATGAAGAACGGATCCTTAAAACCTGAACAGGTGATACCGTTCCTTACAGGTAATGACAGCACGATGGAAGTTACTGCGCGCTGGGTGGTTAGTCATCATCCAGAGTGGGCTACTAATATGATCGCATATCTTCAGCGGCAACTTAACAAAACAAGCCTAAATGACCGTGAGCAGAAGCAATTGAAAGATATTTTGGTATCCTATTGTGGTGAACCTGCGATTCAACAATTTATGGTAGCACAAATGTCAGGAACATCTGCTGAAAAGAAACTTTTTCTACTCGAGGCGATGAGCGCATGCAATATTAAGGAGGTGCCGTCATCCTGGATTGCGCGGTTCGATGAAGAATTGAATTCCAACGTTCAGGAAAGTGTGAAACTTGGCATCCTGAAATTTATACGGCTGCATGGTATCACTTCGCTCAACAAGACTCTCCGGAATGTAGCTGATAAAACAGATAACGGACCGGTCTTACGGGTGAATGCAATTGGAACTTCGGTCAATGATAGCACCCAACTTTCGCAAGATCATTTTGAATATTTATACCAGCTTCTGCAACCGAATAATGAGGCGAGTGTTCGTCAGCAGGTAGCCAGTGTGTTGGGACAAGCCAAGCTATCAAACGAGCAACTATTGACCCTTGCTAATGACTTTCTGGCTAAGGCGGATGCATTTATACTTCCGAGAATAATGCCGGTTTTTAAGGGTGCTAAAGATGTAGAAATTGGAAGATCATTGGCCAAAGCACTTGAAAATTCTCCGAGCCTTGACAATATCAGTGAAGCGAATCTGGAGGAGATGTTTGCTGGTTACCCTTCGGAGCTCGATGCAACAAAGGCAAACCTACTGGCCAAGCTGAGACAGGCGCGGTCTGAACGTCTGGCACGTATTCATACCGTTGAGAACAACATAAAGAATGGTGACATTGAACGCGGAAGAAAACTCTTCTTTGGCAAAGCTATCTGTAATACGTGCCATTCCATCGGTAGCGAGGGAAGCAACTTTGGGCCAGACCTCACATCAATTCAGCGAGACCGCTCTGTGCACGACCTGGTGGAAGCCATAATGTATCCGGGAGTAACTTTTGTCAGAGAATACGAAACATATCAAATCAAAACAAAGGATAAAACATTCACTGGAATTATCCAGGAGCAGAACGGTGAGACTATAAGACTTGGCCTTTCTCCATTGGAGTCCGTTCAAATTCAGATCAAGGATATTATTTCTACTGAACTTCAGGATGTATCGATGATGCCATTAGGTTTGGATAAATTACTTACTGAACAGGAGCTTTCGGATCTGATGGCATTTCTCATAGGTCAGGATCAGGACCCGGAGACTGATTCAGAGTTCTTAAGATAGAATCGGAAAAAATACTTCAAATAATATTCAACATGAAGCGGCGAACATTTGTACAAAACGGAATCGTTGCAGCGAGTTCATTTTCTTTTTCGGCCCTTGCTGGTGAGAGAACGAGAGAGGCAACTGCAAATGTCTTTAAGACAAAATTTTCACCTGAGTTCGGAATTTTTGGAGACGTTGCGGGCACCAATCTCGTGGACCAAATAAAATGGGGTTATGATCAGGGCTTTCGTGCATGGGAAAACACCGGCCTAAAGTCAAAATCTGTTGAGGAGCAGGAAAAGATCAGCAAAACCGTTCAAAGCTTGGGGATGGAGTTTGGCCAATTCGTTGGTACGTTGACCTTTAAAGATGTGACCTTTGCGGGTAGAGATAGCAGCCTGAGAGAAGGTGTGATTAAGGATATTCGTGCCTCGGTGGAAATCGCCAAGCGCATGAATACTAAATTTATTCACAACGTGCTGGGAATGTCGGATCCAAAATTGCCCTGGGATTTTCAGATGGCAAACGCTATCGATCTGCTGAAGCGCATCGCTGAAATTTATGAACCTCATGGATTGATCATGGTAATGGAATCCATGAATCACAAGATTGATCATCCGGGAATGTTTTTGCACACAATACCGCAAGCATATGCATTGGCAAAAGCCGTCGGAAGTCCAAGTGTGAAAGTGCTGTTCGATTTTTACCACGTTCAAATTCAGGAAGGCAACGTACTGCCTACACTAGATTATGCCTGGGATGAAATTGCCTATATACAGATAGGAGATACTCCAGGAAGAAATGAACCCACTACTGGAGAGATTAATTATCCAAAAGTAATTCAGTATTTATACGACAAAGGTTATCGGGGTTTCGTAGGAATGGAACATGGCACCAGCAAACCTGGAAAAGAAGGTGAAATGGCTACACTAGCGGCATACCGAGCGATCGATGCGAAGTGATCCAGGTGCCTTTTAGTTGTAAACACTTTGCTAATTCTGGCGTTTCTGAAGTTTCATGCGTCGACTATTTCCGTCCACATCTAGCATCATTCTAATGTAGCATTTCGTCCACAACTCTCCGAGGACATTACGTTGGAACCCCCTGGGCTATGCAAATGGTCACTCGTGAGTTGGTACGATTTTGTAACCATTGGTAGAAAACAGAAGTTTTGTATACCACTGTTCATACAGGATTGAGCAGCAGTTCAAAACTGTTTTGCCCTTATTATATAAATCATGAAACGATCTATTAAAATCATACTCATTGTTGTTGCGTTGCTTGCTGTCGTCCGCTTAATTCTACCCTATGTAGTGCTCCATTATGCAAATAAGACTCTTGCGTCAATGGATGGATACTATGGGCATATTGAGGATATAGACCTTGCGATCATCCGCGGTGCCTATAAAATTGACAGTATTTACCTCAACAAGAAAGACAGTGCTACTCAAAAAGAATCGCCTTTTTTCTCGGCATCATCAATCGACCTGTCTGTCGAGTGGAAGTCGCTATTCCATGGATCCATTGTAGGGGAATTGTATTTTGACAAACCCGTGATCAAGTTTATAAAGGAAAAAGTTGAGCCGGAGGATTTGCGAAACGATTCCACAGACTTTCGGAAGCTGCTGGAGGATTTTATGCCTTTGAAAGTAAATCGATTTGAGATCACACAAGGGAAAATTCAATACCTGGACTCTACTTCAACTCCCAAGGTAGACGTTGCGATGACCAACGTTTACCTTACTGCTTTAAATCTTCGAAACAGTTATGACTCGTCCACCTTGTTGCCCGCCAGGGTTATGGCAAACGCAAATGTGTACGAAGGAGAATTTATATTTAACATGAAGATCAATCCACTAGCTGAGAAACCTACCTTTGATCTCAATGCCGATTTGAAGAACACCAATTTGGTTAAGTTAAACGATTTTTTTGAGGCATATGCGAAAATAGATGTTAACAAGGGCCAGTTTGGAATGTACACTGAAGTGGCATCTAAGCAAGCCAAATTTACTGGATATGTAAAACCAATTATTAAGGACCTTGAGGTTGCAGGAAAAGAGGATCGCGATGATAATTTGTTTCGAAAATTATGGGAAGGGTTTGTTGATGTTGTCGGAGAGGTTCTTGAAAATCAACCTAAAGACCAGGTGGCGACAAAGATTCCCTTCGAAGGCCGTCTCGATAATCCCGATACCAACATTTGGATTACTATAATAAACATTTTGCAAAACGCATTTATTCAAGCCATTCAACCTTCGATAGACAATGAGATTTCTATTGGGTCAGTCGATGCAAAGCCAGAAGAGAAAGAAACATTATTGGAAAAAGTCTTTGGAGGTGATGAAGAAAAGAAGGAAGAGAAGGAAGATAAAAAAGAGAAACGGGAAGAAAGGAGGGAGGAGCGAAAAGAACGACGCGAACAACGTCGGGCTGAGCGAGGCTGAGAAGATTCTTAACTGGTATCAATGAAACGCGGCAAGCATTACATTGGCACTTCCGGTTGGCATTATAAACATTGGTCGGGACGATTTTATCCAACAGGTCTCAAACCCGCGGATCAGTTTCGTTATTATCAATCTTTTTTTGATACTGTCGAAATCAATAATTCATTTTACCGTCTGCCGAGCCTGGAGACTTTTAGAAAATGGAACGCGGACACTCCAGAAAGTTTTTTGTTTTCCGTGAAGGCGAGTCGTTTCATAACGCATATGAAAAAACTGAGTGATCCAGAGCCTGCGTTGGATTTATTGCTATCTCGTGCTAGCGGATTGGAAAAAAAGTTAGGCCCTTTACTGTTTCAGTTACCACCGGGGTGGAAAGTTAATACAGAACGATTCAATGATTTCATTCATGCACTCCCGGTAGATCAACGTATAGCTATAGAATTCCGCAATTCATCCTGGTATTCAGAAAGTGTTTATGAAATGCTTCGTAAACGTAACTGTGCTTTTTGCATTTACGAACTTGCGGGACATCAATCGCCTTTAGTGGTCACAGCTGATTTTGTATATGCCCGACTTCATGGACCGGGCGAAAAATACCAAGGGTGTTATACCAACGAATCATTAAAGGTGTGGGCTGAAAGGATTGTGCAATGGGAACACGAGGGCAAAGACGTCTACATTTATTTTGATAATGACCAGGAAGGGTTCGCCGCCTTTAATGCAATAACGTTAAACGATATGGTAAATGCAGGCTAAACGAGTCAGCCCGCACCAAACCTTATACCTTATACCGTATACCTTATACACTCATTACTTATTCCTTATTCAAGTCGCCAGTGGGCTCCTGTTGTTTCTTCATCTTTTCAGCTGCACTACTATCAGTAGACATGTTTGCCATGCTTACCTGCATCTTATTTTTCCATCCTGAAATGACTTTATCTTCGCCCTTTATCATCGCCTCGTATCCGTCTTTAGCAACTTTCGCAGGATCATCCAGCTCTTCCTCCTTTACAATTTTGGATTGCGTCATGTCAGCCTTGTTGAAGAAGTCAGTGTCTGTGGCCCCTGGTAAGAGGGCCGTTATAGTTACATTCGTGTCTTTGACCTCGTTGCGCACGGCTTCCGAAAAAGATTGCACAAAAGCTTTTGTGCCGTGATATACGCTCTGCCAGGGGCCGGGTGCTTTACTCGCAATTGATGAGAGGTTCATGATCCTCCCACTATCTTGTTGCAACATATCTTTCAAGAATAGTTTGGTCAGAACTACCAGACTAGAAATATTCAGGTTAATGATAGCGAGTTCGCGACGCAAGTCTGTGTCCTCAAACAATCCATATACACCCTGGCCCGCGTTGTTTATTAGTATCTCTACGTGCAGATTTTTTTCTTTTACCTGATTGTACAAATCAAATGCATTCTCAGGATTGAAGAGATCTTTCCCTATTGATATAACATCAACGGAATAATTTGCTTTGATTTCATCTGCAACACGAATCAGGTCATTTTCATGACGAGCAACAATTATTAGATTGTACCCATTCTCAGCCAATACTTTCACCAGTTCGTAACCAATTCCGCTGGTTCCACCCGTTACAAGTGCATAATTTTTTTGTTCTTTCATCGGTCTCATTTTTTATTTGTGACTAAACTACGTCCCCCTTATACCTTATACCCTATACCTTATATCCTTGATCCTGTACTTCTATTAAAAGAAATAGATCCCTTACTCTTTACTTCTAACTATCTCCTCCTGACTCAGTGCTATTATCCTATCATCGTCCGAGGTTGGGTCACCGCGGCCGTCCTGGTTGCTTACAGCTACCAATAATTTTCCATCTGAACGCTCGACAACATTTCTGAGCCTTCCATACTTCTTGTGCAGATAGCGTTCGACTGATTGTATTTTGGTGGGATCTGACGAATCAAATACGGCCCTGTACAGAGCTTGGCCGCGAAGTCCGGTGAATACGAAAGATCCGGCCCAGTCACCTTGTGTTACGAATATCCCACCCGTTGGGGCCCAAGTCGCTGTGTCACCGCTGTGTTGTATCGGCGTTTCCAAACCCGATTGCGTTTGGCTTCCTCTAATGAGCGGCCATCCATAGTTTGCGCCGGCTTTAATCAGGTTGATTTCGTCATTACAACAGCCTTGCTCTTCAGAAGGGCCATGTTCAGTCGACCAAAGTGCTCCTGTTTCAGGATTAAACGCGAGCCCTTGAGGGTTTCTATGACCCAATGAATATATGTATGAATCCGGAAAGGGATTATCATCTG
>JAEZBX010000220.1 GCA_023412765.1 Bacteroidota bacterium
ACTGGCAGGATGGGTGATGGTATGGGTTCTGCGCCCACATCAACCGTTAGACAGGCATCCAGTGTTACATCAACTTCTGACCTGATCAGGGAAGGCAGCTACGTTACTCCTGGCCAAATCTTATTTAAAGTTGTAAACACCTCCGCCCTTCGTGTTGAATTAAATGTTCCTTCAACGATGGCTAATACAATTAAGAAGGGAACAGAAGTGACCCTCGACTTTGGAAATGGTGATGAACAATCGGCATCGGTGGACTTCATTCAACCGTTTCTTAATGAAGGACAAGAGTTCCTAACAATCAGAATTTATACGAAGCAATCAGACAAACTCCGCATCGGCCAACTTGTAAAAGCGAAGTTTGCAGGATCGTCAGTAGAGGCATTGTGGATACCCAAGGAAGCATTGCTCGACCTCGGTATTGATAAAGTGGTTTTCATTAAGGAAAAGAATGTATTGAAACCAAAAAAAGTAGTAGCCGGGTCTCGAACTAATGATGCTGTTGAAATCAGGCAAGGCCTGGCGTCGTCGGATGAGATCGCAGCAAATGCGCAGTTTTTAATCGATAGTGAGAGTTTCGTGAAAGCAGAAAATTGAAATTGGAAAATGGAAGAGCACGGAACAAATTTTTGTAAGGATTTCCGAAGCGCAATTTGTGATATCGAAGTGCTGAAATCTCTAATTTCAAATCTCAAATTTCCAACAATGCTGGCGTTAACAGATCTCGACGTCTACAAACTAAGTGAACAGATTTCAGATATGGTTTGGAAGGATTATGATAGCTGGCCAGAAAAAGCAAAACGAACGATTGGTTTACAAATTATTAAAGCAGCGGACAGTATTTCAATAAATATTGCTGAGGGTTATGGAAGATATACTCCCTTAGATCGTAAGAACTTTTATCTGTATTCACGTGGATCATTTGAAGAACCAAAGGATGGCTACGAAAAGCACATAGGAGAAATCTCATCAGCAAGGAACGAATGAAAGAGTACAAGGATATCATTGACCAACTTGGACCGAAGTTGAATGCTTTCATAGCTAAGACGCGAAAAGGATATTTGAAATTTGAAATTTGAAGGTACCATGACTATCAAGAATCACACATTGAAAAAAATTTTACGGTCTGCTCACTTTATTAAATGTGAGTACCTCCACTTTCCACTTTCAATTTTCCTGTTGTTTACCTCCGCCTGTTCTACCCAGCAGACTTCCGACGACCACGCTGCCCATAGCTCGACCGCTGCGGATCTGATGTTGACCGAAAGCCAAATCAAACTCGCGAACATCACCACACAAAAAGTGTCGAATCAGTCCATAGGACAAACAGTTGTCGTTAATGCAACACTGACGGTAAACGAAGACCTTTCAGAAATTGTGAGCAGTCGTGCTGCTGGCCGGATTGAAAAATTGTACGTGAAGGAAACTGGCAGATCAATTCGCAAAGGAGAACCACTTTATCAATTGTACAGTGAATCGCTTCTGACATTACAACGCGAATTTCTGTTGGCTAAGGAACAATATGAAACCTTAGGCTCGACTGAAAAGCGGTACAAATCTTTTTACGACGCTGCAAAACGAAAGCTTTTGTTGTATGGATTATCTGCAGATCAGGTTGAAAGACTCGAGCAAAGCAAAGCAATTCAGAACTCAATAACGTTCCTGGCCCCTTCGAGTGGAGTCGTCACGGAAGTGTCGATGTCAGAAGGTCAGTACGTGTCGGAAGGGAGTACATTAATGAAAATTGAGAATATCGGAAAACTATGGCTTGAAGCTGAACTTTATCCAAATGAAACATCGCTAGCTACGGTTGGTGATAAAATAACGGTACGGATAAGCGGATATGATCATGAAAATTTAGAGGCAACTATCGAGTTCCTCAGTCCCGAGTATCGTGCGAATTCACAAATCGTTGTCATGCGTGCTTCGCTCCAAAATCCCGATCAAAAATACAAACCAGGAATGCAAGCCCAGGTGTTCTTCAGTCACTCATCAAGGAAAGCTTTGGCGATCCCTGTAGATGCGGTAATAAGGGACGGCAACGGAACTCATGTATATGTACAACGCGGACCCCACACGTTTAGGCCAACCATGGTCAAAACAGGCATTGAAGATTTTGTAAATGTGGAGATCACCGAAGGGTTAATGGATGGTGACACCGTCGCCGTGACCGGTGCTTACTTATTGTACAGCGAAATAATTTTAAAAAAAGGAAGCGACCCCATGGCCGGCCACCACCACTAAGGATCTGTGCGCTGAAGTTTCCAATTTCAATTTTCCAATTTCAAAAATGGTCCGAATAGCTCCCTCCCAACTATTCAACCCTTTTAAAATTCCATTTCGAGTTGTCGCTATTCATATCAAACTTTGCGAGGGTCGGTGTGCTATCACCGGAAGAAACGAGCGCAAACCTTTCACTCGAATTAAAAATCGTTTTGGGCATGATTCTGTAAGTTCCATCTGTCAGTTGATCAATCCGCCATAGTTGCTCCGGAGCACCGGTGAATGTCGGGACCGTTACTACTCTAGCGTCAGCGGTTGCTGCTAATGCCCTATCGGTTCCAGTAATTACTATCTTGTAATATGGTCCACCTAAATATCCACTTGAATCAGGCGCTGCTGAAATGGTCCATTTTTGATGGGGACGAGCCATATAGTCGCCAATTCGCGCATCTATATTACCGGTAGGCCAGGCGTTAATTACTTCAGGTAACTCTTGTGATGGCACTGGTTTGATTGGTTCATCATTGTTACGGTTAAATCCCCGCATCCCACCAGCCATCCTTACTAAATCAACTGCCAGTTCCAGTGAATAGCCTCTTCTCTCCGATTCAATGTGATAGTTTCCTTCTTTCACATTTTCTCCCGCAACAGGCCATCCGTTTTTCCAAACTAACGGACGAATGCCCAGAACACTTCGCCCACTTTGATCTAAATCCGCTTCATAATGAAGAGACATTTTTTCAACCCCATCATCAACAATTATCCGTCCGAAATGGCCAGGACCAATAAGTCTGCCACTCGATGCAGCAACCATTTTGCCACCACCTTCGAGCATGCTTCTTCCTACATTATCGATAAAAGGACCAGTAACGTTTTTTGAACGCCCGACAACAATGTTGTAGGTGGAGTTGGCTCCATCGCAGCAACTGCCATGTGTTGCAAGGAGATAGTACCAACCATCGCGGTAAGTTAAAGTGGTGGCTTCGCAGGCCACAGCTACATCAACGGGCTCGTTGCCGTCTACTCGCGCCCCCGTCTTGGGGTCCAATTCTACGACGCGACAATAGCCAAAATACGTACCATACGAGAGCCAAAGTCGACCCGTAGTCGGATCCAACATAAGGCCTGGGTCAATGGCATCACATTCTTCATAACCATCGGACGTAGCAACCACAACAGGATCTGAATATTTGAACTCCGGAGAAGTTGGGTCTAGAGTCTTGTTCCACATGGTGAGAATGGCGCCTTTGTGATTCCCACTACCACCCGTTGCGCCGTACACCACGAGGTAACGGTCTCCAATCTTCATTGCATCCGGAGCTGCGCCACGGCCAGGTCGCACGCCACCACCTTTCCAATTCCAGCCATCGTCCGATATCAATCCACCACCGCCTGTGCCAAACGTGTAATACTTACCGTCGCATTCAACAATGGTTGACGGATCATGGATGAAAGGTTTTCCAATTTGTGCTTTTGCTGTCTGTAGAAAAATCGTGAACAACAGAGTCACGCCGATTATTTTTATACCCTTCATGTAATGGTTTTATTTATTTGACAAATGCCCCCCTTCAATACAAATCATTCCTGACTAATAGTATAGTTAGTTACGGGTAAGCCCTTTTCATCCAAAAAGCGAACAGCAAAATTGCACATACCCGGTCCGTTGATTACTGCTCCGCGGACTACGTTCCTTCCTTTTTTAAGTGTTATAAGCGGAGAAGTGACATTGTCGACAACCATATCTCTGTCGCCGGAAAGGAGGAGTACTTCCTTACCATTCAACCAAAACATTCCTCCGGAGTTAGCTCCGGCTGCCATCCGCACATCTTTGATTTCTTCCGGGCAATTGATAACGGTAACAAGCCAGAAAAGAACACCATACGGTGGCTTATTTATAGCATATGTAAAATGGTATAAATTAAAATTGTATGTTTTGCTATCCAGCGCATACCACTTAAGTTGTTGGCCTCCAATTTTAACTTTCTTTCCATTCTTAGGAACGGCATTGAAATCCGTGGAAAAATTGTCGGTGGAAAAAGTTGATCTGAGATAGGTTTCCGTAAGGATATTATTTCGGGATATCTCCTTCCGGACGGGCTCGAGAACAAGCCAACGTTGAATAAAGCCCTTTGAATCTGGTGCCTTTAGAGCATTTGGTGCTGTGATAAAGTGCTTAGATAAAGTGTGTGTTGTATCACCTTTAATTGGTATCGGAGGAAGTACTGGTCTTGGTGGTCCACCTGGGGGTTGACCTGTTGCTGTATTGGCATCTAGAAGTAATGATGATAAAATCAAAACAGCCATCGCTGACAACATCAATCGTTTTGTGTTCATCAAAAGTTTCTTTCGTTGTATATCTGGTTTTAAAAAAGTTGGTCTCAGCAAAAAATCAGCTGATCAAACTTCTATTTGAACAAATGTATAAAATACACTAATAAAACAATAACCTATGGGTTTAGCCTTTATTCCAAGAGATCTGCTCCCTAAGGAAAATCAATTTATTCTATGCAAATTAATTGGGGGAAGAGTCGAATCTTAGAGCCCTTGTGTCAACGCAAATTGAAGCATGGTCTAATTGATTCACATTGATTTTAAAAATTCTGCAATCAACAGAAGGTTTGTGCTTAAGGCTATGGGTTTTGAATTTTGGTTGAATTATTTCTTAGGATTTTTCTCCCTCCACTCCTTCACCGCCTTATGATACAATCGCGATCGTAATAATCATATTGGCGAAAGACCAATCCATTTTTGAGTTGAAAAATATTTCCTTGGGGATCTGAGTATAACCAATGTTCGCCACAAACAGAACAGCCAACGCAAGAACTATCTTCAACTACCGGGTTACTATTTGTCCATAATTGCGATTAATCCTCAAAATGTTGTGTCTATGATGAAGAATCTTGTTTGGGTGAAACCTGCCCTTTTTTTATCGTTTGCCTACCTGCTGATGAGCTGCTCGAGCGATGATCCGGCACCAGAACAAATGTCAGAAGAGAAATTAATCAGGATGCACGTCGCGCCAATGCAATATAGCGGTGATGCGTACCTGGTTATAACGGATGTGACTGGCAATGTACTCTGTAGTGAAAAAATCGTTAATGGAACTGATACATCGTATTACGCTAAGGATGGATACGAAGGACAGACAATCAACCTTTATATAGTGAATCAGACACCAGAATTTTACCATACTTCTGCATATCTCAATATAAAACGAGGTAGCGATTGGGGTCCACCAGATGGTGGTGGATTGGCGGGTGTTAAGAATCCCATCAAATTAAAACTGATAAACGTACCGAGCTTTTCATACCTCACTTATGGAACGAATTACTCAACATGGACAGCCTACAATATCGGCGATACTACCGGCAGGACGAGCCTGAACTACATCGAATCAGGTAAGGCCTACGCGCAGGTTATTCACAACGGTGAGGGTAGTCATGGTTTCTTTGATATCGATGAAGCAAACAACTCCGCAACGCTCGACCTTTCGTCCTTACAACCATCCGTCAAGAAAAATGTCGTCGCGCCAGTTCCAGGTGTGACAGGTGGCAATTTCTCTCTCTGGGGTTTCGAGACTATAAATGGTTATGAATCAAATTATTTGTTTATGAACCAAAATTACGGTGGCGGTGAGCTGGATGTTTTTTATCCATCAAAATCATTTTCAAGATATACCAGCGCCTTTTATTACTACACTGATACTCGCTTATTTGTAGAAACGCGGAATGGATCACTTAATCTCGACTATCAGTCAATTGACTTCGACGCAGAAATTTTGAATCCAAGTCCCGCTAATTTCAGTGCGACTTTTACGGGCAAATTTGATTACTTCTATGCGTATTACAGGAGCTCGAATGGGAAAGCATTCATCCATGTTTACGGTTCTGAGAACACAGCCAAATTTTCAATTCCCGATTTCTCTGGTGTAGTTCCGATGCCCAAACTTAACTTGTCAGATTTTATGTTGAGCAATCTTGAGCTTAACGATCTGGATGGTTTCGAAGAATCCGGTGAATACTTTAAGTACTATTCCACAAAACCGTTAGTCGCGAGCACTCGGCATAGGGTAGTCAATGTCTTGAAATAGAATGATTCCATGTAACGCGGTGTCGAAACTTAGCTGCGAATTATTGAACACGTGGCTCCGATGGAGCCGATAGCCATTGGCTGTAACATGTAAATCGCGAAGATTTCAAAATCTTAAGTCAGCATGCTCCCTGTACAATGGCCCAAGCGTTTCTCTGAGTTTTTTAAAGAATATGTAACGGCGATCATGTATAGCTGCAGCCGTTTTATCCGGCTCTATTCTCTTGCCGCCTTTCAGCATTTTCTCGGTAGCTTCATTCAGGTCTTTGAAAACACCTGCTGCGGTCAAAGCCATCATCGTACTTCCCACTAATGCTACTTCGTTTGTGGTGGAGATAACCACAGGAACACCTAAGACATCTGCGAAAATTTGCGGCCAGGCTTTTATGTTAACACCCCCACCTCCCATTCTTATTTCCTTAACGTGCAGGTTGTTTTCTTTTAACCCATCATTAAGGTAGCGCATTGAATAAGCAACTCCCTCCAGCACCGAGCGAGTAAAATCGATTGCCTTGTGGTCACGACGGATACCGAAGAATACTCCTGATGCATAGGGCCCGGTCTTTGAATCTCTTTCTCCCGTAAGGTAAGGCAATGAAAACAGCGGAGGTTCATGCGTAATTTTCCGCAGGTCTTCAGCATGAACGTCTACATTAAACAGATTATTATGCATCCAATCCAAGGGTAGCGCAGCATTGTTAATAGCACCTCCATTTAAGAATAACCCTTTCTTCAACGCATAGGCCTGAAGGCGCTTATTCTCGTTCTGGTCAAGCGCGGGTTGATCGCCAGGCACGCGTAGCATAGCCGTTGTGCCAACGTTAATAATTCCAACATCTTCCTGAAGGCCGCTAAGTCCGACCGCAAGTGCTGCCCCATCAAACAGTCCCAATAATACTTTTACGTCTTCATTCAATCCCCAGGCAACACACAATTGTTTTTTCAGCGGCGCCATATAAGCTGGGCCTTCCTCTACACGGGGAAACTGGTCAGGAGAAAGTTTTAGTCTTGAAAGAAGCTCTTCATCCCATTGGAAATCATTCATGTTAAGAAGCTGCGTAGTGCCAGCCGTACTCATATCGCTAACCGATTCTCCGGTTAACCATTCAAAAAGGAATGATTTGCTATCCAAAAAATATTTTGCCCTTTTAAAAAGCGACGGTTTCACTTTGGAAAAATAAAATAACCGCGGCAGTGCATACTGGACAATCAGCGGACAACCTGTTTTTCGATAAATGTCGATATCCGCGAAAGCCGTCATGAACTCAGAGAAAACTTCCTGCGATCGGATGTCGGTCAGAAGAGTAATATGCGTAATCGGTTTTCTCTTCTCATCCAACATCATCAATCCAAAATGATAAGTTGACGAAACAACGTAGGAGACCTGATTCTTATCAACTTGTTTCAATACCTGCCCACACATATCCGACACCAACCTTGTCACTTCGTCGGGATCATGCTCCGCTGCTCCAGGCTCGGTGCTGTAAGTATGTAAAGGATGTGAAACAACGGAAAGGATTTCACCAAGTTCATCTACCACCCCTACCTTCAAATTAGTGGTTCCCAGATCGATTGCCAGCGTCAATACCATTTTTAGCGACGGTTTTTTAAAACTTCAGGGTTAGCTAACTCTCCCCCTATCCCATTTCTTTGGAATACAGAAACCATATCATCTACACAAGTTTGTCCCATGCCATGAAGGGATTCCCAGGAGTACCCACCAAGATGTGGAGTGATGATGGCGTTATTCAATTTTGCAAGGCGATGGCTGCCATCAATAGGCTCATTCTCTACCACGTCGGTTGCATAAGCTCCTAAAGGACCATGCTGCAGTGCGTAATATAAATCATCCTCATTAACCAGTTCACCTCGACAAGTATTAACGATCACACTGTTCTTTTGCATAGCATCAAATTGCGGTTTGGATAACATCCTCTTCGTTTCGCTGGTGAGCGGGCAATGGAAATGAATTGCGTTGGACCGTTCGATTAATTCTTCCAATGATACCTCCTTAGCATTAAATTGCTTGAACCTTTGTTTATCAATATAAGGATCGCAGGCAATAACGTTGGCATTAAATCCGTTTGATAAAATTTCTGCAGAACGAGAACCGATATTTCCCAGACCAATGATTCCGATCGTTTTCCCCCGAAGTTCCATACCCACCAT
>JAEZBX010000292.1 GCA_023412765.1 Bacteroidota bacterium
GCTCTTAAGTACAAGAATCAACCGAAGGAGGAAAAGCAAAAACTCGTAGTGCCATGGGCAAACTTTATCCTCTGGGTGAATGTGCTCATCTTCGCGGCTATTCTCGGTGCTGCCACGAAGTCACTGCCAGTGAAATTGTTTGAAAATTTTTATCGAAATGGAAGTCTGGTTTTTGGTGGTGGGCAAGTATTGGCACCGTTGTTATACACGGAATTTGTAGAGATACAGGAAGGTGAAGATGTCAGTAAGGTTTCAAAACTTAAAGCGAAGATCAAGGAGAAATATGCACCGAAACCCCTGCACCATCCGACATCACATAATGAGTTTCTTTCAGGATACGCTGTAGCCCAGGCGCTTCCCGGACCGAACTTTTCATTTAGCGCTTACATTGGTGCGCTCTCAATGCGCGACTATGGAACAGGTGGTGAGGTCATTGGTGCCCTTACATCCGCAGCAGGAATCTTTCTGCCAGGAACATTTCTGATATTTTTTGTGATAAGATTTTGGGGCAGCTTAAAGCGATACCGTGCGGTCAGAGCTTCATTGGAAGGTATTACAGCTGCCAGTTCGGGGCTAGTTTTGGCGTCTGCCGTCATTTTGTTTCAGCCACTGGCAAATACGTTTCTGAATTTTGCCGTCACCATTGCCACCTTCGCGTTGCTGACTTTCACGAAGATCCCGTCGCCATTTATTATTCTTGGAGGATTGATACTTGGCTTTGCATTGAAATAATTGGTGAGGTCAATATTTAAAGGAAATTCAGTTGAGATTATCACAAAAGAAAAGACCCCGATCTCTCAGGGTCTTTTAGATTTTTTGTTATTGGAATGATTATCCAAGTTTGAAGGCAATCGGGAGCACCATTCTTTGTCTTACCGGTTTACCTCTTTGTTTGCCAGGTTTCCATTTTGGAGCAGACTGAAGAACGCGAACTGCTTCTTCATCGCAACCCGCACCAATACCTTTAATTGCCTTCACATCAGTGATGCTTCCGTCGCGCTCGATAACGAACTCAACGAACACTTTTCCTTCAACACCCATTCTTCGAGCTTGCGCTGGATATTTTAGTTTCTTACTAACAAACTCATAGAACGCTGGCATCCCGCCTATCGGAGCTGCAGTTTCTTCCACCACAAGGAAGATCTGGTTAGGATCTTCTTTTTCTTCTTCAACAGGTGCGATCTTGATTTCTTCAACTTTGGTTTCTTCGGTAACCTCCGTATCCATGTTGATTTCAATCTCCTCTTCTATCTTCTTTTCATCTGGCACTTCAATAATTTGAGGTTGCTGAATTTTTGGTGGAGGAGGTGGAAGCTGTTCTGTGGGCGGCACCTCAAGGATTTCTTCTTCCATGGCATCTTTGTTGCTGAGATCCGTCACTGACGTATCGTCATAGACCCTGTAGGAAAACGCCATTATTGCAAGTAGCAAGCTAATCACCAACCCTACTGTTAAAAACAGGAAGGATTTCTTGGTGAGATCTGCTTTTTCGGTCTTCTTCGGTTCCATAGGTTAAGTATTTTTAACAGTAGAATGTCAAATATAGATAAAGGTCACATTTTTATCGAAATTTTTTACGGCCTATTTCCGATTTCCGTAAAAAAGTGTGAGAAAAAGGGTTGGAAACAGGGAATAATTCTTGGCCGTAGGCATTAAATCGATCTTCTTTGAATATACATCCATCAAAAAGCCTGCCTCAAAGCCAGTGACCTGACTTTTTATCGTACCTAACTCGAAGTTTACTGCCGCTTTTACATTTAAACCGGGAACTATTTTAGACTCGCCGATTCCCTCAAACACGCGTCCCGTTCCGCCGATGTCGCCAATACCGATACTCGGATTCCATGGTGTTCGTACACTTACCATGTCATTGTTGTTCGGATAATATTCCACATAGTAAGGTGCTACTACCCCGATAGAGGGGCCCACAGCGAAAATGCCTTTTATTTCTGCACCTTGTTGAGGAGCTTTTTTGAACAGGATAATGTCACGGCCATACTGCAGGCGGATTGCGTACAGGTAGTTTGCCTTGCCGTATATGAAATAATTCCCCGTGGTAGATGAACTTCTTCTCACTTCCTGGGGATGCTTTACATTCATAAGCTCAAGCCCGAATGTTTCAAGAACGCGATCGTTAAGTTTTCGCGCTTTCTTAAAAACAATTCCGCCTATCAGGCCACCAGAAGTATTCTTGTTGATCCCCCAGATAAATTCTGACTGATACTCATAGCTATCTTGCGTCTGCGCGAGCGCACCGGAAACAAGAAAAATGAAGCAAATTGCGGGGATTAAAACCTTTTCAACGCGCAGCATTCCAAGCCAATCTTTAAGATAAATTTAGAATTTTAATTTTCTAACACAAATAATAACATCAAAGTTATTCACATTGAAGTTTCCTGGTCTTGAAAGCCACCTTCTAACAAGGTCATTGACTATTTACAACGTCTTTTATGGAATCATACCGGATCCCCATATGGGATTCGTCATACACCGATTTCTCGTTGTCGATAATTAGCACCTGTGGCGACTCGTGTCTAACATCAAACACATCGGCAATCCGGTTAGAAACTTCCCGGTAAGTGATCAAATCCAGAAAATATGGTTTTACCATCTGCATTTCACTTTCATTCCAATTTCGTTCGAGACGGTCCAATGCCATCCTGCTGATTGAGCACCTTGAGCTATATTTGAAAATAAGTACCGGGTTTTCTTTCGATTCTTCCCTGATTAAGTCGATCTGACTAGGGGAGCGAAGTTCGCTCCATTTCATTGTTTTGTTATTCATACCACATACCTGCTTCACCTTTATCATATCGGGGTTTATGGCCCTTGTCTTTTAAATGATCCGGTTGAGTTTCCTGTTTCTTAAATAAACGCGCCCACCATAATTTAAAGTTCGTTAACAAGTCCTTTTCTTCCGGAACGTTGTTCCGGTTGGTCTTGATAAACTTCGTATCAGGATGCAGGTTCCTGTTTTTCTCAAACAGTTTGAACTTTTGCATCTTGATATTTCCCTGGTACGCCGATGACAATGCAAATGCTTTTCCTGGTTCTCTCGTCTTCAGCGCTTCTTCCGAGCTGCTTGGATTTCGAATATAATCCCAGTTCCTCCGAATGCTTCGCGCATACTCGCTTGCCCTGACCGATTCTTTCGAAGGTTTTATTCCCGGGCTGGCACCTTCAGCGGCATGAGGCTTTCTAGCATATTCGCGTTCCTTAACTTTTACTTGCAAGCCTTCAGCGTCAAAAGCATGTTTGGATAGTCTCTTTTTCTTAACAGAAGCTTCTGCCGCATCAGGATGCTGTGTATAACTTCTGTTGAATTTCTTCAATTTTATAGGGCCCGTGTAACGCGCACCCTGGTCGACGAATCCGGGATGCAAATCAAACATCCTGTTTTTCCCAGGATAGCCAGCAACTTTCCGGGCATCATCAGAGTAAGTTTTGCCAGGAATAGGGGTTTCATTGTTGTTCCATAGTTTGCCACTTATACTTCCACCACCTTTAGCCCTCGGCTTTGCCTTAATATTCCCCTGATACAGGGCTGCGATCGCGCCTTGTCGTGGAGTCCGGACCTCTAAAGGCCGGCCTTCGTTGTTCCAGCCTTTTCCGCTAACACTACCTCCGCCTTTGAGCGGCTGGCGACCCGTGAGCCTCCCATCATATTTTCGCAAGGCTGAACCACCGATTCCGGGGCTCCTTGCCGGAAGGGGTCCTAATCCCGGCCGCGATTCACTCGAGCGGGTCGCTGTTCTAAACCAACCTGCCTTACCCGAGTAGGCTCGGTCACCAGACCTGTCTCTGTTCTGACGACCAGGCAAAACAGGTTGACCTTCGATGGTTTTTTTGCTGGAAAAATTTCTGCCTCGGATACGACGTCCTGCTACGTCACCCTGCCATGCTTCCTGGCGGTCGCGCGTGGCTGACTTGTACCCCCCAGACGGACCGGAATAAGGCCGGTCACCAGTATATCCACGCCTCTGACGGGGGCGGAAAAATGGATCAATGCCACCTGGGCGGGGGCTTTCAAAATTCTTATTTCTCAAACGACGTCCGGCAAGGTCCTTCGTTGATGCCTGCTCGCCTTTCCTTTTTGGCCTCCGAAAGTTTGCATAAACGTTAATGCTCTTCTTGTAAATTTTTGGTGGCGTGCTCTGTAATTTTTTTACCCGCGCCAGCGTACCACGGTTGGGCACAGCGTTTTGTGTGGACCGGGGCGTTCTGGATGGATTGTTTACAAAGCGACCTTTCTGAGGATAAACTTTTCTTGCACTTGCCGGTGTTTGAAGTTTCTTCAGTCGGGCTAATGTACTCTTGTTTGAAACGACTTTTTGTGATGGCTTTGGTGTGCGCGACGGGTTATGAGTATATCGACCGTATTGAGGATAAACATTCTTGCTTCGCTCACGATCGGAGGTAGCACGTATCCGGCGGCCGGCGATATCACCTGACCAAGCCCGCTCTTTGCTTTGAGGCTTAGACTGAACTATGGGGCGCAACGGCTTGCCTGGACGCTCGCCGCCACGGGCCCGCCTTCTGGGCGTGTATTCGCGGGCATTGCTGGCAATTGATTGTTTTCTGGCAGATACCCTTTTGCCTGGCTTCTTTTTCTGATTGACCCTTTTTGACGGTGTTTTGAACCTCCCCTCACGATTAGACACCGGCTTGTCACCCTTTGTATTTTGGGAAAAGGCAGGTACGGCCAAAACCATGATCAATAAGAGACCGATGATCCTGAAAATCGTGGAAAATGCAAGGATTCTATTGTTTCCCTTGAGGTTCAAAAAATAGGATTAGAAACAGGCTAAGATACGGAAAAATTGCGTTTTAATGGCTGATTTTGCTTTCTGCATGTAAAACGCTCGATTAACGGCGTTCTTTTACGAGGACTAATATTTTATCAATTCTTCGATTTTAGTCTTTAGCCGGCCTTTCGGCAGAAAATTCTGTTCCAGTGTCGGAGCAAATGGAATGGGGGTATCCAAAGCCCCCAGCCGCAAAACCGGAGCGTCTAAAGACCGGAAGCAATTTTCGGATATCCAGGCGCTGATTTCTGCTCCAATCCCGCCGGTGAGCGAGTCTTCATGCAGAACCAATACGCGATTTGTTTTTTCTACCAGGCTTGCAACGGCCTCTTTATCCCAGGGAAGAAGGGTTCGTAAGTCAAGCACTGCTGCATCCACCTCAGGCATTTCAGCCAGAATTTCTTTTGCCCAATGGACTCCCATACCATATGTGATAATACAAAGCTGGGTACCCTGTCGGACCAGTTTGGCTCTTCCGATTTCCAATGTATAGTAATCATCGGGAATTATCTCCTTCAAAGACCGGTACATAAATTTGTGTTCGAAATAGAGCACAGGATTTGGATCCTCGATGGCTGCACACAGCAACCCTTTCGCGTCATAAGGAGTCGATGGGTAAACGATTTTCAAACCTGGCGTATGAAAGAACCAGGCTTCGTTGCTTTGGGAGTGAAATGGTCCAGCCGCTGTTCCTGCACCGGTAGGCATCCTGATGACTACGTCGGCGTGCTGACCCCATCTCCAATGCGATTTGGCGAGGTTGTTTACAATCTGGTTGAAACCTTCAGTCACAAAATCTGCGAACTGCATCTCAACCATTGCTTTCATGCCTTTGATAGAAAGACCGAGACCTGCTCCAACGATTGCTGACTCACAGATCGGGGTGTTCCGAACTCTGCCTTTGCCAAATTTCCCCACAAAACCTTCCGTGATTTTGAATACTCCTCCGTACTCTGCGATGTCCTGTCCCATCAAGACAAGGTTGTCATACTTCTCCATGCTTTGACGCAATCCATCCGAGATCGCGTCGATATATCTACGTTCCGATTTTTTGTCGGAAGAAGGGTCAGTAATAAAAAAATTGTGCTGCGTATAGACATCCGTTAGTTCGGCGTTTGTATCGGGTTCCGGATGAGACTCCTCGCTTGCCAGAGCAATTCCCTGTTCTACTTCAGTTTTGATCTTGCCTTTTAATTCACTGATGAATTCCTTGTCGATAATGCCGTTGACTAACAAAAACTCTTCGTAATTGGTGATGGGGTCCTTCTTTTGCCATTCTTCCATCAATTCTTTGGGCACATACTTCGTTCCTGATGCTTCCTCATGGCCGCGCATCCTGAACGTACAGCACTCCAGTATCACTGCCCGTGGCCGGTGGCGAATATCATCGGCAAGTGATCTGATGGTGTCATAAACTTCGAGAACATTATTACCATCAATGCTGATGCCTTCGATGCCGTAGCCGATGCCTTTATCGGCAAACGATTTACATCTGAATTGTTCATGGCTTGGTGTTGATAGTCCATAGCCATTGTTTTCAACCAGACAGATTACAGGTAAGTCCCAAACCGCGGCCACGTTTACTGCTTCGTGGAAATCTCCTTCGCTTGTTCCTCCATCC
>JAEZBX010000319.1 GCA_023412765.1 Bacteroidota bacterium
GGCATGTTCGTAGAATAACGATACGTCAGTTCGGAATTTGGGCATGTATACGCCGGACCGGCAACATGCGCATAATAGGCATTGGCTGATAGAGTTGTCAAGAATATCAGCCCTAAAATTTTGGAGAAGGATAATGTACTTTTCATAACGGTAGGTTTTGTATTAACATAATAGTCTAGAATCCAAAGGACCGACACAATAACCACCAGCCCGTAGAATGCAAGGTGTTTAATTGTTTGAACAGATATCGATTAATCTAACTAAAATGAACCCAACAGTCTAATAATCCACATCTATTGCCTTCTAAATATTCTTAAATTTTAGATAAAGAGTCAAATATTCTCTGAAAAAAATTATTTAAATAATTAATTAAGAATTCGTGACACCATGACAGTAAATTGATCTTTTGAGGGATTAGTATCCAGCCAAAACATGAACAAGAAGATCAAAAACAAAAAGCTGGATTATATGTGCGGTTTAAAATATCCAATGTAAAATCAATGTCGTTTAGTTAAGCTAGAGGCGTTTGTAATTCATGGAAAATTTCGTTCTAAAAACCATTGTCTTTCTTTTGAATTTTCTTCCACGCCTAATCTGATCAGTGGTTTTGGATAAAAGATTGTCAAAAGCTTTGAGAGCATCTTTTAATTTGTAATGTAGGAATAACGGGATTGGTAGAATCGACACCAACGCTAGGGATTGGGCGCGGTTGATCTGGTAGTCCTCTTTCTCCTTTTTAATTTGTTCTGAAACTGGATGCGAATAAACTGTACAGAGATTCATCAAGAAAATTTTAGAGTAAAAGTCCTGCTTAATAGCCAGTGCTGTCTTACCTGAGAAGTTCTCTAGCTCGACCCAATTCTTTAGGGTCTTGTATGTCTCCTCAACACCCCAACGATTTTTGTAGAGATCGCTAAAGTCCTCAGGAGAAAATTTCTTATTCATGATTGATGTACAGAAAATTTGCTCTTCCGTATCCGATAATTTTATCTTGATTAAGCGCGCTTTCAATTTTCCTTCCTTGGTTTCAAATTCGACTTGCTGATCATCAAGTCCTTGATCTTCAAATTCACGAACCTTTTTCCACCACCCTTCCTTCATTCGAAAAAGAAAGTCAACCTTCAGATCATAAAGCTTACGCATCAGGCCAAAACCTGCGTATAAACGATCAAAAATCAATAAGTCTCCAGCTTTAACGTGATCCAGGTGAGCATTACAAAGCTCTTTCTCGCTGGTAGCATATCCACCAATTTGTCCATCAATGGTCACTCCATTCAATGGATCATAAAGCAGCGATATGCGTGCAAGACTTCGAGGACTATCCGCATTGGGTCCGAATTTATGTACTCCAAACTCCTTGACGATGCTCTCATGTTGTGGAAGCACCATTGTAGATCCGTCGATTACTCTTACGTGATATTTATCCCATGTATAAATAGGAGCCTCTTTATAAAATCCTTCTTGAACTACTTTATCGAGGGCCCTGAAAGCATCAGGCAAAAGCTTTGCCCGAGCTTGAGTCAAAGCACCTTTTGTTATTGTACGTATTTGAAAGTCTGACTTGTTTAAACGCTGAAAAAAATCATCAAGCTCCCGCTGTATCGATTTGCTTAAAGGGTGCATGAGCAACACCATTAGATTGACAAAACTTAATTTCCTATTACGTGAAAAAGAATTCTCGCCGATCTTAAACTGATCCGCAAATGCTTTTTCATGTAGAAGATAGTTAAGTTTGTTTGTTATGTTTTCACGATATTTTTTGGAGCCGAGCGCCCCACTCTTATACCCTCAATTTAACTCTTCTTATTAAATTGCATACTAACTAAACGACATTGAATGTAAAATGTAAAAGTTACGTTCTCGGCGTGCAGATCAGATCCGTGCCGCCATCAACAACTCGATGTTCTTGAATTTCAAACCGAATTTGCGCGCAACGTGCTCGTTAGTCAATCCACCCTTGTAAGTATAAACTCCTTTCATGAACCACTTGTGAGAGAAGATCATCGCTTCTACTCCACCCTCTTCAGCTGCCCTGAGAATTGTAGGTGTGAATATATTGCTGAGGGCATTGGCAGCAGTATGGGCTACTCGCGATGCAACATTGGGAACACAGTAATGGATCACTCCATGTCTGCGGAACACTGGCCTGCTGAGGGTAGTCAACTCAGAAGTCTCGACACATCCTCCCTGGTCAATGCTCAGATCGATAATCAATGAATCCGGTTTCATATGGGTTACCATCTCCTCGGTAATAACATGACGCGCTCTACCCTTTTCAGCACGAAGCGCCCCAATTACCACATCCGCTGTTTTCAACGTATCGCCGAGGGTAACAGTATCGATAGTTGACGTGTATATCTGTTGACCCAGAATATGTTTGATACGTCTTAATTTGTACAGATGATTGTCGAACACCTCAACGTGAGCACCCAACCCCAGGGCCGCCCGTGCTGCAAATTCGGCTACCGTACCAGCGCCGATAATAACCACCTTGGTCGGTGGTACACCGGTAATACCACCCAGGATCACTCCCTTTCCGTTGTTGGCGGTGCTTAGATACTCTGATGCTATTAACAAAACGGAACTTCCCGCGATTTCGCTCATAGCGCGTATGATTGGCATGCCACCCACCTTGTCCTCAATGTATTCATATGCCAATGCAATGATTTTTTTCTTAAGCATCGCCTGAAGTACTTCCACCCTCATCTGTCCCATCTGCATGGCAGAAATCAACGTCTGCCCTGGATGCATCATTTCTATTTCCTCCAGCGTAGCCGGCTCAATTTTCAAAATGACATCGGCCTTATAAACTTCCTGGGGGGAATAAACAATTTTCGCACCTGCGTCACTATATTCTTTATCGGAGAATTTCGAACCGAGACCCGCTTTGGCTTCTACCCATATCTCATGACCATTGTTGACCAGGATGGCTACCGCATCGGGCGTAAGGCTAATTCGATTCTCCTGTAATGATATCTCCCGGGGTAAGCCTATAAAGAAAGAGTGCTTCCCTTTTTTAACTTCCAATAATTTTTCCTGAGGGTGCAGGCTGGCTTTTGCTAATGCTTCAAAACCTGTTTTCTTTTTTTCCGTCATGGACAGCGATAGCTATAGTTCTTTTGGTATTTGTGTCAACCTGAATAGTTACTTCAGCATGTTGCAATGGAATTAGTGATGGGATTTTTTCGGGCCATTCGACCAAACAAGGATATCCTGAATAAAAATACTCTTCTACTCCAATGTCAATTGCTTCTATCTCTTTTTCTATTCTATAAAAATCGAAATGATAAATTTTTTCAAACGTGCCACCGGCGTATTCATTTACTATGGCGAAAGTCGGGCTGCTCATGGTCTCCAAAACCCCTGCAGCAGCTCCCACCTTTTTTATAAGCGTGGTTTTTCCAGCGCCCATTTCACCGCGGAAAAGCCAGACTTTATACACACCGAGCAAGGTGACAATTTCCTGGGCTACATCCTCCAAATCCTCGAGTGTCACAGAGGTAAACACGCGATCACCCTCGGTTATCACACATTCTTCGAATTTAAGAAAATAATAGGAATGATCATTTCCTCCATACTCACGCCACCGTGCTGAAATGTATCCTTATAGAAATTTACGTAATAATTGTAGTTGTTTGGATAAGCAAAGAACTGATCTTCAATTGCAAATACGTATGATGACGATACGTTCAGCTTAGGGAGAAATAATCGCTCTGGCTTTTGAACCGTCATAACCTTGTCGCCTTCATAACCGAGATTCTTACCTTGCTTGTATCGTAAGTTCGAATTAACAGACCGATCGCCAATAATCTTAAAGGGCCGTTTTACCCGTATGGTACCGTGGTCTGTTGTAATAACAACTCTAACATCCTTGTCGGCAATTTTTCTTAGAATATCTATTAGAGGAGAGTGGAGGAACCACGACTTCGTAATAGATCGATATGCAGACTCATCCGGTGCCAACTCTCTTACCATAGCCATATCGGTACGAGCGTGTGAAAGCATGTCCACAAAATTATATACGATAACGTTAAGATCGTTTTGGAAAAGATTGTTTACTGTATCGACCAGGTTTCTTCCTTCTTCCAGATTTTTTATTTTATGATAGGACATCTTGACGTTTAGGTTGTTCCTCCGAAGTTGTTTGGAGAGAAACTCGTCTTCAAAATTATTTTTCCCTTCATCCTCGTCTTCGCCAACCCAAAGGTTAGGGTTCGTTTTCGCCATCTCAGAGGGAAGTTGTCCGGAGAAGATAGCATTTCGTGCATATGCTGTTGTAGTAGGAAGGATCGAGTAATACGTCTCCTCTTTTTCCACCGTAAAATAATCCGTGAGCTCCGGCTCGATCACCTTCCATTGGTCATACCGAAGGTTGTCGATCAATAACACAAACACGGGTTTCTTTCCCAGTTCAGGGAAGACTTTCTTTTTCATTAATTGATGAGACAACAATGGCTTATCAGACTTGGGATCATTTAGCCATGAATCATAATTGCGAATGATAAACTTTGCAAAGCTGGCATTGGCTTCAGTCTTCTGCATGTCCAGAACATCACCCATTTCTGCGTTATCGGACTGATCCATTTGAAGTTCCCAGAACACAAGCTTCTTATAGATATCAGCCCACTGCTCGTGGTTCATGACATCCTGAAATGCCATACTTATCTTTCGAAATTCCTGCTGGTAGTTCAGATTAGTTTTTTCAATGACAAGGCGCTTGTTGTCGAGTATCTTTTTAACCGACAACAATATCTGACTTGGGTTAAGGGGCTTGATAAGATAATCAGCGATCTTAGAACCGATAGCCTCTTCCATTATATGTTCTTCCTCATTCTTGGTGATCATAACCACCGGAAGATTGGGCTTATTGTTCTTAATTTGAGTGAGTGCTTCAAGGCCCGACATCCCCGGCATGTTTTCATCAAGGAACACTACGTCATAATGCTTTTCATCGCTCTTTTCAACAGCTTCGGAACCATTGTTCACCGGTGTGATATCATACCCTCTTTGCTCTAGGAAAATAATGTGCGGTTTAAGCAAATCTATCTCGTCGTCGGCCCATAAAATGCTATATCTTTGCATAGTTGAATTTTTTGCAATTTAACCATTAATTATCTAAGCCGTAGCCGGGATGGGCAACTTCTCACGGGATGACTAAAAAGAAAATAATAAACGATCCTGTATATGGGTTTATAACCATTCCAAGCGAACTTATCTACGAGATCATTTCCCATCCATTTTTTCAACGTCTACGACATATCAAACAACTGGGATTAACGCATTATGTTTATCCCGGCGCCCTCCATACCCGGTTTCAACACGCCCTTGGATCAATGCATCTCATGGGTAAAGTGCTGGATACGCTACGACTGAAGGGGGTTGAGATATCTGACCAGGAGTATGAAGCCTCCCAAATAGCCATACTGCTGCATGACATTGGTCACGGCCCGTTCTCTCACACACTGGAAAATGTGCTTTCACCGGGAATCAAACACGAAAGCCTCTCCTATCTGTTTATCCATCAACTTGATGAACGGTTTAACGGCGCGCTGCAACTTACTATTCAGTTTTTCAGAAATAGCTACCCCCGAAAATTCTTTCATCAACTCATCTCCAGTCAGTTGGATATCGACAGGCTGGATTACCTGAAACGGGATTGCTTTTTTACAGGCGTTCAGGAGGGTACTATCGGCGTAGAACGCATTATTGCCATGCTAAACGTGCACAACGATGAACTTGTTGTAGAGGAGAAAGGAATTTATAGCATCGAAAATTTCCTGAATGCGCGACGATTGATGTACTGGCAGGTTTATCTGCACAAAACATCTGTTAGCGCGGAACGAATGCTTGTAAACATCATCAGGAGAGCGCAAGCACTTGTGCGTGCAGACGAACCGTTGCAATGCAGCGATCCGCTACGATATTTCCTCGCCAGAAATTATACTTTGAATGACTTCAACGACGATACTGCGACCTTGGTAAACTATGGTCAATTGGACGACAACGATATTTGGGGCGCATTAAAATTATGGAAAAATCATTCGGATAATATTCTGTCATTGCTCTCACAAATGCTGTTGGATCGGAACCTCTTCAGAGTGAGGTTGTCTCAGGCGCCTATTAAAAAAATTGAAATCCAGAACATTCGCGAAGTTGTTATGAGAGAATACAATATATTCAGATCTGAAACCGCTTACCTTTTTTCACATGGCGTTGTATCAAACGAAGCTTATGCAGAAGGTCATCAGATCAACATCTTGATGAAGAACGGACAGCTGTTGGACATCGCCCAAGCTTCCGACCTTCCAAACATTAAGGCCATCAGCAAAATCGTTAAAAAAAATTATCTCTGCTGGCCTAAAAATGTATCTTTGCTGCATTCATAAAATTGTTGGCCGATATTTGAGAATTCTGGTGGTGACTTATTACTGAACTAATCTTAATGAACTACTGAATATGGAATTTAGCGTTAATCAAATAGCCATGATGTTGGGTGGGGAAGTCGTCGGCAATGGCAATGAGAAAATTAAAATGTTGGGCAAAATTCAAGATGCAAAAAAAGGTCAGATAGCTTTTCTCTCTAATCCAAAATACGAGCAATACATTTACACGACACAAGCAACAGCGGTTATAGTAAAAAAAGACTTCGTTGCACGAAAAGAAGTTGGTGCAATATTAATTCTCGTCGATGATCCATACAGCAGCTTTACCCGACTGCTGGAAGAATATCATAAATTGGTTAGCTATCAAAAATCAGGCGTCGAGCAACCAAGTTTCATGGATGAATCTGCGTCAGTGGGAACCGATATTTACAGAGGAGCTTTCTCCTACATTGGCAGCAACGTGCGCATTGGCAACAACGTAAAAATTTATCCGCATGTTTATGTTGGCGATAACGTAGTTATTGGCAACAATACTATTCTTCACCCAGGTGTAAAGGTCTATTCCGATAGCCGAATCGGAAATAATTGCGTCATTCACTCCGGCGCCGTTATCGGCAGCGATGGTTTTGGATTTGCGCCACAGGAAGACGGATCCTACAAAACCATTCCACAGCTTGGCAATGTGACCCTCGAAGATAATGTGGCTATTGGAGCAAATACGGTTATAGATTGCGCTACACTTTTCGGAGACTCAACAATAATTCGTAATGGAGTCAAATTGGATAACCTGATCCAGATCGCTCACAATGTCGAAGTTGGCAAAAATACAGTCATTGCGGCACAGACTGGCATCTCAGGATCCGCCAAGATCGGAGAAAACTGCATGCTGGCTGGTCAGGTAGGCATCGCGGGGCACCTCATTGTTCCAAACGGAACTCATCTGGGAGCACAATCGGGTGTTTCGAAATCTATTAAAGACGAAGGTCAGCGCATGATGGGCTCACCGGCATTTGATTTTGGATCTTACTTTAAATCATACGCAGTTTTTAAGAAACTGCCGGATATCTATCACCGCCTGAAAGAACTCGAGGACAAAGTCCAGGCGACGCAAGATGGTCCCCTGCCGACCGACTAAAATCCCATCCGACCCTTACAAAATTGGGTATTCTGAGGATTTGCGCTTAAATTTGCCCACTTTGCACATACATGCTCAACATTAAACAGCAAACCATTCAGAAATCGGTAACCCTTTCGGGTGTAGGACTTCATACGGGCGTACAGACTAATATGACTTTCGTCCCTGCTAAACCCAACCATGGAATAAAATTCCAACGGGTTGATATGGCCGGATCTCCCATCATTGATGCTGATTGCGACAACGTAGTAGATGTTTCGAGGGGTACGACCATAGAACAAAGTGGAGCGCGGGTCAGTACAATTGAACACACGCTAGCAGCTCTGACAGGCCTGGAAATTGACAATGTTTTGATTCAGTTAGATGGTCCGGAGTGCCCAATCATGGACGGAAGCTCGATCGAGTTCGTCGGCACACTAAAAGCGGCTGGCACTGAAGAACAGAACGCCTTGCGCGACTTCTTTGAAGTTCAGGAACCATTGTTCTATCGCGAAGCTGCACGCAACGTGGAGATAGCAGCCCTACCGTTGGATGATTACAGGGTAACTGTAATGATAGATTATAATTCGCCGGTGCTGGGCAGCCAGCATGCGTCGATCACCGATATCCGCCAGTTTGAAAAAGAGATCGCTTCATGCAGAACGTTTTGCTTTCTGCATGAACTGGAAATGTTGTACAAAAATAATCTGATACGGGGAGGCGATTTGAACAATGCCATTGTTATCGTCGATCGCGTTGTTCAGGAAAACGAATTGGATAACATTGCCAAGATGCTTGGCAAACCAAAAGTTGCTATCAAACAAGAAGGCATTTTGAACAATATCGAGCTCCGATATAAAAATGAACCAGCTCGCCATAAGCTGCTTGATATCGTTGGTGATCTTACACTAGCAGGACGTCCGTTGAAGGCGCAGGTTCTTGCAGCACGTCCGGGCCATGCAGCTAATGTAGCTTTTGCAAAGAAGCTTAAGAAAGCTATGCAGGAGTCTGACAAAAAAGGTAAGCCGAAATATAATCCAACGTTACCTCCTGTAATGGATATCAATAAGATTGCTGGTACCCTCCCGCATCGATATCCGTTCCTGCTTATCGACAAGATTATTTACCTTGATAACGAAAGCGTTGCCGGTGTTAAGAACGTGACTGCCAACGAATATTTCTTTCAAGGCCACTTCCCGGGAAATCCCGTAATGCCAGGTGTGCTTCAAATTGAAGCAATGGCTCAAATCGGAGGTATCCTGGTTTTGAACACAGTACCTGATCCGGAAAATTATTGGACGTACTTCCTGGGCATTGAAAATTTCAGATTCAGGAAGATGGTTCTCCCCGGTGATACACTTGTGATACAGTGCGATCTACTTGCACCCATAAAGCGCGGAATTGCAAAAATGACCGGTCGCGCTTATGTAGGCAATACACTGGTGTGCGAGGGAACCATGACCGCCAGTATAGTCCGAAAAGATTCATGAGCAGATTTCCAAACGCTAACGTACATCCTGACGCTCAAATTGGTAACAATGTTACTATTGAGCCATTCGCAACGGTTCAACAAGATGTCGTTATTGGCGACGACTGTTGGATCGGACCAAATGCAATTATCTGGGACGGATCTCGGTTGGGAAAGAATGTCAAGGTATTTCCGGGAGCTTCAATATCATCAATACCTCAGGACCTCAAATTCGCCGGAGAAAAAACCCAAACTATCATTGGTGATAATACGGTTGTCCGCGAAGCTGTAACCATCAGTCGCGGTACCACAGACAAGATGAAGACTGTGATTGGTAATAATTGTCTGCTCATGGCATACGTCCATGTTGCTCATGATTGCCTGGTTGGGAACAACTGTATCCTTGTGAATACTGTCCAGGTTGCAGGGCATGTAACAATTGATGACTGGGCAATTATCGGGGGAGCAAGCGCGCTTCACCAGTTTGTTAAAGTCGGCGCGCATGTTATGCTTTCCGGTGGCTCACTTGTACGCAAGGATGTCCCCCCATTTACAAAAGCTGCAAGGGAACCGCTTACTTATGCGGGTATCAATACCGTTGGACTCCGCAGGAGAGGATTTGCGTCCGAAAAGATTAGTGAGATCCAGGAGATTTACCGATACATCTTTCTGAAAGGATTAAATAATTCAAAAGCTCTTGATGTAGTCGAAAAAGAAGTACCGCCAAGCCCGGAGAAAGATTATATCGTGGAATTTATCCGTACTTCTGAACGGGGAATCATGAAGGGCTACGGTGGAAACGACTAATTAGTTTAGGCTTGTGCCTCCCATTCATTTTAGAAAACAAAAATTCTAAAACCCGAAAGTCTTACATCTACTATACTGTGAGTATAAGCAGTTCGATGTCGTCACCAAAAGAGAAGTCAATCCAAAATCTTGGGATAAAGGTCAACAACCTGGGCAAGAGATTTAACCGCGAGTGGATCTTCAGGAATCTAAATTACACTTTTGAATCATCGAACATTTACGCAGTCACAGGTCCTAACGGTTCTGGGAAATCAACCCTTCTTCAGGTACTCTGGGGCCAATTGCCTCAATCCAGTGGAGTCATTACCTATCCGCACTTATCCGGAGAAGTTGCTATCGAAGAAATATTTCACCACGTAGCAATAGCAACACCGTATCTTGACTTAGTTGAAGAATTTACCTTGACAGAACACCTGCGTTTTCATTTTCGACTAAAACCTAGCCGAATTGGGATAACCCTGGATGAAATGATAGATCGGTTGATGCTTTCCGGAGCGAAAGACAAACATATCGCAAACTTTTCGTCGGGAATGAAACAGCGCGTAAAACTGGCACTGGCATTCTTTTCCGAAGCCGACCTGATTTTCCTTGATGAACCTACCACCAATCTTGACAAGGACACCAAAGACTGGTACCACACTGAGCTGCAAAAACTACCTCCCCACTGTACTATCCTTATTGCCTCAAACCAACCGGAAGAATATCCGTTACATACGAAGGTTATTAACATCCTGGATTTCAAATGATAAACGGGCGCTAAAAATGATGCAGAATACGGAAACAGATGATTTTAAAGATTACCGGACGCAATCAGGGTTTAATCCTTCTGTTTTGTCGGTGAAGAGCATCAACTTTAAAAATCCATCGGTTACTCATCGTGATTCAGATAGATTAACACTATTGCCGAACGGAGGGCGTTTCCACCCTTGTTTGATTTCAGAGATTTTACATGGATATTCGCAATACAAAAATCATTACAATGAACCGCTTGAATAGACTTTTTTATCTCTTGTTACTCGTTAGCGTAGCCGTTTTTAATAGTAGCTGTGATAATGATGATGATCCAGGAAAAACTGAGGAGGAGTTGCAGTTAGACAAACTAAAGGCAGCAACATGGCAGCTCATTTCTGCGAATGATGGAACAGACAGAACTTCCGAATACCCCGGAATGACACTTACTTATTCAGGCTCTTTCAGTAATGGAGGCACCTACGCCTATTCCAGCAGTGCTACGTCATGGCCAAGCGCAAGTCCGTGGAAAAAGGACGACAGCTGGAAGTTTGTTGCAGGAAGCGTTAACAATAAGCTAATACGGCTCTCCGACGACACTGAAATGACCTATACGTTAACCAACTCAGACAAACAACTCACTTTGACGTTTGAATATGCTGGCCCTGGATTTAATAACGCCAGAGTGGAAGAGGTGGAAGGAACATGGGTCTTTACTTTTGAACGACCCTAAGAGAGAATAAAGCTAAAAAAGAAAGGGGTTCGAGCCCCTTTTTTATTTTAGTACGACCACTGTAATTCCATCACCACCACGCTCAATGTGTTCATCGTTAACTGAAGCAACTTCTTTGTAGCGTTTAAGATGGTCACGGACTACTTTTCGAAGAACCCCCTCTCCTTTTCCATGTAGGATGCGAAGCTCGCCCTGTCCAAGCAGAATAGCGGTATCAAGATACTGATCGAGAATACCTATTACCTCATCGACGCGCTTACCTCGGATATCCAGAGTAGGGTTGAAATTCGCCCGTTTCTCGATAACATTGATACCAGCCGAACGAAGTCTCGCGCTGATCTCTTTTTCAACAGCCGCAGTAATCTTTTCAAGCCTGTTGAGTTTAGTTACCGACTTAAGTGATCCGAATTGTACAGTAGCGCTCTTTCCCTGAATGGATAAAATCACACCACTTCCCTCCTGCCCGACAATTCGTACACGATCACCTTCCTTTAACTGAACTTCAGAAGCTGCATCCTTCTCGCTGGGCAACGCAACCTTATGGCTAAGCGTCTCCAGATTTTTTCTTGCCCTTAACGTTTCCTTTTTCTCAGCCTTGTTCTCTTTGATGTGCCTTATCGTTTTTTCGATCTCTCGATTGGTGTCTTTCAACAGTCGGGATGCATCCTCTTTCGCACGGTTAATGATTTCTTTCTTTTTGGATTCAAGCTCGACCGATAATGATTGATACTTAGCAAGAGATTGCCGTAACTCAGCCTCCTGTTTTTCCATCATTGAAATCTTAAGACTCAATTCTTGTCGTTCCCTCTCTAACGATCTGGCCAACTCTTCAAAACCAGTCAGGTCTTTTCCCACCAACTTCTTGGCCTCCTCAATTGTCTTATCAGGCAGCCCGGTCTTCTGAGCAATTTCCAACGCAAATGAGCTGCCCGGTTTTCCAATATCAAGAATGTAAAGCGGGATAAGATTTTTATCATCGAAACGCATCGCAGCATTCTGAATCCCTTCGTGCTGGCTGGCGAACAACTTAAGATTATAATAGTGAGTTGTAGCCACACCCCATACCTTCATTTCTACCAATGATGACAGTATAGCCTCAGCGATCGCACCACCGAAATTGGGATCCGTTCCAGAACCAAGCTCATCCAAAAGCACAAGAGATTTTTTTGAGGCCGACTGGATAAAAACATTCATATTCTTCAAATGACTGCTATACGTGCTCAGGTCATTTTCTATTGATTGCTGGTCACCTATATCCAAAAAAATGTCTTCAAAAATTCCCACTCGTGAACGTTCGGAAAGTGGCGCAAGCAATCCGCATTGCACCATGTACTGGATCAGGCCCACTGTTTTCAGACAGACAGACTTTCCTCCGGCGTTAGGACCTGACACCAAAAGCATTCTCTGCTGGGGGCTTAACGCAATGGCTAGGGGTACAACTTCGCGCTTGCCTCTTAAGCTCAGGTAAAGTAGCGGATGACGCGCGTTGTACCATGTCAGCTCCGGGTCCTTTTCCAAGAGAGGGAGCTCGCCTCCTAATTCAACGGCAAGCTTGGCTTTAGCACGGATGAAATCGATCTGCGACAAGAATCGGAATGACGCTCTGATCTGCGGCAAGTAAGTACGAAATTCATCGGTCAACGATTTCAGTATTCTTATTACCTCTCGTTTTTCTTCGTGCTCTAATTCGCGGATCTCATTATTTGCATTTAACATTTCTACCGGCTCAATAAAAACGGTCTGTCCCGTTGCCGATTCATCCAGTATAAATCCTTTCAGTTTTCTTTTGTGCTCAGCCTGAATTGGAAGAACCACCCTACCATCACGAATCGTAGGCAATGCGCCTTCTGGTACCCAACCAGATCCAACGGCTTCCCTAAAGATCTGATCCGCGATCTTTCGCAGTCGGTTCTGCTCTTCTCTTAGTCTCCTACGGATTTTGCCAAGATCTACACTCGCAGAATCCCGAACCATTGCTTTATCGTCAATCTTTTCGAAAACTTTCGCAGACAATTGGCTGGTGATACTAACAGGTGCAGATAAAGCATGCAGATGCGGATAAAGCTCTGCATTTTTCTGCAGGAAGGTTTTGCATGCCAGAATGGTTTCGATTCCGTATGCCAGGTTCAAGAACTCATCCGCATCCAACCAATTTCCTTCCAACGAAATTTTTTTTATCCATTCTGCAGGATCAAAGAAATGCCTGGATGGAAATGTCTCCTGCTTTTCAATGATCAAACGAAACTCAATATTTTGGTTTAGGAGTGTCTTGATGAATTCAAAATCCTTGCTGAATTTCATGTTATCTACCCACTCCTGCCCGGCAGTAGATAGACAATAGTTTTTCAATTTTGTGCGTATTTGATCGAAGCCAAGTTTTGCTTCAAATGTTTCCGGATAAATCATTATTGGGGAAGATCGTAGCGCTGCTCCATCAAGCTCAAAGAATCGACCAAGGTGGTATAGATTTGTTCCATCTCTTTGGGACGGTCCATGTAATAGTCGAAGGACCTCTTGAAAACTGAATCCGAAGTACCAAGTCTTTTAAAAAGGACCTTTTTGAATCGTTCAAATTCGCGTTCCGCAGAGTCGCGTGGCACGCCAAGTCTGTTTACTTTTTGTTCTGTCAGATAGATTTCAGTCATGACCTTTACCATTTCACGATGGCTGAGGACCTGCTGGCTAGCACTTTGACCCTCGTCTCCACATGAAGCCAACAGAAGAACCATAGCTCCTCGCAGGATAAAAGAAGTCAAACCTTTCGCAGTCATAATCTACCTAAACTCAATTTGGGGCGGCAAAATACTCATAATTGTTCTATTTTTGGCCCTGCTGATATTGTCGGGAAAGCGAACTCAGCAACAGAAGGCAAAAATTTGGCCATCTGACGCATGCGATGAGTAACATGAAAGAACTCTTAAAGAAGTTACGCAAATACGAAATTCAAATTCGCAAGGCTATCAATAGCCAGATGCAGGGCGACTTCCATTCGATTTTCAAGGGATCAGGGCTCGAATTTGATGACGTTCGCCCTTATCAGTACGGTGACGATATCCGCACGATTGACTGGAATGTATCTGCTAAAGGACACGGAACGTTCGTAAAAACTTTTAAAGAGGAAAAAGAACAAACAGTGTTTTTCATTCTTGATGTCAGCGCTTCGGAAGACATCGGGAGTCCAGGTAAGACTAAAGCTGACATCGGAAAGGAAATTTGTGGTGTGCTCGCGTTGGCCGCCTCAAAGGAGTCCAGTCATATTGGACTGATTTGCTTTTCGGATATCAAAGAAAAATACATTCGCCCGGTAAAGGGATCGTTACAAGCTTACGAGATTATCAGCACGCTCGTCAAACTGAATCCGCGGTCCCTGAAGACCGCTTTGGCAAAAGCAATTGCGTTCTCATTGAATGCTATCAAAAGACGCAGCGTCGTGATACTTATCTCCGATTTTATTGATGAAGAATCATACTTTCATAACCTCAAAGCTTTGGCGCGCAGGCATGACCTCGTGATCATTCAAATAAGTGACAAAAGGGAAACAGCTCTCCCTAAACTTGGGATCATTCCAATCATCGATAAAGAGACACGCCGCACCCTCTGGGTTAACACTTCTTTTGGCGATTTTCGGAAAAAGATTAGCGACCATCACAATACACGGAAGAAAGAGCTTGAAACGTTTAGCCGTAAGCATCAGATAAATTTTATTTCGCTGGATACGGGTGAGGATTATGTACCCAAATTGCTGCGTCTGTTCAAAGTGCGGAATAAAAGTTATAAATCAAGCTAGGGAGGAATGAGAGTCGGGTCAGCAAAATACGGGTTCTCGCTTTTGATGTGGATGATTAGCGCCTGTGTCACATTCGCACAAGAAGTGAATGTACGCGGAGGTTTTTTTGTGGATAGCCTGAGGGTTGGCGACGAAACAGGATTCTATCTTTCCGCCAGGTACCCCGACAACCTTAACATCGTTTTCCCCGATTCCAGTTTTAATTATGGTCCTTTTGACTTTGTACGAAAAGACTACTTCCCAACACAGACGAAATCCGGTCAAAGCTACGACAGTGTTATATACTATCTGACTACGTTTGAAATTGATCCACTCCAGATGCTAAGCCTTCCGGTTTTTCAATTAAATGAAGCAGACTCGACAACTTACCAGACAGACATCGATACCGTAGCATTAATAGAACTTGCCAGGAATATACCCGACACGGTAACAGTACAAACTCTACACCTTAGGGAAAACACTATTCATGAAAATGTTCCGAAGAATTTCAATTATCCTGTATTGATCATTTCATTGGTGGCGCTTTTCGTTGTAGCCGTTATCGTTTGGATCGTCTTCGGCAAGAATATTCGCAAACACTTCAAGGTGAAAAAGATGCTTAAAGCGCACCGACGTTTTCTCGAGGTTTATGATCAACAGATCAATGCCATCAAAACTACATTTTCATCGACGCAAACAGAACATGCCCTCGCTCACTGGAAAAGATACATGGAACAATTGGAATCCAGGCCCTACACCAAACTGACAACGCGCGAGACAGTCCGCATCGAAAACAATGATGTGTTGAGCAAGAATCTTCAATCCATAGACGGCGCAATCTATGGACACAACACTCGCGTAGTTGAGTCATTGGAGAGTTTAAAGCAGTTTGCCGATCAGCGTTTCGGCAAGAAAGTAGAGGAGGTTAAGCATGGATAAAGATCTCACCCCATGGTATTCTCTTGACTGGTTCCGCCCGTCGACGCTGGATTCGTTCACGTGGGAAAATGACATATTCCTCTACCTAATAGTAGCCGTACCGTTGTTATTTGTTTTGCGTTGGTTGTGGCGCTACAAGTTCAACCAAAAGCTACCGGTCGCCGTTACACAAAAAGATCTTCGTGTCTCACCGCTGACGATGATACGACTAGTTCCTGAGTTGCTTATGATGCTAGTACTTGGTTTCATCTGTTTAGCATTAGCCAGGCCTCAGCGCACCAATGAAAAAGTAGAACAATGGACGGAAGGAATTGATATCATGATCGCTTTGGATATATCGCAGTCCATGCAGATCGGTGACTTCCTGCCCAACCGCCTGGAAGCTGCCAAACAGGTAGCACGGAATTTTATCGACGGGCGAATGCAAGACCGTATAGGCCTTGTGGTATTTTCAGGCGATGCTTTTTCACTGTCGCCACTTACAACTGACTATGACTTACTGAAATCCTACCTTGATGAAATCAATTTTGAAATGATTGAAAACCGGGGTACAGCTATTGGGAGCGCATTGGCTGTGGTCACCAATCGAATGAGTGAATCGGAAACGAAATCCAAGGTATGCATTCTATTGAGCGATGGAGATAATACCGCCGGTAATATCGACCCAATCACAGCTGCCGAGCTCGCTGAGGCATATGGCATCAAGATTTATACGATTGTTGTTGGAAAGGAAGGCCTCGTGCCATTCGGGAAAGACTTTTTTGGCCGCCCTAACATGATTGAAAATACGGTGGATGAAACCACTATGAGACGTATCGCAGAAATTGGTGGCGGTCAGTTTTTCAGAGCTACAGACAATCAGGCCCTTCAACAGGTTTTCGCCAAGATTGACCAGTATGAGAAAGCTGAAATCAAGGAAACACGATTCAAAGATACCTCAGACTACTACTTTATCTACCTCCAATGGGGTGTTGCGCTCTTCCTGATCTGGCTGCTGTCGAAGTCTACTTTTGTTACGAATGTGTTGCAGGATTGACTTAATTAAAGTTTAAAGTTTAAGGTTTAAAGTTTAAGGTTTGAGGTTTGAGGTTTGGAGCACCTCAAGTTTCAATTTTCCAGTTTCACGTTCAAACTACGTTTGATCTGGAAAAAAGATAAGCTTTCCAGCAAACATCACCATGACGCATCCCAGCACGATATTCAAAATTCGGATTACTCGTGGTGTAATAATACCCCGAAGCTTGTCTGCAAGTTTCGCTTTGACTACATCAGTGGTGAACACGGTCAATACTATTGAAGCAAAAAACAGAAGTGCCTGTTTGTAAGATCCATATCCCAGTTGTGATGTTGCAACGCTTACCGTTGCTAACCAAAAGAAAAGCACCATGGGACTCAGTCCATTGATAATAAATCCCTTTGCGGCCAATCGAAGTCCACTGGCATTACCCACATTCTGAGGGTCGTAATGGGCCAACTTGCGGCTTTTGATAAACAGATAGTAAAGTCCAAAAAGCAGCAGTATAACGCCGCCGCCATACGCCATATAGTGGCGAAAATTAGTAGCTTCCATGAAGTGAGTAAGACCAAAATAAGAAATGAGAATGTAGAGGGAATCGCTCACCGAAATTCCAATGGCAACAAACACCCCACTGGAAAATCCTCGCTCAATACTCGTTTGGATTAATGTAAAAAATACTGGACCGATCAGGCAGGCAAGTACAATACCGGAAACAACTCCCTTAGCTATGATTTCCATTAGAATGTTTTTCGAGGAATTTTTTCCAATCGTCGAGTTGGGCATTTTTCATCACACGGGGAAATTTATTCTGCCCTCCCACCTTTCCTTTGGATTCCATCCATTCGTAAAAAATTTTAACTGGCAACACATCGACAAATATATCCTTCAACGCAGCGCTGCGCTCAACTGCGTAATCGTCGTTGAGAGTTTTTAGATGCTCATCAAGCTTTTCTTTCAACAATTCTTCATCAATAGTTTGATCTGTTCCTACAAACCAATGGTGAGCAAACAGCGACTCATGTGGAATACCAGCGACAGCAAATTCGGGGATGTTAATATTAAAATCATTAGACACCAACTCGATGGCCTTATTCATATTATCAACCGACAGGTGTTCACCGCACAGACTTAGGAAATGTTTGGTTCTTCCGGTTATTACGATTTCGCATTCTTCAAGTGATACAAACTTAATAACATCGCCGATCAGATAGCGCCAGGCACCGGCGCATGTTGATAATAATAAAGCATACTCCTTGCCTTCTTCAACTTCATCGATCAGGAGAGTTTCTGCATCAGGAGCTATTTCCCCGCTCGAATTAAAATTTTTTTCTTCGAAAGGCACAAACTCATAAAAAATTCCATTGTTCAGAACGAGGCGCATAGTCCTACGGTTGGGATACGCCTGAAAAGCTATAAAGCCTTCTGAAGCCAGATAAGTTTCTATATAATGGATTGGTCGGCCGAGAAGTTTCTCAAACCCTTTTCGATAAGGATCAAACGAGACGCCGCCGTGCACGTAAACTTCAAGATTGGGCCATATCTCATGGATGTTCTTAAGCTTGTGATACCTGATGATCTTCTCCATGAGGATTTGTATCCACGCGGGTACACCTACAACAATTCCGATATCCCACTCCCAGGCTTTTTTTGCGATCTCATTTAGTTTCGAATCCCAGTTCCTGGTCTTCGCAATCTTCTTTCCCGGCTTATAAAAATGCTGAAACCAAAAGGGCAATCGGGCTGCTTGTATTCCACTAAGATCACCCTCGAAAAAACTCCCCCTTTTGTTCAGGTGAGTACTGCCTCCAAGCATTAGGATTCCTGATTCAAAAATTTCGGGGCGGAGATCATATTTAGAAAGCGTCAGTATCTGGCGGATACTTGTCTTCTGAATTGCTTTCGTCATCTCCTTGGTTACCGGAATGTACTTCGACGACGCTTCGGAGGTACCCGAACTCAAGGCAAAATACTTGACGCGGCCGGGCCAACAGACATTTTTTACACCCCGCAATGCCAGCTTCCACCAGTCGGCGTAGATTCTGTTATAAGTATGGATCGGAACATTTTTCCTGTACCGTTTGTAGAATTCCTTATCTCCCTTTCGAAAGCCATTGAGCACGTCAGCAAAGTTGTGATACTTCCCGAACTCTGTCTGGCTTGCCGTGATAAGCAACTCCTTAAGCTCGTTCTTTTGCAAATCCGATGGCGAGGTGTAGTCAGCTTCCAGCATTTCGCGAAGCCTGATCCCCTTCTTCAACAATTTTCCCAGGATCGCCATATTTGCTTTAATTTGATGGAATTAACGGCCAAAAATAGCCAAATGAATATTAAAAGTAATATAATTAAACTTCGTGGCTCTATTCCCGATTCTTGTACGATCGTCGCTGTCAGCAAGACAAATCCACCTGAAAAGGTTATGGAAGCCTATGAGGCAGGCCATCGGATTTTTGGAGAAAATCGCGTCCAGGAATTAATGCCCAAATATGAGGCTCTTCCTAAAGACATCCAATGGCACATGATCGGACACATGCAAACCAACAAGGTAAAATATATCGCTCCGTTTGTGCATTTAATCCATTCAGTAGACCGCATTAACATCCTTGAAGAGATCAATAAACAAGCGGCAAAGGTCAACAGAATTATATCCTGTTTGCTACAGATTCACATCGCAAAGGAGGACACAAAATTTGGCTTTTCGGAGGAGGAAGCGTTTGCCCTCGTGACAGGCACCGCAATAAAAACCTTCACAAATGTCTCAATTGAAGGAATTATGGGAATGGCGACATTTACGGAAAATGAAGATCAGGTAAGAAAAGAATTCAGAGGTTTACGGGAATTTTTTGAGGGGTTAAAATCATCTAACCTGCCGCCAAATGTGAGCATGCGCGAACTGTCAATGGGAATGAGCGGCGATTATAAAATCGCTATAGAAGAAGGAAGCACAATGGTCCGGGTCGGTTCAGCGATTTTTGGAGAGCGTTTAACACATTAGATTTCAATGATATGGACCAAAAGAGAAGCCTGTTATGGGGCGCAATCATGGGTGGGGCAGCGGTGGCAATTGGTGCGTTCGGCGCGCATGCATTGAAACCAATGCTTGTTAGTGCCGGCAGGGAAGACACTTTTGAACTGGCGGTGCGATACCAGTTTTACCATTCCCTGGCCTTATTAATCGTGGGCATACTTGCAGGGCACATTCAATCCAAACAATTGGGTATCAGCGCATTGTTATTCATTGCGGGAATCTTGATATTTTCGGGAAGCTTATACGTGCTGTCCCTCACAGGAATCACCTGGCTAGGTGCAATTACACCAATTGGAGGGGTCTGTTTTCTTGCCGGTTGGCTGCTACTTGCAATAAGCGCTGTTAAAGGAAAATATTAACGGCCCTTCGGCCCTATCAGAAAGCCTTTTTTTAAAAAAAAAGACTGCCAAAGCAGTCCTTCATTATCGTTTAATTCTAACCGTCTTATTTCTGGGTATCCGCTTTCTTAGCAAGGATATTAGTGGTGAACGTAATTTGTGATCCATCACCGTTAACAGCGTTAGATACGACTGTAACAGTCTTATTCTGTTTTCCCATCTTGCCGGCGCTATTGAACGCTACGGTAAGCTCTCCCTTTCCACCAGGCATAATTGGATCTCTTGGCCACCCTTTTGGCGTAGTGCAACCGCACGTAACCTGAACATTTGTGATGATTAGCGGCTCTGTGCCTGTGTTAGCGAATTTGAATGTCTCTTCGACCTTATCACCCTGAACAATATCCCCAAAGTCGTGCGTTTTCTTTTCAAAAGTAATCACCGGGCCCTTTTGTGCAGGTTTTTCTTGTGCAAAAATCTCGGTTGCAAATCCCAAGACAAGAATCAAAAACAAATATTTCTTCATACCTTATTTTTTTTCAAATTTAAGACCTTCACTCAACAATTTTGCCAGAATTCTAAACTTTTCTGCTCCAAAATTGTGACTTTATTTTCCATCCGGAATTAAAACATACGGTAACCCTTAATGAATCCTGAAATCGGTGAAGTCTATGGAAACAAGGTCAGAATAAGGGTAATGGGACTTTGTTGGAAGGGGGAAGCGCTGCTTTTGGTGCGTCATGACATGGGCGCCAACGATTTATGGGCTCCGCCGGGTGGAGGTGTGGAATTCGGTGAAACGCTGGAGGATGCATTAAAGAGAGAATTCTTGGAGGAAACCGGTCTGGCCATATCAGTAGGCAAATTCCTATTCGGATGTGAATTTTTTGAAGAACCCCTCCATGCCATTGAGCTGTTCTTCGAAATAAAAGAAGCGACCGGACAACTTGAGAAGGGCAATGATCCGGAACTGCCAATTCTTCGAGGTGCACAATTTCTCTCACCAGCAGATATCGAACGAATTCCTATCCACGACTTGCACGGTATTTTTAAGGCCGTCAGAACTCCCGGCGAATTGCTCAACTTGAGCGGATTTTACAGGATTTAATTTGGTTTTATGGTAAATGCGGCTTGTTATTTACCCCTTAAAATATTTATTATTGCACACTAAACCTGAAACAATGAATCTTACAAAAATTTTATCAATTGTACTTTTTCTAGTGAGCATCGGGCTGGCTTACTATCTCTATGATAGTATTCATTCTACAATTGAATTCAGAGAATCAATTGCAAACACTGAAAAAGAGATCACCGATAAACTTGCTGTAATCAGAGAGGCTGAAAAGGCGTTCCTCCAACAACACGGCCATTACACAGCAAACTGGGATTCGTTAATTAACTTCATTGAAAATGGCAGAGTACCTATTACTCTGAGAAAGGAAAAAATCACTCAGTTGAGTTACGGAGAAGAAAAGGTTGAAGTCCAAATTGACACGATTGGATACATGCCTGCAAGGGATAGGATCTTTAGAAAAACTTACAATACGAATGCTGCCGCTGATGGAACATTCGCAGGCTTCCTTGTAAAGGAGGGCGACTACGTAGTAAAGGGTGCTCCGGCCTACCGTATGCGCGCTAAACAGCGTGAGAAAACTGAAACATATACTTTCATTGAACAAGGTACGATCGTAGCGCTCGCAAAGGTGAATCCTGGTGACCAGGTAAGTCGCGGTCAAAATCTGATTAGCATGTGGGACTATCATTTGAATCCAAACGTCGACGTGAAAAATCTGAGCGAAGTTCCTGGATCAAATGGAAAAAAGTTTGATATCTACGTCGGCAAAATTAATCGCAACAACACTATGGTAAGTGTTATTGAGGTTAAAGATCCGTCGCCGATAAATCCAGAAAGAAAGGCATCCAATGAAGCCCGCAACCGCCAGCCACTTGGCTTTGGATCAAAAGTAGATGTGAACACCACAGGTAACTGGGAGTAAATTGCAATCCACCTCGTTGCAATATAAGCTCATACGAAAAACGAAGGATGAACTTTTTGATGAAGAATTCATTCATCAATATCACTTATTGCTAAATATTGGCACACGGGATTTCCAGATCCTTGTGCTCGAGCCTGGTGGAAACAAAGTATTACTTCTAGAGGATTTCGTACTACCATCGTTGACGTCAAACGAAGAGTTAATTCACATCCTCGACCACCTGTTTGATTCTCATGCGTTTCTTAAGGCAGGCTTTTGGAAGAAAATAAAAGTCGCCATTAAGAATCACAAATTCGTACAAGTACCTCAGGCCCTTTTTGTAGAGGACTCTATAGCCGATTATCTGAAATTCAATGCCGCTATAGATCCAGCGCGCGAAACGTTGTTATACACCAAGAATGATCGTGCTCAGGCGGTAACCGTTTTTGCAATTAACAACGAATTAAAGAACTGGCTTTCGAAAGTATATCCAAGCAATCAACCAACAATTACACATCAGTCTGCGGCGCTTATAGAAGGCACAATGGACTATGCGAAAAGCAGAACTGACAATCCGTTGTACATTTATGTTGATCGATTTAAACTTCACATCGTCGCATGTACAGGCGAGCAATTAATTTATTACAATCAGTTTGCCATCAAGCAATTTTCCGACTACATAAAGTATATAATGATGGTGATGAAATCCCTGAACATGGATCAGCAATCCAGTCAGATTGTGTTGTGGGGATACATTGGAAAAAACTCACCTCATTACCATGAATTTTACAAGTATATCAATAACGTAACTTTCGGAGGTCATCCAACATATCTCAAGTTTAGCTACGTTTTTGATGAAGTCCAGGAGCATCACTTCTTCGACTTGTACAGTATTCATTTACTCGATTAGAAGCGTGCCCCTTCGCCATGACGAAAAGAATAGCACTATTTCCTGGCTCCTTTGATCCCTTTACAAAGGGTCACGAAGATATTGTGCTGCGTGGTCTTCAACTGTTTGATGAAATAATCGTCGCCTTGGGATACAACGCTCAAAAGAGCTCCCGGTATTTTGACATCAACCTGATGGTTGACCGAATTAATGAGGCTTTCGAAAAATATCCGAATATACGCGTCGTGACATTCTCAGAACTTACTGCAGAGTTTGCGCGAAAGAATGGTGCAAGATTTCTATTGCGCGGACTTCGTAATACTACGGACTTCGAGTACGAAAACAGTATTTCGCAGGTAAACCGTAAGCTCTATACTGAGTTGGAGTCAGTATTTTTAATCACTACGCCAAGGCTCGCCTGGATCAGTTCCTCCATCGTTAGAGAGGTTCACAAATATGGTGGTGATGTCTCAGAATTTCTTCCGTATAAACTTTAGCTGCTGATAAAGGATTACCTGCGCTATCATTTGGCAGGCTTCATTTCACTCATCTCATAATATTGCTCGAAGACATAGGCAATGGATTTATATGAATGCTCCAGCGCATGGTAAACTTCTTTTCTATTCATCCAACGGGTTTCCTCGATGTCTTCGGCCGGCTCGGGGCGCATTTTAGAATCATCGACGATATCCATTAAATACCATTTTGTCTTCTTAATCATGGCGCGTTTGTTCATAGTATACGTATGCCATGTAGTACAGATTTTATTATTGACCTTAACGGTAACGTTACACTCCTCCTCCACTTCACGCGCAGCTGCCTTTCTGTTCTTTTCACCTTTCTCTATCTTACCTTTCGGCAGATCCCACTTTTTCATTCGATAGATCATGAGGAATTTTTCTTTCTTTCTGACGAGACCGCCAGCCGCTTTTACCACTTTGAATTTCTGCCTCAGGAAATCTTTTGTCCCATCGTAATCCTTAACTGTGAGATATAATGAAAATAGGTTGGTGGGTACCTTTGAATCGAGGAAATTTAATAAGACACCAAGAACATCATTAGTAACATTCTGTATCCATACGTGATGAATGAGCGCTGCCTGTGCAAGGGGACCTTCAGCGGCATCGATTACTGAATTGACCTTTCCCTGATCGGGTTGCTCATTAGCCTTCAATATCCGCACAGGTATATCGTTGATAAAAATAATCATTGACAGCAGGTTAAGGCATATCCATGTTCGCAAAAGAACAAATAATTTTCACCTGGGCAAAAATTTTTGAATTTATTACCCGATAAAATCGGCCTTTATGAATAGGAATTTTAGTGATAACTTTCCCTCCTATGCCGATAATTAAAGTACAGGACGAGACCGCGGGTCAAATAGCGGCAATGCTTTTGCAGATCGAGGCGATTAAGCTTAATACAAAAAAACCATTTTCATGGAGTTCGGGATGGAAATCGCCGATCTATTGTGATAACAGACTTTCGTTGTCATATCCAGATATAAGGAATACCATTAAGCATGCATTGGTGCAGGCTATACGCGAAAATTTTTTCACTGTCGAAGCCATTGCAGGCGTAGCTACGGCCGGTATTGCTCAAGGTGCACTCGTTGCTGATGTTATGTCTCTGCCATTCTTGTACGTGCGACCAAAACCGAAGGACCACGGAATGGAAAACCTTATTGAAGGAAGAATAGTCAGAAAACAAAAAGTAGTTGTTGTCGAAGATCTCGTCTCAACCGGTGGAAGTTCTCTGAAAGCAGCACAGGCATTGCGCGACGCCGGAGTCGAGGTGTTGGGAATGGTTTCGATCTTCAACTATGGGTTCGACATTGCCACAAGAAATTTCTACGAAGCAAATACATCGCTCATCAGCTTGTGCGATTACCCCAACTTGCTAAAGTATGCACTGGAGAGTGAGTATATTTCAGAAAACGAAATGATCTCCCTTAAGGCTTGGAGAGTAGACCCTGCTCATTGGAAACAATAATGCCGTGGAATCCAGCACCAGCACATTTGCTCCCCAATCGTTATCAGAAACTCGTTATCACAACTTCAATCCTCTTCCGTCTACAGCTAGCGTAACCGTTGTAGGTGCAGGTGTTTTCGGTTCATGGGCAGCTTACTCTTTGTTAAGAAAAGGATTTAACGTTACCGTTGTCGATGCGTGGGGACCTGCTCATTCGAGGTCAAGCTCGGGCGACGAGACGCGTGTGATCCGTTCAACATATGGCGCTAACGAAACATATTTCGACTTAAATGTGCGGGCGCTCGAGCTGTGGAAAATTTTCCAGGAACGAGTCGGGCGACAAATATTTCATAATACCGGAGTGCTTTGGTTTTGCTATGATAAGAAGACTGACCTTGTCGACGATTCGATCCCTTTTGCTCGTAAGCATAAAATGGAATATGAATATTTGTCACCTGCTCAGCTAGAAAAGAGATTTCCAATCATCGGCACTGACGATCTCGATCATGCGTGGCTGGATCCCTTCGGAGGATATTTACACGCCCGGGAATCTGTGCAATTGCTCAATAAACTATTTATTGAAGAGGGTGGAAATTATATTCAGGCTAATGTTCTACCTGGAAAGATTAAAGGGAACAGAATATCTAATTTAACTCTGTCAAACGGTAACGCGATAAAATCAGACGCATACATTTTTGCCTGCGGATCTTGGCTTGGAAAATTATTTCCTGATGCTCTTGGTAAAACTATAACGTGTACGAAACAGGAAGTATATTACTTCGGAGCGCCGACCGAACATGCTTTTAACTTTGAAAATCTACCGGTATGGGTAGACGTAGATGGAAGAGATTTCTACTATGGTATACCCGGTAACAGCCATCGTGGGTTTAAGCTCGGCGTTGACATTCGCGGTGTTGAATTCGACCCAACACATGGAGATCATATCTATTCGCCAGAGACCTTAAGCAAAGCACGAAAATTTATTTCCCATCGATTCCCTCTTCTTCAGAATGCTCCGTTGGTCGAGAGTCGGGTATGCCCTTATGAAAATTCCCCTGATGGAAATTTTGTTTTCGACCTTCTGCCAGAAACCTCGAACGCGTATATATTAGGAGGTGGATCTGGCCACGGCTTTAAACACGGACCATCGCTTGGTGAGCTAGTTGCTGAGGCTCTTGGCAATGGCGCTAGCGTGCCAGCCTTATTCTTGTTAAAGGACAGATAAATCAGGAAACCTGGCGCATCTTTAGCCAGGAGGACGTAACTTCATTAAGGACCTTCACCTTTTCGTTAAAATCACCTTTGATCTGGTCCCTGATCTTATTCATGTTATCAAGTAATTCATTGGTTTCTTCCGGCAACGCTTCCTCCAGGTACTCACGAATACGTTTCGAGATGGTTGGCGATTTGCCATTGGTTGATACTCCAATTTTCAGATTACCTTTTGTTACTACCGACCCAAGATAAAAATCGCACAAGTCCGGGGTATCCGCAACGTTCACGAGTATACGCCGGGAGCGCGCAAACTTTCGGATTGTCTCATGCAAGTTTCGGTTGTCCGTGGCAAGGATCAACAGGTCCTTATTCCACATATCCCACAACTTGAAATTGCGTTCAAACAACTTGACATTTTCGTATTGCGCGGCCAATGCCGTTATTGAATCACTGATTGTTCGCGCGACAAGAGAAACTTTGGCTGCGGGGCTGTTAGTCAATACTGCCTTTAGTTTTTCGAGTCCGACGTTACCTCCCCCTACAATCAGTGTTTCCAGTGACTCTAATTTTAAGAATACTGGGAATAAGTTATTGCGTTCCATTGTATTGATATTGTCCTGCAACCTCGCCGGCAATTTCTTTTAGCTTTTCAGAAAACCTGACCACTTCACCTATCACTATGATTGCCGGAGGTCCCAGATGTTCTTCAATCGTTAACCCTGAAATCGTAGCCACGGTTCCCAACACATTCCTTTGCGTTGGCAACGTTCCGTTTTGGATAACGGCCACAGGTGTTTCGCCTTTTCCGTGGGCTTCAAACAACCCCATGATTTCGCGAATTTTTTTCAATCCCATTAATATTACAACAGTGGCGCTGGATTGTGCAGCCAAAGATACATCAGCTGAAACCTCTCCTGCCTTCGTGGTACCTGTAACCACCCAGAAGCTTTCACTAACGCCGCGGGCTGTGACCGGTATATTTACACTTGCGGGAACAGCGATTGCACTACTTATCCCAGGTATGACTCTAGCGCACACCCCGTGTGCCTCAGCGAATTCAATCTCCTCTGCGCCCCTGCCGAAAACAAAAGAATCACCACCCTTTAGCCGAACAACGTGGCCATATAAATATGCAAACTCGACGATGAGTTCGTTGATCTCCTCTTGTGTAAAAGCGTGAGAACCGGCGCGTTTTCCAACTGATAACGCTGGTACACCCTCAGGGATTAATTCAAGGATTTGACCCGAGACCAGGGCGTCGTATAGAATGACGTCAGCTGATTTGATAGCGTTAATTCCTTTTACGGTAATCAATTCAGGATCGCCAGGGCCAGCCCCAACAAGCGTAACCCGGGGAGGTTTATTCGATATGGGTACCTCCGGGATCATTTTTCCATTACCTCCTTCACGGTGGACCGATACGCTACCACTTCATCCAAAAATTTTACCGACTCTGCCAGGTAGGACAGAGCAAAACTAGCTGTAGGTTCGTTCTTATTGATACTTAGCACATATTCCTTGAAGTTGCCCTGGAACTCAAAAGATTTGGTATCGACAAACTCTCTCTGGAAATCAGTAATAGTTTGTATCTGTGTACTTGGCTTAATGTCCCGCGCTAAGAGCAAAGACTTCGCCGTATTAATAAACGCGCTGTAGCTGTGGTAAATTGAATCGGCATATTGCTTTTGGTCATATGCCTCTTTAGCCCATCTCAATTTATCTTCAGAATCATTCAGCAGGGTAGAAATAAGGTCTATCATTACACCCGCGCATTCGCCAACTGCAGTATGCAATACGAAGTTGCGATCCTGCCCCCAATCGATGTATTCATCTGGTGCAACGGAGGTGATATCCGCAAACGGTTTGAGCAGTTGATAAAAGTGATTTCTGCCAAGTCTTTTGAAATAATCGTGATAGTATTCACCATCCGTACTATTTTCCTCATAGTCCGTTAATAAGACGCGAAGTGCCTGAGGTCCTCTTTTGCTGGGGATCTTTATAATCTTATCGGAAATAATTCCCTCACCTCCCCTAAGCTTGCCTCCACCGAGCAGCACGACGAGGGCAGGGATTGTTTTTCCTTGCTTATCGCGTATAGTGCTTCCGTGCAACCCAATACTCGCAAATCCGTGCTGTCCGCAAGAGTTGGGGCATCCGCTAATCTTAATCTTAATATCCTGGTTGGAAATCAGTCCGGGAAATTCTTCGCGAACAACCTTTTCAAGTTCCAACGATATTGATGTGCTATCCGAAATTCCAAGGTTACAAGAATCTGTACCAGGGCACGCAGTGACATCTGCGACACTATCAAAACCGGGTTCAGCAAGTCCAAGCTTATCAAGAGCGAGATACAGAAGTTTCAATGCTTCAGGTCTCACAAATCTCAACAAGTAACCCTGATTTACTGTGATGCGAAATTCAGGAGATGCATACAAGTCAATGATATCTGCAAATTGTCGCGCAAGCTTCGACGACATATTTCCCAGCGTCAGCTTCACGTAGACACCAAAAAATCCTTTTTGCTTTTGTTCGAAAACATTGGTCTCTCTCCAAAGTTCGTATTTCCTTTCGTTGGGAATTTGAACCTCTTCCGCGACTATCACAGGAGGAAGAGCTGGCTCTGGAAGAATATTCGTGTTTACCTTATATGATTTACTCTTTAAAGCAGTTCTTTCTTCATTCACTAACTCCATCAGTTTTTCGAGACCGATATCGTTCATCAGGAATTTCATCCGCGCTTTCATCCGGCGGTTCCGTTCGCCATAGCGATCGAACACCCGAAGCACAGCCTCTGCCAACGGGATGACCTGATCTTCTTCCAAAAATTCATATGCCAGTTTCGCCAGTGTTGGGTTCGCTCCAAGTCCTCCACCAATCATTACTTTGAATCCTCGTTTGCCATCTACAATGCGTGGAATAAATCCAAGGTCATGAATAAATGCAAACGCTGTGTCATCGTCACTCGACGAAAATGAAATCTTAAACTTTCTCCCCATTTCCTGGCAAATTGGATTGCGAAGAAAATAAGCGAAGGTTTCGTATGCATATGGAGAGACATCAAATGGTTCTTTTGGATCTATTCCAGCGAGATCAGACGCCGTTACATTTCTAACTGTATTGCCGCACGCCTCGCGTGTTGTTATTTCATCCTTTTGAAGTTTTGTCCACAATTCGGGTGTCTTATCCAAACTTACAAAGTGTATTTGAATATCCTGACGGGTTGTTGCGTGAAGATTGCTGCTGGCATATTCATCAGAAATGTCAGCAACTCTTCTTATTTGTTTGGTGGTAATCCTTCCTAACGGAAATTTAAGACGAACCATTTGCACACCAGACTGGCGCTGTCCATATATACCCCGCACCAATCGGAGGCTCCGAAACTTATCATCGTCGATCTTTCCATCGCGGAAAAGTCTGATTTGTTTTTCGAGATCGATAATGTCGCGGGCAACAACGGGGTTGTTTAAATCTTCAAGTTCTGAACGGAAGCTTTCCATGATAGTAGGTGGTGTATATTTTTGTTCAAAAAAAGAGCCTTTCCGGTCTGCAGGAAAGGCTCGTATGTTCTATTTTTTTTTCAGTTCTTTTAGACCATTACGTATCCAATAATCCTGCACGATCCAACAGGCGTTGACAGCAGCAACACACTGTTAGAACAATACTCTTACAAACACAAAACAAGCAGCTGGTCATATTAATTACGAAATTAGGTCAATGGTAACAATAATCAAATGTCCATATCTAAAAAGTGAAACATATTTCGCTTAACAAGTGTTAGCCTGACGCTGCAAACGTTCGAAATTTGCAATTATCATTCTATATCCTACATCTAACGGGATCCAAACTTTGTAGTTCTGTTTTGGACGGTACTTTTATATCCATCCATCAAAACAAGTCATTAGTGGTCAAAAAAACTGAGGGGCTGTCGAACACAAGCCCCTCCGTTGGTATTTAGCTTTTGATACTAATTCTACTTTTTAGGTTGAAAAAAGGAATAGGGAATAGGGAATAAGGATGAAGTCGCAGAGTGCGCACCATAATCCCCTATTCACTATTCCTTCCTTTACAATTTCATAACATAATAAGGTCGGATTTAATTGTCTCTGCCCATCTTTTCCATTTCTTTTTCGAAAGTTTCTTTAAACTTTTCGTAGTCATAGTCGATTCTCAACCGGTCGTCTTTCGAAAGGCGTTCGTTATATGTGGATACAAGTTCCTCGGCTGAAAGCTCAATGGCGATGTAAGTCTTATAGGTTGCCTGATCAGTCTTCACCAGTTTTTCACAAATGGTTTTCAAGCCGCTCAGTTTTTGATCAACAATTTCACGATTGAGCTGCTCAAACCTCTCCTCAACCTGCTCTTTGTTATTCATTTCTCGCGAATTCGTGTAATTGTCTGTCACCGCCTTTACTGTAGTTTGAATGCTTGCGGCAAGTTCGGCGCGCGCGTTGGCCAGCGCTTTTTTCTTTGATGTGACCTGATCCTGACTTTCACCAATTGAGTTAGCCCGGAAATATTTATTAGATGTAAAGAAATCCGGACCAGAGCAAGGAACAACTACTTCAGTCTCACCCTTTGGTATCTTCTCTTTTCCTTTACAGCCGACCATAAATGCGCCACCAATAAGGACAAGGAGCAACGTAGAATAGCTAATGTGTTTCATAATTCAATTCGACTTTGGTTTATATGTTTAATAAGGCAATTTAAATACCAAAATAAGGAGCTATAAAAGTGGGTTATTGAAGCACTGTATCAAGTATTTCATTAATCCGTTCTGTTTCCAATGCTTCAATAGTTTTGTTATATGCATCCACGCTCGACTTGTCGTAGTCGAGGCCGTAGCCTTTTATTCGATCCATGGTTGTCGCATATATTTCCTTTCCCTCTTTTACACTCATCACTTTAATACTGCTAGTAAGATAGGTGACGTATATACTACCCGTTACAGATCCTTTTTCCGCATCCGACTTAACATCAAACCATAGATCTGCACCGCGTTTGTTCTCCGTAAATTCGAAGCCATTGTTTGCCAACAGGTTTTTGAGTCTGCTTGTAATTTGAAAATTCGCTTTCTCCAATCCAAAGCTTCGTTCTTCAGCCGTGAGGTAAACGACTGGACGCTGAACTTTCAGTACAACGTATGCGCTAGGCAACGATAGACTCTTGGTTACTAATGTAAAAATCTGTGAAGGTGCCGAACCGCTCAGTGCGTCGACATCCACGGTAACAGATATAGTCTGCTCCAGCGCTTTAGAATCAATTTTGTTGATCAGGACTTTTGCAGATCCCTCTTCATTTGTTGTTAAGTTTGCGTGAAGTATACCTGATCCCTTTTCAAATCTTGCGTACAGAGGAATTCCTTTTGCTGGCTTTCTCAAATCACGAAATTCTGCCATAGCAATAACCGGTTGCTGGGATTGATTAACGCGGCGGTTCACAAGCACTTCAGATGGCATCATACTTATACTGATTTTGTTCAACAGCAATTGCAGTGAAGCATAAATCTCATTCCCAAGCAATACATCGCGTCCTTCCAGGTTTATCCTAATCGGTTCTGCCAGGTATTTCTCGATCGATCGCAGCGCCTGAAAATAGAAGTTCATTGCCTGCAACCGTTGGTCGCCGTCTTCCGCTTGCTTGCCCTTCTTAAAATAATCGGTGGCCAGTGTGGTAGCATTGCGCTTCTGTTCTTCTTTTATTGCCCTATACCTTGCAATTGACAAGCGATAGTATACCCAATAATTATTCTCATCTTCCCAGGCGTCAACAAGCTCAAACTCTTGAATCTCATCGGCAGCAGTGGTCTGAATAACCTGCTCATATTGCTCTGACAATTTCCTGTCCACTTCTATTTGATTCAAGATAGAAGTACTTGCCACCTGCACTTTAATCTGCGACACCAGATCATCAAGCGCGCTTTTCTTCGCCGACTGCACATAATTATTTTCCCGGCTTTTGACACTATGCCCGATACCTGTATAGTATCCGTCCTCATAGGGAGTGGTTCTAAGCCAGGATGGTTTGATGGCTTCGGGATCGGGCGGCTGAACCTGTGGACTACAACGTGTAAAAAGTAGAAGAATGATAAAAAGCTTCTTCACAAACAAACATTTGATTTTGGTCAGCCAATTGCCACATCCGTGCCAATTCCATATAAGGCAAATCTAGCGTTGTTGGTCCTTTCAAGAAGCGCAAAAGGAGGCACTATATTACATTACATGCTGGTGACGTATGAAAAAGGCTGCTTTTGAATAAAAGGGAGTCTCACCTCCAGGAAGGAATAAGGAATAAGGTATAGGGTAGAAGGGTATAGGGGCGGAGAATTTGTCAGTCCTCGCCCCTGGTCACTACTTCGTAGGATGAAAAAGATGCTGAGAAGTATTCGCGATTCATGCGAGCTATATTTGACAGACTGATTGCTTTAGGACATTCTGCCTCACATGCACCAGTGTTTGTACAAGCGCCAAACCCTTCAGCATCCATCTGGGCCACCATTTTTTCGACGCGTTCCTTTCGTTCAGGCTTACCTTGTGGGAGTAGGGCGAGTTGCGAAACTTTTGCGCTTACGAAAAGCATGGCGGAAGAATTCTTGCATGCTGCAACGCATGCACCACACGCGATGCATGCAGCTGAATCAAAAGCTTCATCAGCCACTTTTTTAGGTATGGGAATTTCATTGGCGTCAGGTACACCTCCGGTATTCACTGAAATGTAACCACCTGCTTGTTGAATACGATCGAATGCACCGCGATCAACAATCAGATCCCGGATCACAGGGAATGCTTTTGCGCGCCACGGCTCTATCGTTATTGTCTCACCATCCTTAAAGGTCCGCATGTGAAGCTGACATGTTGTGGTTTGCAGCGGACCATGGGGACGGCCATTGATATATAAACTGCACGTACCACATATTCCCTCACGACAATCGTGATCAAACGCTACAGACTCCTCACCTTTCAGGATCAGATCATTGTTCAGCACATCCAGCATTTCGAGGAATGACATGTCGGGTGAAACATGATCAACCTTATACTCTTTAAATGCACCCTTTGATTCCTTATTTTTCTGACGCCAGATCTTTAATGTAATCTTCATATTACTTGTAGCTTCTTTGAGTCAATTTAACATTCTCAAAAATCAATTCTTCTTTATGCAAAGCTTCCTGCTGATTTGGTCCCTTGTACTCCCATGCAGCGGCATAGGTAAATAGATCGTCGCGACGCTGGGCTTCTCCATCAGGAGTTTGTGATTCTTCCCTGAAATGACCGCCACAAGATTCTTCGCGATGCAACGCATCGTCTACCATGAGTTCTCCAAGTTCCATAAAGTCAGCAACACGCATGGCCTTCTCCAACTCCTGATTCAACTCGTTTGTTCCACCCAGCACATTTACATTTTTCCAGAACTCATCTCGCAGTTGCTGAATCTGTACCTTCGCTTTCTTCAGACCGTCCGCATTTCGTGCCATGCCACAATACTCCCACATCGTTAATCCGAGTTCCCGATGAAACTGGTCCACTGTTTTCTTTCCCTTGATAGACAGAAGTTGTTGCAGCGTTGAACTAACCCGTTCGTATGCTTCTTTGAATTCAGGGCGATCGGTGCTTATCTTTTCAGACGACTGTCCGGCAAGATAATCACCAATGGTATAGGGGATAACAAAGTAGCCATCCGCAAGACCTTGCATCAGCGCACTTGCGCCCAGCCTGTTGGCACCATGGTCTGAAAAATTAGCCTCACCCAATGCGTAAAGTCCGGGTATTGTCGTCATCAGATTATAATCTACCCATAGACCACCCATTGTATAGTGGACCGCTGGATATATCATCATGGGAACCTCGTATGGATTGTCGCCCGTGATCTGTTGATACATATCGAACAGGTTTCCGTATTTCGCTTCGATGACACTCTTTCCATCCCTTTTGATAGCATCAGCAAAATCCAGGAAGACGGCCAACCCTGAGCCTACACCTCTGCCTTCATCGCACATATTCTTCGCATTCCGGGAAGCCACATCCCTTGGTACAAGATTTCCGAATGATGGATATCGTCTTTCCAGAAAATAATCACGTTCAGATTCCGGTATCTTTGCTGCGTCATTGGCCTTTAGACCAGGACGAGCAGTTTTGGGGACCCACACCCGGCCATCGTTTCGCAGCGACTCAGACATTAAGGTCAACTTTGATTGATGGTCTCCTGAAACCGGAATACAGGTAGGGTGTATTTGGGTAAAACAAGGGTTTCCGAACAATGCACCTTTTTTATGTGCTCGCCAAATAGCCGTGGCGTTGCTTCCTTTGGCGTTTGTAGAAAGGAAGAATACATTTCCATAGCCTCCTGTGCAAAGAAGGACAGCATGAGCGCTGTGAGATTCAATTTTCCCGGTAATTAAATCGCGAGTAATTATACCGCGTGCCTTTCCATCGACTAACACCACGTCTAACATCTCCGTGCGCGGATACATTTTTACTTTGCCGTTGGCAATCTGGCGGTTCAATGCCGAGTACGCACCAAGCAATAGTTGTTGTCCAGTTTGGCCCCGTGCATAAAATGTCCGCGAAACCTGCGCCCCACCAAATGAGCGGTTCGCCAACAGTCCACCATATTCCCTGGCGAATGGCACGCCCTGCGCTACACACTGATCAATGATATTCACGCTGACCTGCGCAAGACGATAAACGTTCCCTTCACGCGCGCGATAATCGCCGCCCTTGATAGTGTCGTAGAAAAGACGATAAACACTGTCGCCGTCATTCTGATAATTCTTCGCTGCATTGATCCCACCTTGTGCCGCAATACTGTGCGCCCTGCGTGGACTGTCCTGGAAACAAAAAGCTTTAACGTTGTAACCAAGTTCCCCGAGAGAGGCAGCAGCTGACGCACCAGCCAAGCCCGTTCCGACAACAATAATATCGTACTTCCGCTTGTTCGCTGGATTTACCAGCTTAAGATTAAATTTATGCTTGGTCCATTTTTCGGCCAGCGGGCCATCAGGAATTTTTGAATCTAGTTTCATGTAAGAGACACTTTAAACGGGCACTTGCAGGTGTCCAAATCTATTTCAAATTGATTGAAAGCATTTTTCAGTTGGATGATCATTTCAAAAACATCCATATCGGTATGAGTGCAAACAAGGCCGGAACAATAATCGCAAAAGCCTTTCCTACAAAAGCGATCACTGGATTGTACTTTTTGTGATTCAGACCCAGGGTTTGAAACGAACTTGCAAAGCCATGCCATAGGTGAAAGGCGAGTATCAGCATGCTGAAAAGATAGATGCCAACATACCACGCTTGCGAATATGCGGCGTCTACTGTTGCATACAAGTTCTTCACCTCAACCCCATTATAATTGGCGGTTGGGATACCGCCCCAATGCATTTCATACCAAAAGCCCCGAAGGTGAATTACCAGGAAAATAAAAATGAATGTTCCCAGGATACCCATGTTTCTTGAAGTCCAGGGCGATGAGTTATCTACAACTGCATAACCCTGACTACCCCGTGCTTTGCGATTGCGATTAGTTAGGATAATGGCCCATATCACATGTATCAGAATACAAGCATAGTTCACATAGGAGATCGTGATTATCAAAGGATTTGTGGTCATGAATTGGGCGTATACATTGAACGCCTCGCCCCCATCATCCTTTAAGAGTTGCAAATTTCCGATCAGGTGAATTACTAAGAAGAGAATTAGAAAGAGACCAGTTAAGGCCATGAGAAGTTTTCTGCCTATTGAGCTCGACAGGAGCTTGAGAAACCAATTCATACCGTGGTTTTGAAATTTTTTGCGAAAAATACTTCTGAAACCCTAGCTTACCAAGCCTTCAATTATTTTAGAACCTATTTAAATAGCATCTTATTGACTCTGTGATAAATCTGTAAAAGAAGTAATCGTTTGTAACCTAAACAATGAACACAGAACAGAGCTGCAAGTGGTGGTGATGAAATTAATTTGAACGATAGCCTTGTTCCTGGTGATGAATCACTATGATTCGGAACGGCTTCGCTAAAAAGAATAAGAGCGGAATGGGTTGCCTTTTCGCCAGTGCCACGGGATGAGTGTTTTAAATTAATTCAAACAATAAAACGATTAAGCCGATCACCGTTAGTGCCACGAGCAAAAACCACTCTTTTGCGAGAAATTTTCCGATGGCTCTGAAGATGTGTTTCATAGTTTTGTCGAATAATTTAATTTCCACTGGAAGGCCAATAATTGTGCTAATCCAGCATATAACTGACTATCAGGTAATTAACTAAAAAATTATCAGATGCATCACCGAAACTGGATTCAATTTTGAAACTTGTTCCCAAAAAGAGGCGGTTGAAGAAAACGGAAGTGAGGTCTGACGGCTACTTTTTTTCGAGCTTATTTCATGGGTCAACTAAAATAAACGATGTTTAATTTTACATTTCATCTGATTCTAACGCTTCGCGATGTATCTAATATTTGACACAGAAACCACAGGACTACCACATAATAAGACAGCACCGATAACCGATCTCAATAACTGGCCACGGATTGTACAGATTGCCTGGCAGCTTCATGACGCGAAGGGAAGGTTAATATCTCAGCATAATTTGATCGTAAAGCCCGATGGTTTTGACATTCCGTTTAAGGCTGAGCAAGTACACGGTATTTCAACAAAGCGGGCATTAGAGGAGGGAAATGACCTGGGAGGGGTTCTAGACCTTTTAATTACTGATTTATCGCGTGCCTCACAAATCATCGGACATAATATTGAGTTCGACATCAGCATACTTGGCGCCGAGTTGATTCGCCAACAACGCGATCCCGAGGTCCTTTTGAAATTGGCTAAACTGGATACCGGTCTAACGGCAACGGAGTTCTGTCAACTTCAAGGTGGACTTGGTGGAAAGCTAAAAATGCCGACGCTGCTCGAGTTGCATAAAAAGCTTTTCGACAAAGACTTCGGTGATGCGCATGATGCTTCGTATGATGTGGCTGCCACTGCACGATGCTTTTTCGGGTTGCTAACTCAGAATGTTTGCAAACCGTTTGATGCTACGCCTGTCAGCGAAATAGAGTATGAAGAACCGAACCTTGAAGCTGGAAATTCCACAAAGCGAGAAAAGGTCAAGGAAGCCACGTACAAGATTGGCGCCAACGAAAGTGTATTGTCAGACAGTGTATTCGTCCACCTTCACGCACATTCCCAATTCTCCGTACTTCAGGCTACGCCGGATATAAAAGCAATGGTATCTAAGGCAAAAGCACTTGGCATGCCTGCTGTTGCACTAACTGACATTGGCAATATGTATGGTGCCTTCAAGTTTGTGCGGGAAGCGCTCAACCACGGCATTAAGCCAATTGTAGGTTGTGAGTTTTATATCGCAGACGAGCGAAAGAAGTTGAAGTTTACGAAAGACAATCCAGATCGGCGTTTTACACAAGTCTTGATCGCGAAGAACAAAGATGGGTATCACAACCTTGCAAAGCTTAGTTCCTTTGGATTCACGGAAGGGCTATACGGCATCCATCCGCGCATCGATAGGGATCTTGTGAAAGAATTCAAGGGGAATCTTATCGCCACAACGGGCTCTCTAACAGCTGAAATACCTCACCTGATCTTGAATGTCGGCGAAAAACAAGCTGAAGATGCTTTCAAATGGTGGCATAGCGAGTTTCGCGACGACTTTTATGTAGAGCTCAACCGGCATGGCATCAGGGAAGAAGATCATGTGAATGAAACTTTGATCCGATTTGCCAGGAAACATGGTGTCAAATATTTTGCGGCGAACGAAGCCTTTTATCTTGACAAGGAAGAATCAAATGCGCACGACGTTTTGCTTTGCATTAAAGAAGGCGAATTCAAGTCCACTCCTATCGGCTACGGTCGCGGTACACGCTATGGTTTATCGAACGCTGAATATTATTTCAAATCGTCGGAAGAGATGAAGTCTATCTTCCGGGATCTACCGGAGGCTATAGAGACGGTTGAAGAAATCGTTAGCAAAATCGAATCCTATACATTGGAGCGCAATGTGCTCCTTCCCAAGTTTGATATCCCGGAAACATTTAAGAGCGAGGACGAGTATTTGCGATATCTGACGTATGAGGGAGCGAAAAAAAAATATGGAGAGATCTCGAATTCCCTTCGGGAGCGTCTCGATTTTGAGTTGGATACAATTCAGAAAACGGGTTACCCTGGATATTTCCTGATTGTACAGGACTTCACTTCGAAGGCGCGAGAGATGGGGGTTTCCGTTGGCCCGGGGCGGGGATCGGCAGCCGGTTCTGCCGTAGCCTACAGCATTGGAATCACGAACGTTGATCCTATCAAGTATGATTTGCTGTTTGAGCGCTTTCTAAATCCTGATCGCGTATCACTTCCCGATATCGACATTGACTTCGACGATGAAGGCCGTGACCGAGTATTGAGATACGTAATTGACAAATATGGAAAGAACCAGGTAGCACAAATCATTACCTATGGAACAATGGCTGCTAAGTCTTCCATTCGCGATTGCGCACGCGTAATGGAATTACCATTATCGGAAGCGAACGTACTTGCCAAGATGATACCTGAACGTCCGGGTACGACGCTGCAAAGCGCGTTTGCCGACGTGAAAGAGCTTGCAGAAATAAAGAAGGGATCAGACCTTAAGGGACAGGTACTGCAACAAGCAATCATACTTGAAGGCTCCGTGAGAAATACCGGTACCCATGCCTGCGGTGTAATTATCACACCTGATGACCTGACTAATTTTGTTCCGGTATCTACTGCTAAGGATTCGGACATGCTCGTCACGCAATTTGACAACAGTGTGGTAGAAAGCGCAGGAATGCTGAAGATGGATTTTCTTGGATTAACCACATTGTCTATCATCAACACTGCTGTAAAAAACATCAAGAAAAGCAGAGGGATAACTATTAATGTGGATGAACTTCCACTTGACGACGCGAAGACATATCAACTATTTCAACGAGGCGAAACAACAGGCACGTTCCAATTTGAAAGTGTGGGGATGCAAAAATATTTGCGCCAGTTGAAGCCTGATAAGTTCGAAGATCTCATTGCAATGAATGCATTATATCGGCCGGGCCCGATGGAATACATTCCCGCATTCATAAATCGTAAGCATGGACGCGAGCCAATAAAGTATGACCTGCCTGCGATGGAAGAATTTCTTGCAGAGACTTATGGTATCACCGTGTACCAGGAGCAGGTAATGTTATTATCCCAGAAACTCGCGGGCTTTAGTAAGGGAGATGCTGATGTACTCCGCAAGGCGATGGGTAAAAAGCAAAAGGCCGTTCTGGATAAGATGAAAGACAAATTCATCAATGGATGCAAGAATAATGGCCATGCTGCGGAGATCTGTGAAAAGATCTGGACCGACTGGGAAGCCTTCGCGCAATATGCCTTCAATAAATCGCACTCCACATGTTATTCATTGATTGCTTATCACACTGCATATCTGAAGGCAAATTATCCTGCAGAATATATGGCTGCGGTGTTGACTCACTCTCAAAGCAACCTTGAAAACGTCACCTTCTTTATCGAGGAATGCCGAAGCCTGGGAATAAAAGTGCTTGGCCCTCATGTGAATGAAAGTGGTGTTTATTTCGAAGTGAACAAAGAGGGAGAAATCCGTTTTGGACTTGGTGCTATTAAGGGTGCCGGAGATGCGGCGGTAGAGGCGATTATTAACGAACGCGATGCTAAAGGTCCTTTCGAAGACATCTTTGACTTTGCGCAGAGGCTCAACCAAAGAAGTGTCACGAAAAAAACATTCGAGTGTCTCGCTTTATCGGGAGCGTTTGATTGCTTTGCCGGTATCCACAGAAGACAGTATGTGTTTGCAAAGGATGGCGAAGTTAATCTGCTGGAAAAGGCTATGAAGTATGCTGCGAGAACACAACAGGATCAACAGAGCGCCCAGGTAAGTTTGTTCGGTGGAAGCTCGGGCGTAGTCATGCCAAAACCAAAACTAGATTACGTTGAGCCTTTTACAGAAATTGAAAAACTAAATCTTGAAAAGGAAGTTGTCGGCATTTATATCTCAGGTCATCCTTTGGATAATTTTAGATTTGAAATGCAGGCATTTTGTAAAACTGCGTGTAGCGAGTTAGTTGACCTCGAGACAATACTGGGACGCGAGATAAAACTTGGCGGAATAGTTTCAGGTGTCGAACACCGCACCACCAAGACAGGCAAGCCGTTTGGTAAGTTTACACTGGAAGACTATAGTGGCAATTATACATTCACACTTTTCGGCGACGACTACCTCAAGTTTAAGAATTTCATGAATCTTGGTTGGTTCCTTTTTATCGAAGGTGCAGTCATAAAAAATACCTGGGGCCAGCAAAATATTGAGGTGAAGATCAGAAATATTGAGCTTTTGAATGAACTGGGTATCAAACGAAGTAAAGGGGTACAATTAAGAATCAATTCCGTTGATCTTAACCAGGAGATGATCGGGGCTATAGAAGATGTGTGCCAAGCCTACGCCGGCAACACACCGCTCTTTTTGAAGATACAGGATGACAAGGAAAATATCAGTCTCGACCTTCTCTCACGAAAATTCAGGGTGAACCCAATCAACGACATGGCGGTTCAAATGAAGAAAGCTGGGGCGCTTGAGGTTGATGTAATTTAATGACAGTCAATGTAGTTGAGCATTTGTCGAAAGACCGGTTTGAACTCTCGCCGTATGCCGAGTGGCACTTTGAACTAAAAAATATACCTTTGCGTTCGATACTTGAGTCCTAATTAACTTTAAAAATAATACGCCAATGGGAAAGACTATTGAACTTAATGACGCCAACTTCGATCAAATTATCAACTCCGAAAAACCGGTGCTCGTCGACTTTTGGGCAGAGTGGTGCGGACCTTGTAAGATGATCGGACCCGTAGTTGAGGAGCTCGCAAACGACTACGATGGCAAAGCAGTCATTGGAAAACTCAATGTTGATGAAAACCCCAATGTTACCGCGAGGTTTGGTGTGCGCAATATTCCTACCCTCCTGGTGTTTAAAGGTGGTCAGATTGTTGACAAGCAAGTCGGTGCAGTACCTAAATCGGTTCTGAATCAAAAACTTGCTGCGCAAGTAGCTTAAGATTTTGAGTTAACCTATGTATAGTACCTCCCGCAGTGCGGGGCGGTACTTTTTTTGTGCCTATTCCGTCCAGGTATCTGTCCTGAAGCTCGACACAGGTAATCCTTCTTTGCTAAAGAGGTTAGGAATTGAAGCATTTCCCCAGGCGAACCGAACCGCCACAGGTTTTTTTACTTCCTTGGCCGACACTACAATGGTTCCTTTATCTATTTTCGCCTTGGCCGGGTAAAATTTCTTATCCTCCCCAGCAATTTGAAACTCTGTTAAATCCCCACCCTTCGACTGCAGTCCAGAATCTGCATGATCAAAAAAGATTCTGATTTTGTTTTTCTCTACTGTCATCGATTTGTACAACGGACTTTGGTATCCTACACCTGACTTGTTGTAGTTAGACGCCAAGGCGACATTCGCTAACCTCTCTCCCACCGGTTTCTTGAATTGTGGATGGATGTCTTTAAGGTCATCAACCAAGTCGGAAATAACTACCATTCCCGTCTTTGGTATTTCCAGCATCTTGACTTGCTGTTCGCGTATGAGAGTTCCTTCAACTCCATTATATCCGCTATATGGCGCAATTTGAACGTAATAAAACGGAAGATCAGATTGGAATTGCTCACGCCAACTTTTTATTAGTTGTTCCATGAGATCCTTATAGGTCGCAGGAGAGGCAGTATTTGATTCGCCCTGATACCAAATAGCTCCAGCCAGGCGAAAAGGTATCAACGGATTTATCATAGAATTAAAGAGGACACCTGGCTCGACAGGCGACCATGGCTGAGTGCTGTTAAGTTTAGTGGCAGATGTACGTAAAGCTTCATCACCTTCGACATTCTCCGCTGGCAACCATGCTTCCGCAGGAGAACCGCCCCAGCTGGAATTGATAAGTCCAATAGGAACTCCCAATTCTTCACTAAGCCTCTTCCCAAAAAAATACGCAACTGCACTGAATCCTTTCACGTTTTTTGTATTACACACTTTCCATTCTCCCTCACCGCGCTCTTGTAATGTACTTGCTGAAGACTTTGGAATGTTTAAAAGCCGGATCTGCGCATCATTAATCTGGTCTATCATTGTCTTGCCATCACCTGCAGCTTGCATGCTCCACTCCATATTCGATTGACCGGACGCAAGCCAGACTTCACCGGCTAACACATCATTTAAGGTAATTACATCGTTACCTGCTTTTATTGTAATAGTGTGAGGCCCGCCTGCAGGAGGCGTATTAATGGATGTTTTCCAGAATGCACCGTTGCTTGCCCTTGTTCTGACCGTTGTGGTGTCCCAACTGACGTTGATTGTAACATTTTGTGACGGGTTAGCCCATCCCCAAATTGGCGTCGACGTTTTTTGTTGAATTACCATGTGATCAGAAAAAACAGCAGGCATTCGAAGTTGCGCGACGTTATCAAAGGCGCTGAAAAGAAATAGCGCGAGAAAGCAGAGCGTGTTCCGCATTTGTCCAGGTTTAGTTCAGTCGCGAATCTATTAAATCCCGGAGATTTTCTTCAACCGCTCAACCATTTCAAACACAGCTGGACAAACTAGTGTATTCCGATGGGTGAGCTCCATAATTTGCACGATCCTTTTCCGATCGGTATGTGGATACTCGCGACAAGCTTTTGGTCTTGCTTCGTAGATCGTGCAATAATTTTCGTTATCAAGAAATGGACAAGGTGCGGATTGTAATACATAGTCTTTGTCCTCGTCAATACGCAAATATTTAGTAATAAAATCTCCCGGCCTCATCCTTAAGAACCTTGCTATCCTGTCGATATCATTTTCGTAAAAGATAGGACTGGTTGTCTTGCAGCAATTTGCGCAAGTCAGGCAATCGGTTGTTTCAAAGACATCATCATGAACATTGTGAAATACATCATCCACCCATCTGGGATCTTTTTGCTTTAGCCGCTGCAAGAACTTTTTGTTTTCTGCGGACTGGTTTTTCGATTCGATATTGAATTCCCTGATGTCCACAATCTCACACTATTAGATAGATCATTGCGAAAAAACCTGGGGTTGATAGTGAAAGTTCAATTCTTCCAGCAATTCGGCAATTATTTCCTTCGCTTTCACGGGATGCTCAATTGTCACACTACTACCAAACATGAGTAGCCAACGGCAAATTGATTTTAAATATCCGGTTAGAAATGTCATGCGAATTTTTGTGTCGAGTTCTTCCTCGGATGCATAGCCGTACATATACTTCACATGGCCCACATACTTCGCATCTCTTTTGTCAAACAATACGACAACTTTTTCAACCTCTCTGTTTCCCTGCACAACTGTCGCGAGATATTCCTGCAATGACAGCAAGTTTCTCGAATCAAATTTTGTCCCAATCGTCTTTAAAGTTTTAATACGATCTGTTCTGAAGTCCCGGTAGCCCGACCGTAGTCGGCACCATGCTATAAGATGCCAGGCATTACTGTAGTAAAATAATCCGATTGGTTCGACATCACGGGTTGTAAGTTCTTCGGCATAATTACTTGCATACTCGATCCGCACTACTTCTTTGTCAACCGCTGCTTTCTGAATGGATGTCAGAAAATGATTGGGAAAAGGCGGCTGGTCATGCGGCATGTTCTTTACTTCGATATGCGAATGCAGATTTTCAAGATGATTTTTTTCAGATTCATTAAGGACTGCCTTAATTTTTAAAAGAGCAGAATCGAATTCTTTCCTTATCGAATTGTCTGTCATCTTTTCGACCAGCTTGCCGGCAAATAACATCGCACTGCCTTCCTCCTGAGTAAACATTACGGGAGGAAGGTGATATCCATCCACAATAAAATATCCTTTTCCAGCTTCTGAACCGATGGGAACGCCGGCTTCCATTAAGGCTTTCACATCTCTGTAAACCGTACGCAAACTGATTTCGAAACGATCCGCAATTTCCTCAGCCTTAATAATGCGTTTTGTTTGCATTTGGATGAGGATGGCGGTTAACCTGTCGATGCGATTCATATATAAAAATAAAAAAGCCACGGCACTTCACCGTGGCTTTCGTGCGAATAAAATCTATACTTAGGGCTTGCTGAAGTGAAAATAAAAATCAAAACGCTGTATTAAGTCTAAATAGAGAAACTTCTACGGAGCCTTAGATACAATACGTGCGAGAAAAAAGGACCCGATCTTAATTTCCCCATGCACTTACTCCTGTTATCGTTGATTGATAAAGTTGTTGTACCTATCCACTTTTTCTTTTGCTCACCCAAAAGAAAAAGTTCCAAAAAGAAAAGGGTGTGTCGAAATATGCTGGCGAACGCACTTTCCGGGCCACCCCCGCATTTCGACCGGGCCACCGCACCGGCAGAGATCAGAGGACGTGCCTCGACTTAGTACCCTATCCTTCTTTTTCAGGAGGCTCTACTTACCAATAAACTGTATACAAGGCAACCAGTATCCCCAGAACCAAAAGAGAACCGGCTGCGAAGCCCGGCGACATTTTAAACATGCTCTTCTCTACGATCAAACCATTTGGTTTAACACCTCTACGGTTTTCAATATTGGTAATGATGCTCATTCCTATCACACAGAAGATAAATACAAATCCCATGCGGTCGAGGAACGGTATCTCATACACACCGTCGGAATTTAGTTTCGCGAAATTGAAGTATTCAAGAAATGAAAGATCGGCAAAGCGAGGAAGCACTTTTAGAATTAAGGAGAACACAAATCCGCCAACGGTAGCGAACAGCGCAGCATTCGATGTTGTGCGTTTCCAGAAAAAGCCGAGTATGAACATGGCGAATATCCCAGGTGAAACAAATCCCGTGTACTCCTGGATGTACTGAAATCCTTGCTTACCTTCTCCCATCAGTTTTTCGCCAACCAGCAGCGACAACAGGACGGCAAGTAAAATGGATACTATTACTGAAAGCCGGCCAAGCCAAACCATCTTAGTTTCAGAAGCTTCCTGATTGATAGCTTTCTTATAAATATCCAATGTAAATATGGTAGCGATACTGTTGGCCTTTCCAGCGAGTGAAGCGACGATCGCAGCAGTGAGTGCGGCAAACGCAAGCCCTTTTAGTCCAGTTGGCAACAAGTTCAACAGCGAGGGATATGCCTTATTAACATCGATAATTCCTTTTGAGTCTAGCATCTCCGTTGCGAAATATCCCTTCTGATGTAATACAAAAGCAGCGATTCCAGGCAACACTACGATCACCGGCATGAGCAATTTCAAGAATGCGGCGAACAGGATTCCATTGCGTGCTGTCACAAGATCCGCACCTAAAGCACGTTGGGTAATATATTGATTGCAACCCCAGTAGTTAAGATTCGTGATCCACATTCCGCCGATCAATACAGTAAGCCCCGGCAGATCCATGTAATTAGGATTGTCGCGATCAAAGATCATATGAAAATGATCGTCAGCCTCTGATTGCAACAATCTGAATCCGGTGAGGAGGCCTTCTTGTCCTGCCTCTTGTGCAACCAGATTCAAGGCAATATAGGTTGCTACCAGTCCACCCAACACTAGGAAGAAAACCTGGATAACATCGGTATATCCGATTACCTTCATTCCACCAAGCGTGATGAAAATAGAAAATATTGCCAGCATGAAAATACAGAGATAGATGTTGAACCCTGTGATACCACTTATAGCGAGCGCACCCAGATATAGTATAGACATGAGGTTGACAACAATGTAGAGCAACAACCAAAAGATCGCCATGATCATCGCCACCGTACCGTTGTACCTTTGGTTAAGAAACTGCGGCATGGTGTAGATCTTATTCTTCAGATACACCGGGATAAAAAAGATGGCAACAATGATGAGCGTCGCTGCGGCCATCCACTCATAGGTGGAAATTGCAAGCCCCATTTTAAAACCGGAGCCCGACATACCTATGAATTGTTCTGCAGAGATATTGGATGCAATTAATGATGCGCCAATAGCCCACCAGGTAAGTGATCCTTCAGCAAGAAAAAAGTCTTTGGAATCAGTTTGGGCTTTCTTCTTTCGATGGTAGATCCAATAACCATATCCCGCTACTATTACGAAATAAATTAGAAAGACTACATAGTCGGTAGATTGCAGTTTTTGCATTGGTTTCTATTGGGTGGTTGGTTTAGCGAATTTCAAATCATTTTTTAGAGCACCATTTCAGCAATTCTCCATCGATTGAAATTTTAGCCATTAAAAGTCAGGTTCTTTTTCTAAAGTACCAAAGAAAATTTAGGATCATCGCGCAAAATTTTGTGCCGCGCGGTCTTTGTTTCTATACATTGCAGTAACTAAACATTGCTAAAAGATGAAAAATGGCCTTCTAATAGACATGGATGGGGTTATTTATGGCGGGGATGTCATGATTCCTGGCGCGGATGCATTTATTGACAGGTTGATCAAGGAAAAAATCCCGTTCACCTTCATGACTAACAACAGTCAACGCACACCGCTTGAAACCGTGAGAAAGCTGAGGAAGCTTGGCATCGACGTCACAGAGGATCATGTATATACCAGCGCAATGGCTACTGCGAAATTTTTAGCAAGTCAAAGCACACGTGGAACTGCATACGTCCTCGGTGAAGGAGGCTTACTGAGCAGCCTGCACGACCACGGACTTACATTAGTGGAGACTGACCCGGATTTTGTTGTGTTGGGTGAAGGCAGAAATTTTACGTTGGAAATGGTTCAGCGCGCCGTTGACTTGATCCTGGCGGGAGCAAAATTCATTACGACAAATCGTGATCCGTCGCCGAAAAAAACTGGCTGGAACAACCTTGGTATTGCAGCAACCACCGCTATGATCGAGGAGGCTACAGGTGCAAAAGCATTTGTAGTCGGTAAGCCGGGGCCAGTTATGATGAGATCCGCAAGAAAGTTTATCGGACTTGAGACCGCGCAGACAACCGTTATTGGTGATACGATGGACACCGATATCCAAGGTGGTGTTCAAATGGGTTATAAAACAATTTTGGTCTTGTCGGGCGTTTCACGCAAGGAAGATGTTTCGCATTTCGCTTTCAAACCTGATTTAATTATTCCTTCGGTTAAGGAATTGGAGTTGCCGTTGCCGTGGTGGGATTAAAAAGGTAATCGGTAAGCGGTGATCAGGTGAGCGGTCGGCTCGATTGGAGTTTGTGCGTAAAACAATCGAGCGCACACCCAGATTCCACTCCCACGAATAACTTATAACTTTTAACGGATAAAGTTCAAGGTGATCTAAAGGTACCCGATAATCGGGTCGGTCGGCTCGAGCAAAGCTTGTGATATGTGGATCGATTCAGACCCAGGACTGAAGTCCTGGTCCTGAGGTGGTGCTTGGGCCCTTATAGGGCCGGAAAGGTCGCACTATCTAAGCTTGTAACCACCTACCTCGAAGAGAAATTCGTAGAGGCGTAGACGTTACGTTGTGCTTTATGCGTTTTGCGTTCTGCGAAGCTGTCAGCTGACAACTGAT
>JAEZBX010000204.1 GCA_023412765.1 Bacteroidota bacterium
CTTCAAGAAGTTTTCCCAATGATATAAAAGCAATAACGACTGCAGCTGCCTCATAGTAAACATGTGCGTGCATTCCACGTTCGTGCCAGAAATCGGGGAAGAACGTATTGAATGCGCTGAACAGAAATGCAATACCGGTAGAAAGCGCTACCAACGTATCCATGTTTGCCTTTAGGTAACGTGCCTGTTTCCATGCCGTCACGAAATAGTTTCTCCCAAAATAAAATACGACAGGTGCCGATAGCACCATCGATATATAAGTTGCGTAAGGCATATCCATAAAGAACATACCGATAATTACCACTGGGATGGATAGGATGGAAGCCCAGATTGTTCTGCTTTTTACTTCTTCGTAATGTTTTCGTTGTGATTCTTCCTGGACTGCCTGCGGATCATCAACATCGACAACCAGATCGTATCCAATAGATCTTACAGAGTTTTGCAGATCGGATGGCTTCGTTGTTTTAGTGTCATACTCTACCCACGCTGTTTGATTTGCAAAATTGACCCCCGCATCCTTCACACCCGCTGTAGATTTCAACATCGACTCTACACTAACCGCACAAGCAGCGCAAGTCATTTCAAGTACGGGAAAAGTCTCCCGTGTATATTGGTTTTTGCCTAATTTTTCGCTTTTAGTTTCAATTGTTGCCGCCATAATCTTCATCTCTTACCGATACAATAATACAATGAAAACGGGGGTACCGTTTTACACTTTACCTCCTTTGATTTATATGATTCCGACCAGACAGGCTATTTTGGTCCGAGAAAATTCTGTGTACTGTTACCGAGTCTTAAGAAATCGAATCCAGGGGTTTCCTGTTCTGATCAATATTGCGAGATTTTTTCATCTCGGAAGGAGTGAAGCCGGTAACTTTCTTGAACTGCGCAGACAAATGGGCAACGCTACTATATCCCAGCCGGTTAGCAATCTCGCTGAGATTAAGTTCATCATAGAACAATAGCTCTTTTACCTTTTCGATCTTTTGTCGAATAATGTATTGTTCGAGTGTTATTCCTTCAACGCTTGAAAATAGGTTGCTTAGATAATTGTATTCGTAGTGGAGTTCTTCAGATAATAAGCTTGACCAGTTTACTTTCAGATCCACCCTGTCGGTGTGGTGTATCATCTGGATAACTTTGTTCTTCAACGATTCAATTAGTCGTGCTTTGCGATCATCGATTCGTTCAAACCCAAGGTTAATCAAGGAAGCGTCCAGCTTATCCTGTTGTTCGTCACTCAGCTCATTTTCTTCAATAACCACCTCTCCTAAAGAAACCCTTTTAGGATGCAAACCTTGTCGTTCTAATTCCTGCTTCACCACCATCACACAGCGGTTGCAGACCATATTTTTGATGTAAAGTGTAGTCATTGGAAAGCAAAATTACCCTTTTAACCGGTTTAGGAATTATATAATTCCCTTAACCCGTTACAGAATTTATGGATATAATCGCGCAAGGTGCTCTTTCGTGCTGCTTGTTGTCTAACTATGTTGGGAGACAGAATTTGTATTCAAGAATATTTGAAGTACTCCCCTTAGTCACTGCGAAAAGGACAAGGATATCCTAAAGCATGTATAATGTGTCCGTCAATAACCGGGGTTCGACGGGTTTATCCTGCTTTTTGTGCAAATTTTTGCGTCACTGCTTTCCTGGCTACTTCGTAGTCGATATATTAGCGATATGTATAATCGTACATATCGAAAAATGAACCGAACCTTTATTCTCTTTCTTTTAGCTTTGCCGCTGTTGGCGTTTGGCCAGACCGATTCCACTTCCGTTACCCATCGTGTGTTTCAGTTAGGGGAAATCGTTATTTCTGATACTCGGACCTTTGACAGCACAAGCAGAATTACTGCTGAGCAACTTGACAAATTTAATCGCGTTGACGTCTCGAATGCACTTAACGCCTTGCCCGGTATTTCGTTGGCTAACGTTGGACCACGCAATGAATCTGTTGTTTACGTCAGGGGTTTTGACCTTAGACAAATACCAGTCTTTATTGATGGAATTCCAGTGTATGTCCCTTATGATGGTTATGTAGACATGGGACGATTTACAACATTTGATTTGGCGGAAATAAATGTCTCAAAGGGATTTTCATCCATTATGTATGGGCCGAATACTATGGGTGGAGCGATCAATCTCGTCTCGAGAAGGCCTGTAAATAGGTTCGAGATCAATGGCAGGATAGGCGCTTTTAGTGGAGAAGGCTATCGATGGAATGTAAATGCAGGATCCAACTTCGGGAAGGTTTACTTTCAATTAGGTATCTCACAGCTGAGACAAAACAACTTTCCGATGTCTGATGACTTTATGCCTCAAAGATATCAACCCGATGATGATCGTGAGAACGCGTATCGAGATGACAGGAAATTGAACTTCAAAGTTGGATTTGCACCGACCAAAAATATAGAAGTTGCTGTTGGATATGTGAATCAACAGAGTGAAAAAGGAACTCCACCTTATCTTGGGTCTGATGCCAATATTCGTGCACGATTCTGGCAGTGGCCCAAGTGGAATAAGCAAAGCGTGTATGCAATAGGCAATTTTTCAATGGGCGGTAATAGTACAGTCAAGGCCAGACTTTATCACGACACTTTCTTGAATGAATTGTTTAGCTATGATGATACAACCTACACCTCCATTACAAGGCCTTACGCGTTTAAAAGCTACTATGACGACTACACTAATGGGGGCAATGTTGAATGGGAGTCAAAGGCTTTCACCAACAATGTATTTAAGCTATCCGTACAAGCGAAGCAGGATGTTCATCGGGAGAATAACGCAGGCGAACCTCAAAGGAAGTTTGTTGACAACACATTTTCAATTGGCGTTGAGGACTCCTACAGGCTAGGCACTTTTACATTCGTTCCCGGAGTAAGCTACAACAGTCGCAACAGTGCTAAAGCGCAAGATTACAACGCGCAGTCCCAGGAGATCATGGATTTCCCTTCCAATAGCAGCAGCGCTGTGAATGCACAATTAGGAATTTTCTATGACATCAGTGCAAGCCATTCGTTGACCGGCACACTTGCTCGGAAGACGCGATTTGCAACACTGAAAGACAGGTATTCCTACAGGATGGGTCAGGCGATACCGAATCCTGATCTTCATGCTGAGGTGGCAATGAATTATGACATTACTTATAACGGAAAAATCACGGATGGGCTATCGGTTCAGGTCAGCGTCTATAGGAGTGAAATATCTGATATCATTCAGCAGGTGGATAATGTTGAGCCCGGCCGGTTTCAATTGCAAAATGCAGGGGATGCATTGTTTTATGGTTATGAGCTGAATGCAAACTATATAATTGCTAAAGGGCTGCGGCTTGGTGCAAACTACTCGTACATCCGGAGAAAGAATAAATCAAATCCGGCTCTGCTTTTCACTAATGTTCCCAACCACAAAACGTTCGGATATATTGACTATGAATTTTTGGAGCGCGCGAATATTGTTGTTAGTGTTGAGAATAATAGTAAGCGGTACAGCACAAGTTACGGAACTTATGCCCCAGGGTATAATCTTGTGAATACGAAGGGATCGGTCTGGATTCATAAATTTATCATGCTTGAGGGTGGCATCAATAATATGTTTGACAAGAACTATAGTCTTGTAGAAGGTTTTCCAGAAGCAGGTCGTAATTTCTTTGTAAATGTAGTTTTTAGAAAACTCTGAAGGCAGTGAATGTCGACAATAAGGCTAAGCGATTTATTAGTTGCAGGAGGAGGTTAAGCCGATTAATATTTTTTTGTTCTCTTTTTTGTTTGATAAGTGCTTCTATAGGTAAAGAGAATGTATTCAAAACGGAACCTTATGAGTTAAAATATCCTGTAAATTTTGGAAGCAGATTCATCATCCCGGAAGACAATCCTATGACAAAGGAGGGAGTTGCGCTGGGAAGAATGCTGTTTTACGAGGAACGATTATCTGCAAACAATAAAGTTTCCTGCGCAACATGCCATAGACAACAACTCGCATTTACTGATGGAATGCGATTTAGTATTGGCGTTGATGGAACACAGACGAAACGAAATTCAATGTCGTTGAGCAACCTCTTATGGGTCCGAAATCTTTTTTGGGATGGAAGGGCATCAAATCTGGAGGCGCAGGCTAATGTACCATTAACCGATCCACATGAAATGGGACAGTCACTTCAAACCTCAAGTATAAAGTTGTCATCAATGAAAGTGTATGCTGAGATGTTTGAAAAAGCCTTCGGCACAACTGAGATTAATGGCGAGAGAATCGTTAAGGCATTGGCTCAGTTCGAAAGGACATTGATCTCGGCGAATTCACAATATGATAAATACCTACGGCGAGAAACAGCGCTTTCCGAATCAGAATTAAATGGATTAAAGCTTTTCTTAACTGGACCACAACCTGAAAAAAATATCCGTGGAGCAAATTGTGTGCACTGCCACAGTTTACCGAAAACATTCAGTGATCTTTTTCATAACAATGGACTTGATTCAGTATCAATTGACTCTGGGAGAGAGGCGATCACTGGAGCCGAATCAGACAAAGGGAGGTTCAGAGTGCCATCGCTTAGGAACATTGCTCTCACGGCACCCTACATGCATGATGGGAGATTTAACACCCTGGAAGAAGTGCTTGATCATTATAGTGCCCACATTCAGCCTGCCGAAACGCTGAGTCCGTTTATTGGCGAAGTAAGCAATGAACGAGGTGCTTTAGGGCTAAGGTTGTCCGACAAGGAAAAGGCGGATATCGTAACCTTTCTCCATGCACTGACAGACAATGATTTTATCAATAATCCTGATTTTGCAGATCCTGCAACGAACTAATAGAACAAAAATGAAGCATTATGAAAACATCAAAGATTATACTATGCCTTGGGTTCGTATTAGCGATGGTGGCAATAGCTCATTCGCAATCTATTTCCATAGAAGGCGAAGTGCAGAAACCTTTGAAGCTAACTTTGACAGATCTCGAACATTATCCATCAACTGAAGTCAAAACGAAGGACCGTGAAGGAAAGGAACACATTTACAAAGGTACACTGCTGTCGGTAGTCCTTGATTCGGCAGGAGTAACCCTCGGTCAAAACTTGCGGGGCGAAAACTTAGTGAAATATGTGCTTGTTACCGCAGCTGATAATTACCAGGTGCTATACGCACTTGCGGAAATCGATCCTGAATTTAGCTCGAATACAGTGCTGTTAACAACTCATGTTGATGGAAAACTTCTTCCAAAGGGTGATGGTCCGTTTCGTCTTGTCAATCCGTCGGATAAGAGACCGGCGCGGTGGATAAGGGAAATTACTTCTATCAAAATAATGTACTCCAGGTAGGCCTGTCACTACCAGCCTAAGCTACTGACTATTATACTAATGCGCTTCTTAAACATGGCAACAACCGGAAACTATTCTGATTGCTGATATGAATCTTTTTTTTTGGAAAGCGAAACTTTAATCGTAATATTACGATTAATTGCACTATGGGGCTTTCCAAAACCGAAGACTTTACTAAGACACAAAACGACCTTGCTACTCTGGCAAAGGCAATGGGACACCCAGCTCGAATTGCCATACTTCAGTTCTTGATTAAAACGAAAGCGTGCATTTGTGGTGATATTGTAGATGAATTGCCGTTGTCTCAATCTACCGTTTCCCAACACCTCCGTGAATTAAAAAAGGTGGGATTGATTAAGGGAGACATTGATGGTCCGAGCATCTGCTATTGTATTGACGAAAAGGCATGGAACAAGGCGAGGAAAATGATCGGTGATCTTTTCGAAACTTATCAAGGTCAAAATTGCTGTTAAAATTTTTTACTCAACTCTATCGCAATATTACGATGAAAGAAACAAATAACACGGAACAATTGAAGGAGCTGGTCAGAGAAAAGTATTCTCAGATTGCAGAACAGTCTAAGGAAACCAATGCGTCAAGTTGTTGCGGAGCATTCGGGTGTAGCACTGTCGATCACGCAATAATGGCCGATGATTATTCAAAGTTGAATGGCTATGTATCGGACGCCGACCTTGGACTAGGGTGTGGGTTGCCTACCCAATTTGCAAAAATATCGGAGGGCGATACCGTAGTAGACCTCGGTTCTGGTGCGGGTAATGATTGCTTTGTTGCACGTTCCCAAACTGGTGAAAGAGGCAAGGTCATTGGAATTGATCTGACTGAGAAGATGATTGAGAAAGCAAGGCTTAACGTCAGCAAACTTGGATTCAATAATGTAGAGTTTCGATTGGGAGACATTGAGAACCTGCCCTTGGCTTCTGAAACGGCGGACGTTGTTGTTAGCAATTGCGTATTGAACCTTGTTCCCAACAAACAAAAGGCTTTTGAGGAAATGTACCGGGTATTGAAAGCTGGCGGACACTTCAGTGTTTCAGATATTGTGTTGGAAGGTGAGTTACCTGATGACTTAAAGAAGACTGCTGAACTGTATGCAGGTTGCGTTTCTGGAGCTATCCAAAAACAAGCATATCTTGACCTGGTAAGGAAAGCGGGCTTTGTAAATGTTATCCTCCAGAAAGAGAAGGAAATAATATTGCCTGACGATATCCTGGCAGCGTACTTACCAAAAGAGGAGCTATCAACTTTTCACATGAGATCAAAAATACTTAGTATTACTCTCTACGGTGAGAAAGCCATGGACAAAGCTGCGTGCTGTTCGCCAGGATGTTGCAATTGAAATTTTATGGATGCTCGTGTTATTACCGATCAAAAATCTTTAGAGAAGGTTGTTGAGCTTCTCCGCGTGAACAGCCTACCCTATGAAGATATCCGGCATTCGGATAACCTGTTTGTTAGCTATCATGACCAAACCGGAACAATGGTTGGCTCTGGTGGGCTAGAGTTCTATTCAAACTATGCACTGCTAAGATCTGTAGCAGTGGAGGAGTGCATGCGTGGTAAATCAATTGGAAAAGAGATTGTGAATGACCTCTTGGATAGGCTAAAAACGAGAGGTGCTCACGAAGTATATCTGTTAACCGAGACAGCTCGTGAATTTTTTCTGAAGATGGGGTTCTCAGAAATTGAAAGAGATGCGGTTCCTCTCGAAATTAAATTATCATCAGAGTTCTCATCGGTTTGTCCAGTATCAGCAGCAGTCATGGTTCGTCGCATCGCATGAAGAAAATATTAGTTCTCTGTACGGGAAATAGCTGTCGAAGCCAGATGGCCGAGGGATATCTAAGACATTTTTCGGGCGAGAAAGCGATGGTGAAGAGCGCCGGAGTAGAAACCCATGGGGTGAATCCAAAGGCAATATATATCATGAAAGAGGATGGTATCGATATTTCCGAACATACCTCCAACAACGTTGAAGAGTATCTTTCAATTGAGTTTGATTTTATCATTACCGTTTGCGATAACGCCAAGGAACGATGCCCTGTAATTCCGGGCCGGGCCACTAGATTTCACTATAATTTTCCTGATCCAGCGAAAGAGACCGGAAGTGACGAAGAAGTGCTTGCTAAGTTTAGAGCAACGAGAGATTTGATAAAAGACTTCTGCAAAGATTTCGTTGCAAAATACATATCATAAAAGATTATGAATTCGGCTGAGGTTAAGATTTGGAATGAAACGCAAGATCGATTGATGGGTTTTGTTCTTCGCTATACGAAGGACAAATCATTGGCAGAAGATATTGTTCATGATGTATTCATAAAAGTTCATGACAAGCTTTCGCAATTGCGAGAGAAGGACAAAATTCCAGCATGGATATTTCGTATTGCAAAAAATGCAATAACCGATCATTTCCGACGAATGGCAAAGACGATACAAGCCGCCGACTTGGATTGGAATAGCGATGGAGTAACTTTAAGCGATTGTCTATCGTTGTGTTTGCGTGAAATGATTGCAACGCTTCCCGACAAATACCGGGAAGCTATTGAACTGTCTGAATTGAGAGAAAAGTCACAGGTGGAACTTTCTCAAATACTAAATATTTCTTATTCAGGATTAAAGTCACGTGTTCAGAGAGCCCGACAAATGCTGAAAGAAAAAATGGTTGCGGCCTACCGAATTAAGGTCGATTCATATGGGAATCCAATTTCCTGTGAAAACCCACTTCCATGTGGATGTAACTAAATGAGAGCAAGGGCTGCCTTGCTCTCACTTTTTTTAGCAGCAACCGGATGTACTGCCACCGCAGCAATTACCGTCACAGCACCCGGGATCAAATTTTGATTCCATAATCCGTAGTTTAAGTTGAACATCATTTTAAGTGATTATTAAATCACATTGTATTGACGGGACTCGTGGCAGAAAGACTCAAAAAAAGTTAGATAATCCTTTGTTATTTTCGAGGGGTTCCGAAGAGAGGAATAGGGTATAAGGTATAAGGTGCCGATGCCAAAATTTTGGTCAATACTCTTCCTCAAAGGCATATAAATAACCGTTAAATGTTGGAACTAAGATCAATCCATCGTTACCCACCGTTGTTCCTACCGAGAACAGTGGTTTGCCAGGCATAGTATTTTTGTCGTAGATTGTTCCATCACGCACGTCAATTATTGCCAATTCATACTGGAATGTTCCAATCTTCAGGGTGGCAAGTGCAAGGTTTCCGACAGCCTGAGTGACGATGCCCCGGTTCTCCAGCGTATCAGATTGCCACACAAGTGTTGCTTTGTTCCCGTCATCGCGCAGGCACATCATTTTTGCTCCGTCACCCCCACCTGGCATAATGTATCCATCTGGTGAGGTCGACTGACTTCCGCCAGTAGCGTATCCGATATCAAAAGACCATCGCAAAGTACCAGTGCGTGTATCTATGGCGTGGATTGAGCTAACGTTATCATTCACATACACGGTGCTACCGTCTGCAGAAATATCAGGACTCGACGCACTTCCACCGGGCAAATCATCATTTTGCCAGAGCATCTCAAGGGAAGGATCAGGCGCTTCGTTATATCGCATAGCAATCAACGCCGCGCCTGAGGCTCCTGGATACCAGAAAGTGAAGTACATATTCCCACTCAATGGGTCAAATGCCGGTGTATTTGCACTTGGACAATCTTCTGTTCCTCGCATACACGCACGCGGATCAAACGCAGGTAACTTGCGGTCCTCAGAGAGTTTTGTTGGTGGAAGAACAGTCCTTCCGGATTTTCGGTCAAGCACGTAAATGGTTCCTATATGAGTGACAAATATCAGCCGTCCTGTCTGCGTAAATTGAGCAGAAAAAGGAAAGCCGTCGATATCGGCTTTCCAGATCGTACTACCATTTTTATCGAGCGCATACATCCGCTGGTTGTCTGCAATGAAAAGTCTTTGGTCCCTGTCAATTAATACTCCTGATGCGACTGCAAATTCATTCAACTCATCATTGCACCACTTTGTCTCGCCAGTAGCCTTATCAAGCGCATAGACGTGACATCCGTCTCCACTGGTAGTAATGTAAATTGTGCCATCATCTCCAAACGATGCGCCCAGATTTATAGTGCCTTCAAACTTTCGCCGCCATGACAGTTTTACACGTTGGGATACTTGACTTTTAGAGAAGTCTCTATTGCCTGCGTCTCCATGGGTGGACGAC
>JAEZBX010000326.1 GCA_023412765.1 Bacteroidota bacterium
GTCAGCTCTGTTTTGTTTTTGGTATAATTTGCTGAAAATGTTGTTCCGTAATAGTCGTTATCCAACCATCGTCGAACGATAACATCGCTTGATTCAATAGTTTCGTCTCCGATTGTCACATGAGGAAGTCCAAGGTCCTCGAAGTCTTCATCCTGCTTGTATTGTTCGAAGTATCCCTTACCACGTGTGTAGTGAAACGAGAGGTTCCCATTCCAGTAGGCCGAGAGTTGCTGCGACGCATGCAATTGATAATGGTCTTGACGATAGTCATCAACTTCGCGATCATAAAACCTTACGATGTTCCCGGCGTCGTCATAAATGGCTCCGGAATAATTAAAGCGACGGTCAACATCCATTGTCTCTTTATCCACACCGTTCCAGGCCTGGTAGGTTTCTTCATGGCCACCGAAGGCAATAGCCTTTACAATAGTCTTTTCACCATGATACGCTCCACTGAGGTAATAAGAGTTGAGATCAGACGATGCGCGTCGTAAAAATCCGTCCGACTTTATTTTTGAAACCCTGGCGTCAACTGACCAGCGGTCTTTGATTAAGCCGGTTCCTCCTTTGAACGTGTATCGTTGCGTGTTAAACGATCCGAAGGATGCGGTGCCTTCTACATATGGATCTCGCGATAGTTTATCTGTCTGCACACTTACTGTAGCTCCGAATGCACCAGCTCCATTTGTTGAAGTTCCGACTCCGCGTTGAATCTGAATGCTTTGAATCGAAGATGCAAGGTCTGGTGTATTCACCCAGAAAACACCTTGAGATTCACTATCGTTGAGTGCAATACCATTAACGGTTACGTTGATTCGCGACGCGTCTGTTCCGCGTATACGCAATCCGGTATATCCAACTCCGGCACCAGCATCGGAAGTTGTAACCATCGACGGCGTCCAATTAAGAAGCATTGGAATATCCTGACCGAAATTTTGCTTCTCGATAGTTTGCTTATCAATATGTGTAAATGTGGTGGGTGTTTTCTCATGTGCACGAGTAGCATATACAACAACTTCTTCAGTCATTTGCACCGATGGTGACAATTCGATTGACAGCTCCGTATCACTTGTTACATTTATTATGCGTTCTTCCGGTGTAAAACCGAGAAACCGAACTACAACGGTATAATTACCCGCAGGCACGTTCGCGATCAGGAATCTTCCGCTTTCATCCGTTACCGCGAAATATTCACTTCCCGCCAATTGAACAGTAGCACCATTTAATGTTTCGTTCTGCCGCGCGTCGCGCACACTTCCAGTAATTGAAAACTCTTGTGCGTAAGCACCCATGGTCAGCAGCATAGCTGCGACGAAATGAATCAACTTGAACATTTGTTAACTTTGGTTTAAACCCGCAGCGCACAGGGGAATGCACCTGCTTACGTTTAACCCTGCCTAAAAAGGCAGCTTGCCTTCCCTTCGACCGCATTACCGGCATCAGGTTCTTTGGGTATGATCTCAGCCCGTTGTTTTATGGCACCCCTTGTCTTTTGGACATGCAAAGTTATGCGCACATTTTTTACAATGACAAGTTTTTTAGTTAGTTTTTGAAGAATTGGCATTTAATCCCGGTAAGAACTGATGTTTCTTCGGACGCCTAAACCACGCTGAAATGTATAAAGCGACTGTAAACCAGAAAGATTTTAGTATCGACAGTAAAAACAATCTGCTGACAGTCGATGGCAACGCGGTTGAGTGGGATGTTGTGAAAATTTCAAACGGATATTTTCACCTTCTTATAAAAAATAAAAGTTATCGCGCTGAGGTAATTAAATCAGATCCGATCACAAAATCATTTATTATAAAAATCAATGGACAGAATTACTCTGTCGCGCTGAAAGATAAATTCGACCTTCTGCTGGAGAAGATGGGTCTTAACAATGGCCTCGGCGGTAAGGCAAATCATATTAAAGCACCCATGCCCGGCCTTATTGTCGATCTGCGAGTTAAACCAGGTGACCATGTCAAGCCTGGTGACGCACTCCTTATCCTTGAGGCGATGAAAATGGAAAATATGATAAAGGCAACAGCAGAAAGCGTTGTGGCATCTGTGAAAGTCGCGAAAGGTGACAGCGTCGAAAAGAATCAGATACTAATTGAATTCTAAGGAAGGTGGCTCTCTTAAGGAAAAGTTTTGACAGTTGCACTTTTTAAACCTTGCCGCTTTCTGAATATATTGCGCCACCAAAAAATTTTTCATGAAATTCAAACGCATTCTGTTAAAGTTAAGTGGAGAAGCTCTTCAGGGGTCCTCGAAAAGCACAAATATTGATCCGGCTGTACTGGAACAGTATTGTGCAGAAATAAAACAAGTTAAGGATGCCGGTATCCAATTATCAATTGTTATCGGTGGTGGAAATATTTTCAGAGGCGGACAGGCTGAAGCCCTTGGGATCGATCGTGTACAAGGTGACTATATGGGAATGCTTGCGACTGTGATCAATGCAATGGCGCTTCAAAGTTCTCTTGAACGGCACGGAATGTACACCCGCCTAATGTCTGGAATCAAAATGGAACAGGTTTGTGAGCCGTTTATAAGACGTCGCGCGATCAGGCACCTGGAAAAAGGGAGGATTGTAATATTCGGTGCCGGCATCGGTAATCCATACTTTACTACAGATTCTACAGCCAGCTTGCGAGCAGTTGAACTGCAAGCTGACGTCGTGTTAAAGGGAACCAGGGTGGACGGCGTTTATACAAAGGACCCTGAAAAATTTCCAGATGCTGTTCGTTACAACAAGCTTTCTTTCCAGGAAGCATATGAAAAAAACCTGAATATAATGGACATGACAGCCTTCACACTATGCATGGAGAACAACCTTCCAATCATTGTATTTGATATGAATAAGAAAGGGAACCTGCTTAAAGTTGTGAAAGGTGAGGATGCCGGAACTTTGATCAGCTGAGATCATTAACATTACCATATAATCTTAACCTGAGTTTTTATGGAAGAAATTGAATTATACCTGGATGAGGCTAGGAGCCAGATGAACAAAGCGTTGCAACACGTTGTCCACGAGCTCGGCAAAATCAGGGCTGGGAAAGCCAATCCATCTATGCTTGATGGAATTATGGTTTCTTACTATGGTGCTAATACACCTTTGAACCAGGTTTCATCGTTGACAACACCAGACGCGCGGACAATTTTTATCAAGCCGTGGGAGAAAGGGATGATCCCTGAAATTGAAAAATCAATTCTGAACGCTAATCTTGGTCTTAATCCTCAGAATGACGGTCAACAAGTGATCATCAATATCCCCATGCTAACTGAAGAAAGAAGAAAACAACTTGTAAAGCAGGTGGGTCACGAATGTGAACATGGTCGGATCAGTGTTCGGAACGTAAGGAAGGAAACTAACGAAGAGCTTAAGCGCATAAAAGGAGTATCCGAAGACGACGTAAAAAATGCTGAGGAACGCGTTCAGGGAATGACAAACGAATTCATTGCAAAGATTGATGCTCTCATGAAGAAGAAAGAAGGCGAAATTATGACGATATAATACTTACTGCGTCAGTTGGATCTCTTCGCCTTCCCTATTAAGAAACTTATACTCTATGATAGCCATTGAAGTATCCTTCACCAGGCTCACCCATTTTTTGTATTTGAAATACCAGCGCATCCGTTGTGAAATAAGTCCCTGCGTAAAGTAAGCATGCAGGTATGGATGAACTGCCAGCACAAGGTTGCGTTCATTTTGTTTCACGAACAAATGCTCAATATTCTTTTCGATGAGGTCCGAAACCAGGATGGACGCCGTAATCTTACCAGTACCATTGCACGTAGGACAAACTTCCTTGGTAGCAATATTCATCTGAGGTCTCACACGCTCGCGTGTGATCTGCATCAATCCGAATTTTGAAAGTGGCAAAACAGTCGACTTAGCTTTGTCGTCTGCCATCTCATCCTTCATTATCTTATAGATGAGCTTCTTATTCTCGGGGTTCTTCATGTCAATGAAGTCCACGACTATAATCCCACCCATATCGCGAAGTCGCAACTGGCGGGCTATCTCCCTGGCAGCCTCCATATTTACCGATAGCGCGGTTGTTTCCTGGTTTTCCTCCCGGTTTGACTTGTTGCCGCTGTTTACATCTATCACATGGAGAGCTTCGGTGTGTTCGATGATCAGATATCCTCCTGCTCTTAAGCTAACGGTCTGGCCAAACGCCGACTTGATTTGGCGTTCAATTCCATAGTGCTCGAATATCTTTGCTTTCCCGTTATAGAGTTTTACAATTTTCTCCTTATCGGGTGCAATGTTGCGAATGAAACTCTTTACATCTTCGTAGATCTTTTTGTCATCTACATGAACATTGTCGAACGATTCGTTCAACATATCGCGCAACAGTGAAGATGTTTTATCGAGTTCGCCGATAATTTTGTCTCGTGGATTCGCCGCAACTAAACGCGACATTCCTTCTTCCCAGGTTTTTACAACAGACCGCAGATCGCGATCGAGTTCTGCCACCTCTTTTCCTTCGGCAACAGTGCGTATGATAACGCCAAAATTTTCAGGCTTGATTGATTGTATAAGACGAAGCAGGCGCTTTCTCTCTTCGCTGCTGGTAATTTTCTTGGATACACTAACTGCATTGGAGAATGGTACCAATACCAGGTATCTGCCGGCTAAGGCTAACTCACAGGATAATCGTGGCCCTTTTGTTGAGATCGGCTCTTTTACAACTTGAACAGGTAGTAGCTGGCCTTTGGACAACTGCTGGGTTATTTTCCCATGCTTGTCAATGTCTGCTTCACCGTGGAACTTGTCTAGTTTGCCACCGTTGATCTTCTTTCCTCGAACCAGTTTGGTAAACTTCTGGAGTGAACTGAACTGGGGTCCGAGATCGAGGTAGTGAAGGAAAGCGTCTTTATCATATCCGACATCAATGAATGCTGCATTGAGTCCAGGAACAACTTTCTTTACTGTTCCGAGGTAGATATCACCTACGGTAAACTTGCTTCCTTCCTCTTCATTATGAAATTCAACAAGCGTCTTATCTTTAAGAAGGGCTATACGACATCCGTCCTGAGTGGCACTAATAATTAGTTCGTTACTCAAAACTTAAAAAATTTATTTAACGATGTATGTATAGGCTGGAACGGTTTTCCAGCGTTTAACCACGCCAAGCGCGGTTATTTCTTCTTATGCCTGTTTTTTCTCAGACGCTTTTTACGCTTGTGCGTAGCCATTTTGTGTTTTTTCCTTTTCTTTCCACTAGGCATAGTAATGTGTTAATTATTTTAAGTCCTCGAGATAGGAATCCGCTGTAGCCTGTACCGACGGATCGCTATCCATTTGTTTAATTTTCTCAAACTGTTGTTTGGCTCTTATCCTATCACCACTGTTCATCAATGCAATTCCAAGCAGCAAATGACCTTGTGCATGGTTCGGATTGATCTTAACCAGTTCTTCCAATCTTTCAACAGCTCTTTCATATTGACCGGATTGGATCGACAGCATTCCCATGTTTAGCAATGCCAGTTCGTTTTTAGGATCGGCCGCGAGCACTTCTCGTAGCATTGTGACACCCTGCATCGGGCTGCTGGACAAATAGGTCATGGCCAGCTTCGTTTTCACTTCCAGGTTAGAAGGATCTGAATCCAACACCTTTTGAAAAAATACACGCGCTTTTTCAGCAAGTTGCTCCTGTTTTGCCTGGTCTATAGCAAATGTATAGGCCTGGTAATATTGGTCACCGGCTTTAATCCAACTTTCAGCATTATTAAAGAACTTCGAAGCCTCCTCGGCAAACCATGCGGCGCTGTCAAATTTGCCCGCATCCGCGTATAATTTTGCCAAAGAGTCGGCAAAGATAGCATTTTTTTCATTCGTCAAACCCCCAGCGACAGCGCGCCTCAACTGCTGGATAGCTTCGAGTGTCTCAGGGGAAACTTCGGTATGCATTTCAGACCCTTCGTTGGCTGCGGCTGAATCGCCTGAATTCTGCCCAAGGTCCGCTTCATTGTCAACAACAACTTTGGGTAACAGGAATATTAACCAAATAACAAGAGCGCTGCCAACAACTAACAGAATACGGGTTTTGACCATTTAATTGAATAAATGCAGATGCAGATATAAAGGTGTGATGCGGTTCTTAATCAGCTCGCAATTTTACTTCCAATTGCTTTACCTTTTCGCTATTCTTGATCTTATTAACAAAGATCTTTGCAGGCTTAAAGCTCGGTACGAAATGTTCATCAATGACCAGCGCGGTGTTGCGCGAGATGTTTCGCGCAATTTTCTTTTTTCGTTTTTTGTTGATAAAACTTCCGAAACCACGGATATAAATATTGTTCCCGTTGGCCATGGAACTTTTAATTACGCTAAAGAATGCCTCAACGGAAGCCGTTACGTCAGCTTTGTCAACTCCAGTCTTTTCTGCGATTTCGTTGATAATGTCTGCTTTGGTCACTGTATTATATTTTTAGTCGAGTTAATCGAAAATTTACGGGAGGGCAAATTTAAATGCCGCCTTCAGAATTAAAAATGAATATTGAAAAAATCTGATACTCAGGAGGATGGACAACCGTTATTTCTCTGATAAAGTCGTTGAATGGTATTTGAAGCATAAACGAGACCTGCCATGGCGCCATACGAATGACCCGTATAAGATATGGTTATCCGAAATTATTCTTCAGCAAACCAGGGTCGCGCAAGGACTTCCATACTATCACCGCTTCCTTGAAACGTTTCCAACTGTGCGTCACCTTGCTGTTGCAACCGAACAGGAGGTATTAAGACTGTGGCAAGGTTTAGGCTATTACACCCGCGCTAGAAATCTTCATAAATGTGCTAAGACTGTCGCGACAGAATATGGCGGCAGCTTTCCTACCAATTATCAAGATTTGCTACAGCTTCCGGGCATCGGTGAGTATTCCGCAGCTGCTATCGCTTCTTTCTCTTACAAGGAACCGGTAGCTGTAGTTGATGGCAATGTCTTTCGCGTGCTATCGCGAGTATTCGGCATACATGAGGAGGTCAATAGTCCGAAGGGACGAAACGTCTTCAAGCTTTTGGCTGATGACCTGCTTAACAGACGAAGCCCGGACCTGCATAACCAGGGTGTGATGGAATTTGGTGCATTGCAATGTGTTCCAAAAAGTCCATTGTGCTCTTCGTGTGATCTTAAGCCAATGTGTTATGCTGCTCAAAATAATTTGCAATCTGTACTGCCTAAAAAGCTGAAAGCAAAAGCGTCAAGAACACGTTTTGTCTATTATATGGTGGCGCAACGCGGCAAATCGTTATTGATGCGAAAACGTGCCGAAAAGGACATTTGGTATGGAATGTACGATTTTCATTCAATAGAAAATGATGAACCTCTGCTGCAGGACGATGTATTGAGAAAGGTTAAGGAGTCCTTTGGGGAAAACCTGACCGCTTCAAATCTTAGAATTTCTGAGGGCTATAAACATATTCTTACACATCAGGTTATCCTGGCAAGATTTGTTCTAATAAGCGGCGGAAAGTTTCAACGTCCCAAGGATAAAAATTTGAAATTCTATACTTTCGAAAGAATAAACGACTTGCCAAAGCCCGTGCTGATTACTCGGTTTTTATGTGAACATAAAAGCTTTTATAGTTGAGTGAAGAATGGTACTTTTACAGAGTCGTTATGTATCACTTAAACAATTATTAGTATGTCTGGAGTAAATAAAGTTATTCTGGTCGGCCGGTTAGGCAAAGACCCAGAAGTCAGAAATCTTGAGAATGGCGCAGTAGTTGCCAATTTTTCTGTAGCCACCTCCGAAAGCTACAAAGACAAGATCACTGGAGAAAAAAAGGAAGTTACCGAATGGCACAACGTCGTCCTTTGGCGCGGCCTTGCCGAAATTTCTCAAAAATATCTGCACAAAGGTGACATGGTGTATATCGAAGGAAAACTTAGGACCCGATCCTGGGAAAAGGAAGGTGTTACCCGCTACACTACCGAAGTAATAGCGGATAATATGACGATGCTTAGTACTAAGGGAAGCTCGAATTCCGGTTCCGGTTCTTATAGCCCTGCCGAAGCAACAGCCGATAATTATCGGGCGCATGCTCCTGTCGATAATAGTACGGACGATCTGCCGTTCTGATGTATCACCAACGTAACCCCTGAGTGAAAGAGCCTCCCAGTTATACCTTACTGCTAAATCTTTTTTCAGATCAGGGGTTATTTTATATTCTCAGTTTAATAGGAATTACCTTCTTCCTATTCCTGTCAGCAATTATCTCAGCATCCGAAGGAGCATTCTTCTCATTCGGCGCCAGGCATCTGGACCGTTTCCGTTCCAGCGCCAACAGACAAAATCAACTAATTGCAGATTTGCTGGGTAGGCCTCGTCTGCTTCTCGTATCGTTTATTATACTCAACACGGGTGTTAATGTAGGGATAATCACTATTTCAACATCTCTCGTGTGGGAAATCGTAAGCGCTCTCAAATTCAAAGTATGGATCATTCTGTTAGCGCTTGCATTATGTATACTCGCAATTGCAGCTATCTGTGAATTCATTCCAAAAATTTATGGCGTTAAACATAATATCAGATTGGCGCAACGGACATGCTATGTGTGGAAGGTGTGGATCGAAATGCTGAGACCTTTCTCGATATTCATCATCAAGACAGGACAATTGCTGGAAAAGCGCTTAGAGAAAAGCGGTCATCAATCAAAAGCTGATGAGCTGAGCCATGTATTGGAACTAGCAACAGAAAATACAATGGAAGCCGGGACGGATCGACTTTTCCTTCAGCGACTGTTAAACTTCGGAACACTTACTGTAAAAGAGGTGATGCGTCCACGCCATGAAATATCCGCGATAAAAACAGAAACAAGTTTCCAGGAATTAATGAACTTCATTAGCAAAACCGGATTTGCGAGAATACCCGTGTACAGAAAGAATATCGATAACATTGTTGGTGTGCTTTATCCGAAAGACCTGTTGCCTTTTCTGAAAGAAAAAACTTATCCCTGGCAAAATCTGATTCGCCCCGGTTTTTTTGTAAATGACGGAAAGAAGATAAGTTCTTTGTTAAAAGACTTCCAGGAGAAACACGTTCACATGGCAATAGCTATCAATGATTCGCGTTCAACCGTCGGGTTGATCACACTGGAAGACATCGTTCAGGAAATTATCGGAGATGTGAAGGAAATTGAAATTAGTTAGACTAACTTTCAATAAAGACTTTTACATTGTTCGAAAGCAAAATACCAGCTTACCTTTGTGGAACCAAAAAACGAGATGCAGAAATCATTTCCTCATGTAACAAGTAGGACAAATCCATTGCATGGAATTCTGGTGCTGGCATTTTGTTTCCTGTTGTTTGCTTGTCAACAAGATTATACTCCGAAACCACTGGGATATAACCGCCTAAATTTACCAGATCCGGAATATCGGATGCTGACTGACTCAATGCCTTACAAGTTTGAGTATTCAGTCCACGCGAAATTGCTCGACGACACTTCTGCGATCAGTGAGAGATATTGGATAGAAATTTATTACCCCCATATCAAAGCGAATGTTCACATTACCTATAAACCGATTCGTAACCAGCAGTTATTAAAAGAATTTTTGGATGATTCATACACACTCACTTCGAAACACCAGATTAAAGCATATGCTATTAATGAGGTAATAACCAAAACTCCGAGTGGAAAAACAGCGGTTATTGCAGAATTAGAGGGTGAGGTACCAAGTCAGTTCCAGTTCACGGTGACGGATTCAACAAAAAATTTCATGCGAGGAGCATTGTATTTCAACACAAAGGTTGCCAATGATTCATTGTTGCCTGCTATCGAGTACATGAAGAAGGATATCATGCACATGATAAATACGCTGCAATGGAAGCACTGACTTCTGCCGAGGCACGCAACAGTATCTTAATTTAAGAGATCTGCGCTTATCCATGCGCCAATCACGGTTTATTGAACCAAACGCAAAAATGAATTTCAATATCGCCGGGATTCCTTTAACTTATCGCCACTCATTAATCTAAACAATTAGCTCCCAAAGGGAGTATTGCTAATATGACTAAAGAATACATTTCAGGAAATAGAGACCGCTTTCTCGCCGAGCTTTTTGATTGGCTGAGAATCCCTTCCATCAGCGCCGACAGCAGCCACAAAGCTGATATCAGAAAGGCAGCAGAGTTTTTGAAAAACAAACTGATTGAAGCTGGTGCGGAAAAAGTTGAGCTATGCGAGACATCGGGTAATCCAATCGTGTATGCGGAAAAAATTAAGGATCCGTCGCTCCCAACGGTGTTGGTATACGGCCATTATGATGTTCAACCTCCCGATCCGCTGAACCTTTGGAACTCTCCACCCTTTGAGCCTGTAATAAAAGATGATAAAATATATGCGCGCGGTTCCTGTGACGACAAAGGACAGGCATACATGCATATAAAAGCATTTGAGATCATGAGCAAGCTCAATCTTCTCAACTGCAACATCAAATTTATGGTGGAAGGAGAGGAGGAAATTGGGTCTGATAACCTCGGGATATTTGTTGCTAACAATAAATCGAAGTTAAGCGCAGACGTGATTCTGATTTCGGATACTGCGATGATCTCTCTTGAGCATCCATCAATTACAGTTGGCCTACGCGGACTAAGCTATGTGGAAGTGGAAGTAACCGGCCCGGGACGAGACCTTCATTCGGGCGTATATGGTGGAGCAGTTGCCAATCCCATCAATACACTTTGCGCAATGATAGCATCGCTGCATGATGAGAAGGGACGCGTGACAATTCCTGGATTCTATGACAAGGTAGCAGAACTCACCGCCGCCGAACGCAAGGAATTGAACAAGGCTCCGTTTGATCTGGATGAATATAAGTCTGAACTCAACATAAAGGAAATCAAAGGAGAAGAGGGTTATACCACGCTAGAACGAACTGGTATCAGGCCTACACTGGATGTCAATGGAATCTGGGGTGGTTATACAGGCGAAGGTGCAAAAACAGTACTGCCAGCGAAGGCATATGCAAAGATATCCATGCGCCTGGTCCCCAACCAGGTGAGTGCCGAAATAACGGAGTTGTTTACAAAGCATTTTGAATCAATCGCTCCTCCATATGTTACCGTAAAAGTAAGTCCTCTTCACGGAGGAGAGGCTGCAGTCACTTCCACGAAGTCTGACGCGTACAAAGCATCCAGCAAAGCTTTTGAAGAAGTCTTTGGCAAAACACCAATACCTATGCGCGATGGCGGCAGCATTCCGATCGTTGCTTTGTTCAAAAAGGAACTTGGTATTGATACTGTAATGATGGGATTCGGGTTTGATACCGATGCCATCCATTCTCCCAATGAACATTTTGGAGTGAAGAATTTCCTCTTAGGGATCGAAACGATCGTTGCTTTTTATAAACACTTCTCATCCCGACCATGATTTGGAACAATGGTGGCTGTGATTCAACGCCTGGCCTATACGAAATGGATAACTGCCAGGGTTTATTCTTAAAACAAATTCAAATTACCTCCCTTTCTAAATTTTGTAAGATCCATAGCTGGCATTGAACGGCCTTCAAAATATTTTTTCTTTGCGGTCCTGAAAAGTTGCTGGACGACTTCGGCATAGTTACCCTCGCCAGTCATGCGCCGGCCGAATACCGAATCGTTTACATTCCCGCCGTGGACTGCGCAGATCTGATTCCATACTTTTTCGAAACGATCAGGGAAATTTTTTCTCAGCCAATCTTCGAATATCTTTCCAATTGAGCCGTTCAATCGTACCATTGTCATACCCGCGCCCAATGCACCGTGCTCAGATGCTGCCTTTAACACCGTCGGTATTTCATGGTGATTCAGCCCGGGAATAATAGGTGCATTCATAATACCAACCGGCACCCCCGCCTTTGCGAGACTTTCCACCGTAAGCAATCTTTTCTTTGCGCTTGCAGTTCGTGGCTCCATCGCACGCCTTAAGTCTTCGTTCAAACTTGTGATTGATATGTGAACCTGCACAAGGTTGTCCTTTGCGAGGTCAGAAAGAATATCGATGTCGCGCGTGACCAAACTGTTCTTCGAGATGATACCAACGGGATGCCTATACTTAGAAAAGATCATCAGCAACTTGCGCGTGATCTCCAATTTTCTTTCCAATGGCTGATAACAATCAGTGTTCCCGGAAAGCATGATCGGAGTCGCATGCCAGTCGGGATGCATCAGAAACTTTTCCAACAGTTGTGGTGCATTTTCCTTGACAATTATTTTGCTTTCGAAGTCCAGACCCGCACTAAATCCCCAATATTCATGCGTATTTCTGGCATAGCAATAAATACAACCATGTTCGCAACCCTGGTATGGATTCAACGAAAACATCCCCTGCAAATCAGGACTCTCGACCTTGTTTACTACTTTCTTTGCACTTTCGTAATAGACCTGCGTCGCTGGCGCTGATAGCAAGGGCTCATCGAGACCTTCAATATGCTCCGCAACATATTCTGCCTTAAGGAATTTGTTACTCGTTTTGATCTGGGCACCCCGACCTTTGAAATAGTCCTCCTCCTCTGCCATCCTCTAATTATTTTAGTTGTTTCACTAACAATATTAGTACAAGCGAGAGACCCAGGCAACCTTTTCCCGATTAATTTTGGATTAATTTGAGCGAAATTATGCTAGAATATAGTGGGACACCAATTGAAGAGATCCAGGATCATGTTTTAGATGCTTCTGGCGTACGTTTGTTGATTAAAAGAGAAGACCTGAATCATCCGTTTGTTTCAGGGAACAAATGGTGGAAACTCAAATACAATTTAAAGGAAGCTGCGGCACAAAATGCAGATACTTTGATCACGTACGGCGGGGCTTTCTCTAATCATATCCGCGCCACGGCCGCCGCTGCAAAAGAGCTTGGGTTCAAAAGTATTGGATTGATAAGAGGTGAAGAAACTCTTCCGCTCAACGCAGTGCTTACGTTTGCCCGTTCACAAGGGATGGACTTGCGATACATCTCACGGAGTGCCTACCGGACGAAGTCATTTATGCACGAAAATTTAAAAGGGTTTGGCAAATGCTATCTGATACCAGAAGGAGGTACCAACCAGCTGGCAGTAAAAGGTGTTAAAGAATTTGCAGAATCACTCACAATTCCATTCGACTACGTCTGTTGTGCTGTTGGCACGGGAGGAACATTAGCAGGGCTGATCGAAGGAACATCTTCCGAAAAAAAAATTGTTGGGTTCCCTGTTTTGAAGGGAGCTCAATTTCTGGTAGACGACGTCAAGCGATTAATTGTTGGCAATGAAAACAGCAATTGGAATTTAATGTTCGACTATCACTTCGGTGGCTATGCGAAGGAGACCCCACAACTCCGAAAGTTCCTCAATGAATTCAAGTCACTTCATACTATTCCGTTAGAAAAAATCTATACCGGAAAAATGATGGCTGGAATTTATGATCTTTTACGCAAGGGATATTTTGATCGTGGAGCTACAATTCTTGCGATTCATACGGGGGGCCTATACGCCCGGAAATCTGATTAATAATACTTCTATGTTCACAGGTTCTAAAAAAGGAATAGGGTATAAGGGAGGTATAGGGTATAAAGTTATAAGGGGTGTGTGCGTCTCTCAATTTTCTGGTTAATGTAGTTCACCTGCCAGCAACAGGTTTGAAGCATAGTTTTTATCAATTCTTTATCACCTTGTTTTTTTGTATCGGCAGCTCTACTCGATGAAACCCAAACAACGCAAGCATTAACATCCGTGCGGCCTTATACCTTATACCCTATACCCTATACCTTATTTTTCGACTTCAAGTGCATTGCATGCACGAAGGTTCTTACCTTAGTTCAAACTCTCGAAAAACCTCCCACACGGCGCCTGAATGTTTCAGAAGCGCTATTTTATCAGCCAGAAATGTCGCTTGATAATTCTTTCCCACAAACTCTTCCCATGCTTTCTGAAAGTTCGGCTTTTTTAGATCCCGAAAGGCAAGCGTGAGATGAGGGTGAAAAGGTAAATCCTTGTACTTCGCATTAAAGAGATTCAACTCTTTTTTGAAATGACGTTCAAGATCTTTCTGGAGGTTCTTTAACTCCACACTAGTTTCAACGTTTATGAAAATTACTTTTGGAGGAAATGATGAGAACCCGTTTAACTGAATGGCGATAGAGGACCTGCCACGCGCAAAAGTTTCCAGTTGGCTTGCTAACTCGTCCTCTTCGCTCTCCTTCCACTTGAAGGGCATATGAAGCGTGATGTGTGGCGGCGAATTAAGTGATGCCTTACTGTTGTATTTCGTTTTGAAATACAACTTTTGTTCGAATGCCTCCTCATAGATGGGGGACGGCGGAACAATAGCTACAAAATAAAGTTTGTCGTCCTTTATTTTTCCCGATGCTTTTGCCACCCCCATAATCTTACTAAGATACTGTATACGCTATTTCGTACAGTCATTAATTTATTTTTACGGTAAACATCGCCAATTTTTTTTCACGCGTTCATCTATCGTTTCCTATTTTTAGGACAAAATTTAAAAATATGAGTTATCGCATCGAGAAAGATACTATGGGTGAAGTTAAAGTGCCTGCAAATAAATATTGGGGTGCTCAAACTGAAAGGTCGCGCAACAATTTCAAAATTGGTCCCGAAGCAAGTATGCCGAAGGAGATAGTCTATGCATTTGCATACCTTAAGAAAGCGGCAGCGCAGGCAAACCATGAACTTGGAGTTCTGCCTGAAGAGAAAAAGAAACTGATTGAGAACGCTTGTGATGAAATTCTTTCCGGCAAACTCGATGACGAATTTCCTCTCGTGATCTGGCAAACAGGGTCAGGAACTCAAAGCAATATGAATGTTAATGAGGTCATCGCCTATAGGGCTCACGTGCTTCATGGTGGCAAACTGGACGACGAAAAAAAGGTACTTCACCCCAACGATGATGTTAATAAGTCACAATCATCAAACGATACGTTCCCAACAGCGATGCACATTGCGGCCTACAAACAGGTAGTAGAGATAACATTACCTGGAATGAAAAAGCTGCGTGATACGCTTGCACAAAAATCCACTGCATTTAAGAATATTGTAAAGACGGGCAGAACGCACTTTATGGATGCAACACCGCTTACTCTTGGTCAGGCATTCTCTGGATTTGTTCAGCAATTGGATCAAAGTGAAAGAGCGATCAAAAACGCACTGGAGGCTGTGAAGGAACTGGCACTTGGAGGAACTGCAGTCGGCACAGGTTTAAATGCACCCAAGGATTACGATGTTATAGTCGCACGAAAAATTGCAGCACTTACAGGTCTGCCCTTTGTTACTGCGCCAAACAAGTTCGAGGCTCTCGCAGCTCACGATGCCATGGTGGAACTTTCGGGCGCGTTAAAGCGCACAGCAGTTTCTCTTATGAAGATTGCAAATGATATTCGCATGCTTAGCTCGGGCCCTCGCTGTGGTATTGGCGAGATTATAATACCTGACAATGAACCTGGATCTTCAATAATGCCCGGCAAAGTGAATCCCACTCAACCAGAAGCACTCACCATGGTATGTGCCCAGGTGATGGGAAATGATGTCGCTGTATCTATTGGTGGCGCTACCGGACATTTTGAGCTTAACGTTTTCAAGCCACTCATCGCAGCGAATGTTCTTCAGTCCGCGCGGCTACTCGGCGACGCTTGCGTGTCGTTTAACGACAGATGTGCTGTGGGTATCGAACCTAATCACGAAGTCATTGCAAAACATCTGGAAAATTCATTGATGTTGGTGACAGCGCTTAACACCCATATTGGCTACGAGAAAGCTGCCAAAATTGCAAAAACTGCTCATAAAGAAAACAAGACATTGCGCGAAGTGGCAATTGAACTTGGTTTAGTGACTGGCGAACAGTTTGATCAATGGGTTCGGCCTGAGAAAATGGTGGGGAATTTAGACTAGTTGAGCATATTAATAAAATTTGTACCTTTAGTTTAAATTTTTTAACCTAACAGAATGAAAAAGAGTATCATAGTCTTCTTCTGCCTTGCGCTGATTACAGCATCAACACAAAGCTTCGCTCAACTTTCCAAGAAGGAAAAAAAGGAATGGAAGAAAAAAGCGAAAGAGTATGCGAAGAATCCTGCCAACCTTAAACAGCTCACTGACGACAAACAAACTGCAGATGCCACAGTGACATCACTTAATCAAAAGGTGAATCAGATGCAATCATCAATAAGTGAAAAGGATTCAAAGATTGCGTCATTGGAGGATCAGCTGTCTGAACTGCGCGGTCAATTAACTGCTGCTAATGCTGAGTTAACTTCGTTAAAAGAGAACCCATCCACGTCAATGGATTTTTCTAAAGGCATTGTGTTTAAGGTTCAGATAGGAGCTTTTAAGAATAAAAATCTGGCAAAATATTTTGAGAACAATCCGAATTTTGGCGGAGAAGCAAAAGACAATGAGCCGCAGAAATTGACAATCGGAATATTTCGCGATTATTGGGAAGCTGATACTTTCAAAAAGTATATGAGGGAAATGGGTGTTAAAGATGCTTGGATTGTCCCTTATCAGGACGGACAGCGTGTTGAAATCAAAGACGTGTTAGAAGGTGTGGTTGCTGACAAGCCGGCGCCCAGTTCTAAATAATTGTTCCCTACTACAATATTGTGAGTGTAAAGCAGTTGCTATGGCACCTGCTTTATTTGTTTATATGTGGCACGCTCGTTGTGTATAGAAAATTTTCCGTAAAAATGGATACCAGGATTATTTTTGTCGAATGACCAATTTAAAAGTTCTGTTATATCTCTTATTTTTATCCAGCTCAGTATTGGGTCAAGTGAGGGTAAGCAAATTGGTTATCAAATCTAATGAGGCTTACACGTTGTCAGAAACAGATATTTTAGTTGCCGATACCTTAATTATGATGGATTCTTCACGCCTCGTTTTAAATAAATTAAAACCAGACAATTTTATCAGAACAAAAGTTGCTATCATCGGAAGCTATTGCGTCATCGATGGGAAGGGGCTAACTGGAAAGCCTGGAAGGCCGGGCAGGAATGGACTTTCATATAACTCACCCTGTCGAGATGGGTTGCCCGGAGGTCCCGGTTCGCGTGGACTGGATGGTCGTCCCGGCATAAATCTTTTTCTTTATATGAATTCGGTGAGCGTACGCGGTCCCTGGATTATTGATGTATCCGGCGGTGATGGTGGCCAGGGAGGTCCTGGTGGCAGCGGAGGTGGAGGCAGTCCTGGAACACTCCACTGCAACGGAGGGAATGGAGCAAATGGCGGAGCAGGTGCACCTGGTGGAAATGGTGCGCATGGTGGGAACCTTGTCATTTCAAGTCCAAATAATCAGTCCGTCGTGGATATGATCGGGACGAAAATACTCGTGAAAACAAGAGGAGGATATCCAGGCGAAGGAGGACGAGCAGGATATCACGGAGGCGCTGGATTAGGGCCGCGTGGAAAAAATGGAAAGAACGGTGAGCCTGGTGCTGAAGGCAAAAGTGGAATCACCGGCGTGGATGGAAGTATCAAGTTTGAATCTAACTAGCGATGAATAAGAGATGGACCCTGAAAGAGCGGCCACCTGAAAAGCAGGTGGAAGCACTCTGCCGTGCCATCAACATCAATTCAACGTTAGCAAGCATTCTGGTTCAACGAGGAATCTGTGATTACGATAGCGCAAAAGACTACTTCCGGCCTTCACTTCAACACCTGCATAATCCCTTTCTGATGAAAGGTATGGAGCGTGCAGTGGAGCGTCTTCGCAAAGCTATCGCACTGAATGAAAAGATCCTGATCTACGGCGATTACGACGTTGATGGCACAACATCTGTCGCGCTCGTTTACAGTTATCTCAGCAAATTCTATAATAACGGAGAGATATATGTTCCCGATAGGTACGCGGAGGGATATGGAATATCCCTGGCTGGCATTGAATACGCAGAACAAAACGGGTTTACGCTTATTATCGCTCTCGACTGTGGCATCAAATCTTCGGAACTGGTCGAGATCGCTAGGCTAAAAGGAATCGATTTTATCATTTGCGATCATCACCTCCCCGACGATGCTATCCCCAACGCAGTGGCTGTACTCGACCCCAAACAGGAAAACTGCGAGTATCCATATCATGAATTAAGTGGCTGTGGATTGGGCTTCAAGTTCATGCAGGGATTTGCTCAAAAATATCGCGAAGAAAGAGAGCTCTATGAGTATCTTGATCTTGTCGCAGTAAGTATTGCGTCAGATATTGTTCCTATCACCGGCGAAAATCGTATCCTGACATATTTTGGATTAAAGAAATTGAACGAGAATCCATCTCCAGGATTAAAGGCATTAAAAAATATCGCTGGATTGAAAGGAGATCTTGATGTGTCGGGAGTTGTATTTTCACTCGGCCCACGTATTAATGCTGCAGGACGTGTTGCTCACGCCAGAGGTGCAGTTCAATTGCTTGTTGCAGAATCTGAAGACGAAGCCAACGAGCTGGCTGAACGCCTGAACTTAAAAAACGATCTAAGAAAGCAGTTTGATTCCGATATTACGGTTGAGGCTTTGTCGATGATTGAGAGCAATGATATTTTGCGTTCTGCAAAATCAACGGTACTCTTCAAGAATACCTGGCACAAAGGAGTTATAGGAATTGTAGCTGCGCGTTGCGTTGAAAAATACTATAGGCCTACCGTTATCCTTACTGAATCGAACAACAAGATCACAGGGTCTGCCCGTAGTGTTTCGGGCTTTGATGTTTACAGTGCAATATTGGAGTGCAGCGACTTATTGGAAAAATTTGGTGGGCACAAATATGCGGCTGGGCTTACATTGGATATCAACAACCTCGAACTCTTTCAGCAAAAATTCGAGCAAGTCGTATCCTCCACCATCACAGAGGCTATGCTGACGCCGGTAATCGAAATTGATATGCCGATCGATTTTGATACCATCACCACCAAATTTCTTAACGTCTTAAAACAGATGTCGCCGTTTGGGCCAGAGAATCCAAGACCATTATTCGAAGCCCGCAACGTATATGTATTTAATTCACTCTCTTCATTTAAAGACAGGCACATTCGCTTTCTGGCGAAACAATCCAACAATGAAAATGTGTTTCAGGTTATAGGTTTTGATATGGCCGAACACTATGAACGGCTTGCTGCCGGAGATTTCTTCAGGATGGCATTTACGATTGAAGAAAACTCTTACAACGGTTATACAAGTATTCAATTGCGGATCAAGGACATCAAATTTCAATAATGATACTACGCGCTGAACATCTGATGAAAAAGTACAAGACCAGGACGGTGGTCAACGATGTTTCAGTGCATGTTGAGCAAGGTGAAATCGTGGGGCTCCTGGGACCCAATGGCGCTGGTAAGACAACATCCTTTTACATGATCGTGGGTCTTATTAAACCCAATGAAGGCAAGATTTTTCTTGACGACGAAGAGATCACTCCTCTTCCAATGTACCAGCGAGCACGCAAAGGGCTTGGATACCTGGCGCAGGAAGCGTCTGTGTTCAGGAAGCTTACTGTGGAGGAAAATCTTCTTTCTGTTCTCGAAATGCGTTCGTATACAAAGCAGCAACGGAGGGAAAAGGTCGACTTTCTCATTGAAGAATTCAGCCTCCAGAAAGTTCGCAAAAATATCGGCATGTCTCTCTCCGGGGGAGAAAGACGCCGAACTGAAATAGCAAGGGCGCTTGCGGTGGACCCTAGTTTTGTATTGCTGGACGAACCATTTGCTGGAGTCGACCCAATTGCAGTGGAGGAAATTCAATCAATTGTCGCTCGTCTTAAGCAAAAGAATATCGGGATTTTGATCACTGATCATAACGTGGATGAAACTCTATCCATAACGGATCGAGCTTATCTGATGGTTGACGGCAAACTGTTTAAGGCAGGTACCGCCGAGGAACTTGCCAGCGATCCACAGGTGCGCAAAGTGTATCTGGGCCAAAATTTTGAGTTGCGAAGGGCCAAAGTTGTGCAACAAAGCGACAATTGGGTGGATCCATCTGAATCCATCGAATAACCATTTTCTTTTTTAAGCCTTACATTAACATAGAACAACTTTATTATTTTTGAAGTTATTCTATTTTGATATGGGACTGATCAATTCAATTTTGACCTGGGTAATGCAGAAACGCATTCATCAAATTGAATTGTTTATAAAATATCCGCACGAAGTGCAGGAAGAGCTATTTAAGAAGCTTATCCAGACCGCACGCTACACGGAATTCGGAACTCGTTATGATTTTTCCTCGATTCAAACCTATGAGATGTTCAGGGAAAGAGTTCCGATTCACACTTACGAGCAAACCTTCCCTTATATAAACCGCCTCATGAAGGGGGAACAAAACATCCTTTGGCCTTCAGAAATCAAATGGTTTTCAAAATCTTCCGGCACTACCAACGCTCGCAGCAAGTTTATACCTGTGTCACAAGAAGCATTGGAGGATTGTCATTTCAAGGGTGGAAAGGATCTGCTTTCCATATATGTAAACAACTATCCTGACACCAAGCTATTCGATGGAAAAGGACTAGCAGTGGGCGGTAGCCACCAAATTAACGAACTCGATCCTACTGCCTCTTCCTACTACGGCGATGTCTCGGCGGTAATTATGCAAAATCTGCCTCCGTGGGCTCAATTCATTCGAACCCCAAGTTTGGAAACTGCACTTATGGGTAACTGGGAAGAAAAAATAGAAAAGCTTGCCCGTGAAACGCTCAAAGAAAATGTAACCAATATTGCCGGTGTCCCGACGTGGACCGTATTGCTAATTCAGCGGGTAACTGATATGGCCGGAAAGAAAAACATCCTCGAGGTATGGCCAAACCTGGAAGCATTCTTTCACGGAGCGGTAGCATTTGCCCCATATCGAAGCCTTTTTAAATCCATCATCCCGTCAGATCGAATGCGGTACTGGGAAACATATAACGCAAGCGAAGGATTTTTTGGAATACAGGATAAGACAAATTCTGAGGAGTTGCTGTTAATGCTCGATTATGGAATATACTATGAATTCATCCCGATGGATGAGCTTGACAAAGAGAATCCCAGAGCCATTCCTTTGAGCGAGATCGAACTTGAAACCAACTACGCCATGGTTATCTCTACAAATTCTGGTTTGTGGCGTTACAACATTGGCGATACTGTCAAGTTTACATCCAAGTATCCCTATCGAATAAAAATATCAGGGCGCACAAAGCATTTCATGAACGCGTTTGGTGAAGAAATAATCGTAGAAAATGCTGAAGCCGCGATCACCCGCGCCTGTGAAATTACCGGCGCTGTGATAGACAATTTTACGGCGGCTCCAGTCTATTTGAAAGAAGGTAAAAAGGGAAGACACGAATGGATTATTGAGTTCAAAATCCCTCCACCGGACGAGACAGAGTTTGCCAGAATACTCGATGAAACCTTGCGCCAGATAAATTCTGATTACGATGCGAAGCGAGCGCAGGATCTCGCGCTGATCGAACCAAAAGTTCATAGCGCAGGAGAAGGCACATTCTACAACTGGATGAAGAAACGTGGAAAACTTGGCGGCCAAAATAAAGTGCCAAGACTTGCGAACTCGCGCGAATACGTCGATGATATTTTGAAGATGATGGAAGAGGCCTAAGACCTGATTCCTATTCTCTCCTGAATCTTCTAATCCATGATAGAATATCCCACCGGTTGGATTGTTCTGCAATAGTTCCAACCTCTGCCGCTCTGTTTACTCGTTCTACCGTATAAAAAGCCGTGGGCAGAATCTGTTTGAGTTTCATTAACAAGTCTTCCAGGCCCTCGCGTTCCAAAACCGTAAACACCAGGTTTTCATGTCCATCAGGGCCTTCGGCGTTCACGTGCGTATAACGGAACTGTTGTGAATTTAAATATTGGATCAATGTATTGATTTCTTTTCGCGTTATTATCCTTACAATCACTTTGCCATAAGCGATTCTTTCTTCGATTATCATTCCAACAAATATCCCGGAAGCAAAACCTGCAGGGTAGGCTACGTAGCAAATCCAATTATCCAAATGATTAAAGATCTGACTTATCGCCATCAGCCAAATAAATGATTCAAAGAATCCAAGAAGTGTTGCAGTATAACGCCTTCCACCTAGTACATAAATGATACGGATGGTATTGATGGAAACATCACCAATCCTGGCGATGAAAATAAGCAACGGTAAAAGCACATAACTGTAAACACCCTCCGATATTCCAAATGTTTCTGTAAAGAGATCCTGCATACTACTTCAATTATCCAAATAAGTCCTGGAACACCTCATTCAACTGTCCAAATGATTTTACTTCGATCTTAAACTTCTGGAAATCTACCGCCTTCGAATTATACTTCGAGATATAAATTTCTTTAAATCCAAGTTTCTCAGCTTCGAAGATGCGAAGCTCTATTTTGTTAACCGCGCGTAGTTCTCCTCCCAATCCAACTTCCGCCGCAAAGCAAATCTTATCCGACACAGGTATCTCTTCCATAGATGATATAATAGAAATGCAGGCTGCAAGATCAATCGCAGGATCCTCAACGCGTATACCCCCTGCGATATTCAGGAACACATCTTGAGTACCCATCCTGAAGCCGCACCTCTTCTCCAATACAGCCAACAACATGTTCAGCCTTTTATGGTCGAAACCGGTTGGTGTACGCTGTGGTGTACCATAAGATGCCGGGCTGACCAAAGATTGAATTTCGATCAACAGCGGTCTGTTGCCTTCCAGTGTTGTGCCGATGGTGACCCCACTCAATGAAGAATCTTTCTGAGAAATTAAAATCTCTGACGGATTAGAAACTTCCCTTAATCCAGTACCCATCATCTCATAAATTCCTATCTCTGAGGTAGACCCGAAGCGATTCTTAGTTGTACGAAGTATGCGATAAGACAAATGCCTGTCGCCTTCAAATTGCAGCACCGTATCAACCATATGTTCAAGCACCTTAGGTCCCGCTAACAATCCATCCTTTGTAATATGTCCAATTAGAAAAACAGGTGTATCCGTTTCCTTTGCAAACTTCATCAGCTCTCCCGCGCATTGCCTCACCTGTCCGATACTTCCTGGTGAAGAATCCATTTGCGCCGATTGAAGTGTTTGTATCGAGTCGATCACCACAATATTCGGCTGTACTTCTTCAACTGCTAAAAAAATATTCTTTGTATTCGTTTCAGTAAGTATATAGAAATTTTCTGAAGCCATTCCCAGACGCTCAGCTCTCATCTTGATCTGCTGTTCGCTTTCCTCTCCAGATACATAAAGGATTCGGACATCCTTCAACTGTAAGCCTATCTGCAGAAGTAAGGTGGATTTTCCTATTCCTGGTTCGCCGCCCACGAGTACCAATGAACCAGGTACAATACCGCCACCCAATACTCGGTTTAACTCCGCATCTTTCAAGGAAAACCTTACATCATCGACAGCCTGAATTTCATTGAGAACTTTCGCTTTTACGGTCTTCGTGCGGACTGAATCCTGGCGCCATTCAGTTTTGTTTGTTTCATCTTTGGAAAGAAGTTCTTCAACAAAAGTATTCCAGGAACCGCACGAAGGGCATTTTCCAAGCCATTTGGCCGATTCATATCCGCAAGACTGACAAAAGAATGATGTTTTCGTTTTCGCCAAGGAGAAACAATTTATTTATGTAAGGTTACCATAATCTTACAACACCGATAAAGTTGCACCATTTTTTGATAACTTTTATTTACTAAACCTTAAACCAGTTGTATGAAGTCCATTATTTCGGGGCTATTGGTATGCCTCACCATTAACTGTACCCTCGCACAAAAATCCCCCATAAAATTCGGCGTAATTCCACTCGAAGATCTGAAAATGACGGTCTATGACAAGGACTCTTCAGCTTCAGCCGTTATCCTGGCCGATTATGGAGAAGCTTTCATTCGAACAACCACAGTCTCAGCCGTTCTAAATTTTGATCGCCATGTTCGTATCAAGATCCTCAAGAAGGATGGCCTCAAATGGGCAGATGCATCCATTCCATTATATCACTCCGGATCGTCTGAAGAGAAAGTGGTTCGACTCAAAGCTACCACCTACCATCTCGAAAATGGCAAACTCGTGGAAACCGACATGTCGAAAGATGCCATATTCAAGGAGAAGTTTAATCGCGATTACAGAATTCAGAAATTTACGCTTCCAAACGTAAAAGAAGGATCAATTATTGAGTATAGCTATACCGTTACGTCCGATTTTCTTTTCAATTTTCCAGATTGGCAATTTCAATATGATATACCCGTCAAGCATAGCGAATACTGGGCGCTATTTCCCGACTTCTGCATTTTTGAAAAATACATGCAGGGATATATTCCACCCACGTCCTATGAAGTGAATTCAAAGACAACCGTAGATTTTAAAACGCAAGCACATCATTGGATCTCAAAAAATGTTCCCGCATTCAAAGCAGAACCGTACATGACTTGTGAAGATGACTACGTCTCTAAAATCAATTTCGCACTTGCACGCATAGATATCCCCGGCGAGGTCTCAAGAGACATAATGGGAACGTGGGCAAAATATAATTCCGACTTGCTGCAAAGTGAAAATTTTGGCCGAGCAATAACGGGATCAGGATTCTTGAAAAAGAAAGCTGAAGAAATCACAAGTGGTATGACAGACCCCATGCAAAAAGTGACTGCTCTTTTTAATTATGTGCAGGGTACGCTGGAGTGGGATGGGACAAAGGACAAATATGTCGACAATCTTAAGGATGTGATCGAAAAGAAAAAGGGTACCGCAGCCGATCTGAATATTATTCTCGCCTCGATGCTGGAAAAAGTAAATATCTCTTCGGATATGGTTTTACTTAGTACCCGCGATCATGGATTTATTCGTCAACAATATCCTATGGCCTCACAATTGAACTATGCAATCTGTATGGTAAGGGTTGGAGATAAGACATTGTTCCTGGATGCGACTGAAAAATACTTGCCGATGGGCGTTCTGCCAGAGCGTTGCCTCAATGGTCTTGGATTAGTGATATCAAAAACCAACCACGGATGGGTGGACATAGAACCAAAAGTAAAGGCTAAGACAGTGATCAGTTCCGAACTTAAGCTTGAGGGCGATGGCGAAATAACTGCGAAAGTCAACATGACATGCGACGGATATGATGCGCATAGACTAAGGGATAGTTATTATAAAAAGGGTGAGGCTGACTATGTAAAGGGATTCCTTGCAGATAAGAATTGGGAAATTGCAAAGAGTGAATTTCAGAACATTAAAGAAATTAATAATGCTCCACAGCAGATTCATGAATTCACCGTTGATGAATATGCAACGTTGGCGGGGAATGTAGTTTACTTGAATCCTTTTGTCACTGGTCAAACCAAGGAAAACGTTTTTAAACTTCCGACCCGCGAATATCCCGTCGATTTTGGCAGTCCTATTGAAAAGGTGTACATGTCGAAGATAACGCTTCCAGAAGGTTTTACTGTAGATGAATTGCCTAAGCCGAAAATCATTGTATTACCTGGCAATGCTGGTAAATACAGCTACAACATAACTCAGATGGGCAATACCCTTAACGTTGTAAGCATGTTGCAGATCAACAAAAGTTTATTCCTGCAGGATGAGTATCCTATCCTGCGCGAGTTTTACACCCAGATGATTGCAAAGCAGGCTGAACAGATTGTGTTGAAGAAACTATAGTATGAGAATCGCATTCCTTTTGATCGGGCTCATATCCGCCCTCGTTACAAGCGCCAAGGATGCGCCTTCATACCCTGTTTCTGCTATCCCCGAAAATATGAAATCGGGTATGTATGCCGTTATTCGGGAACAAGTGCTGAGGTTTGAGATTACTTCAACCAAGAATGCTACAACGTATGGCCGCATCGTTATTACTATACTGAATCCAAATGGGCAAAACTATGCAAAGAAAGTTTTGTACTATGATAAGTATAGCAGCATTAAGTTCTTCAAAGGTGTCTCTTACGACTCCGAAGGAAAGGTTTTGAAAAAACTCAAACCTTCGGACATATATGACCAAAGCCAGTATGACGGATCGCTTTTTAGTGATAATCGACTGAAGGTTGCTGATCTGTCGCATGGGACTTATCCCTACACCGCTGAGTTTGAATATGAGATTGAGGAGAAAGGTCTATTGCATGCACCCGGTTTCAGGTTGTATACGGATGATGAAATTGCTACAGAAAAATCCACGTACACACTGGTTTATCCGACGGCACTGAAACCGCGTTACAAATCGTTCAAGATTCCTGACCCAAAAATTAAGGTCGATGGCGACCGCCAAACCCTTGAATGGAGCTTCGAAAATATCAGACCTGAAAAATTTGAAAAATTTGGTCCTGATTCGAAACGAATGATTCCCAATATTGTCGTAGCTCCTACTCAGTTTGAATACGGAAAGTACTCAGGAAAAATGGATTCGTGGGACTCATATGCCCAATGGATTATCTCACTAAACACGGGAAGGGACGCTTTGCCTGAACAAACGAAAAAACGCGTCCATGAGCTGACCGCATCAGCCAAATCAATGGAAGAAAAAGTACGCATCCTGTATGAATACTTGCAATCAAAGACACGCTATGTGGGAATACAATTGGGTATTGGCGGCTACCAACCTTTCGAAGCAACCGTTGTAGATCAAACTGGCTACGGTGACTGCAAAGGTTTATCAAATTATATGGTTAGTATGCTAAAGGAAGTGGGAATCAAAGCCAACTATACCTTGATTAAAGCAGGCGCCTATGAATCGGATATTGATGTTTCCTTTCCAAGCTCACAATTTAATCATGCAATCGTCGCAGTTCCATTGAAGTCGGATACCCTCTGGCTTGAGTGTACCAGCCAAACAAATCCCTTCGGGTATGTGGGCGACTTCACTGGCGATAGACATGCATTGATGATTACCGACAACGGTGGAAAGATTGTTAAAACACCCTCCTATACAGCCGAGGATAACACACAATCACGAAAAGCAGATGTATTCGTCGAAATGAGCGGAAATGCAAATGCCAAAGTAGTAACAACATATAGTGGCTTGCAATATGGAAACGGCGACCTCAGCCATATCATTAACAATCAGTACGACGAACAAAAAAAATGGCTGCAAAACAACATCAAGATCCCCGCGTTCGATGTCGTAAAATTCACAATGGTTAATCATAAGAAGATAGTTCCTTCTGCTGTTGTGGATACCGAACTTGCACTGCCTCGCTTTGCGACCGTGAGTGGCAAAAGAATATTCCTTACACCCAATCTCATGAACAAGTCAAGCTACATTCCTGAAAAGCTGGAAGCAAGGAAAACAAACATTGTCTTGAGGGTACCATACACCGACGTTGATACCATTCAATATCATTTGCCGGCGGGGATATATCCTGAATTCTTACCTGAAAAAATTACTATCAAATCTCGCTTTGGCGAATATGAATCCAGCCACATTCTGGACCAGGGTCAGCTTCTTTATATCAGGAAACTAAAAATGAACAAAGGTGAATTTCCGCCCGACACCTACAAGGAATTCACTGACTTTTACAAAAGCATCCACAAAGCCGACAACACAAAAATCGTTTTCATGAGCAAGACCTAGTGTGCTACCTCATGGGTGCATTCTTTTCCTTAGCCATAACGTTGTAAACCATTTTGTCGGCTAGTGTTGGAAAGAGCTTATTCAGCCAAACCGCCAGCTTTCCTTGCCTTGTAAGGATGAGCTGGCGTTTTCGTTTTACGGTAGCCCTATAGATATGTCTTGCGCATTCCTCCGCCGACATCATCTCTTCTTCAACTCTCGGTGATTCGCCCTGTTTAATGCCATCTTTTGTCAGAGCATTTTTCCTAATGGCCGACGCAGTAAAACCCGGACAGGCTGTAAGAATGTGTACATCCCGACGCAAGAATTCAGTGCGCAGTACTTCAAGAAAACCATTCAAAGCAAACTTGGATGCGGAATATCCGGTTCTTCCCGGCAGTCCGCGATAACCAGCAATCGATGAGATACCCACAATAGATCCCTTATTCTTTATGATTTCCGGTAGGCAATATTTCGTAGCATATAAAACACCATAGAAATTTATGTCCATAACTTTTTTCACAACGGCAAGATCTACTTCTTCGAACAAGGCACGCATAGTAATGCCAGCGTTGTTGATCAATACGTCGATCGTGCCGAACTTTTCAATTGCAACTCTTGCCATCTCACGATTGTCTTCTTCCCTGCTCACGTCTCCTGCAAATCCTTCAATTTGAATTCCTTTCTCTCGCAGGGTCGACACAGTTGCCTCCAATTGATCTACATTGCGCCCAGTGATAAGTACCTTGCTGCCGCGAGATCCAAATTCCTCAGCGAGGGCACGGCCGATGCCGGAGGTACCTCCAGTGATGATTACCACCTTATCCTTCATTCGCCAAAAGTAATAATACTTGTTTAACTTGCTGGTTCAAGGTCTGATATGTTTGTGATTAAACTCCTTTCACGATTGCCGTTGGGTGTTCTGTACGCTTTGTCTGACTTCCTTTTCTTTATTAGTTACCGCCTTGTCAAATATCGTCGCAAACTCGTTTGGAAGAATCTGAAAAATTCATTTCCGTCGACGTCGGATGAAGAGCTAAGAAAAATAGAAAAAGAATTTTATAAGAACCTCTGCGACTACGCGGTTGAGATGGTGAAGCTGTTAACCATACCGAAAGAAGAGCTGTCTTCGCGCGTGAAGTTTGTGAATCCGGAAGCTTTGGTTGACTTTCTCGACAAAGGACAGTCGGTCTTATGTCTCGCTTCACATCAATTTAATTGGGAATGGTTACTAACAGCTGGCTCCATTATTCTGCCTGAGCAAATGGATTTTGTTTACCAGCCTGTCCATAGCAAATTCGCTGACGAGTTTTCCTACGCGTGTCGTACGCGTTTTGGTGCTCATGGCATCAAAAGAGATAATGTCGCCAGGGATGTGATCAAACGGCGGAACATTACTCGAAAGATAGCACTGGTTGGTGACCAGTATCCAGGACACGGAAATGACAAAAGATATTCAACCACTTTCATGCATCAGCCCACCGTCTTTTTCAGCGGACTAAATCAATTGGCATCACTGACCCAATATCCAGTCGTGTACTTCGCCATGAGAAAAATAAAACGAGGATACTATGAGACAAGGGTGGTTCCAATTGCAGATCCCCCTTATGAAAAAGAAAAAACTGACATAATTCAGCCGTATGTTGATGCCGTTGAGAAAGTGATTCGGGCGGACCCAGCCGGATGGTTATGGTCGCATAACCGCTGGAAGACAAGACATCTTAACCAAGGAGCGATTGTTAAAGAAGGATCTGATTGATGTCTTCGCGGGTAAGTTGTTTCATAAAACTTTCTTCCGTCGTGATCAACTCGGTTGTAAGCTTCAACTTCCTCTGCTGAAGGGTTAGAATTTTCTCCTCTACAGTATTTCGCGTGATAAACTTGTAGGTAAAAACTTTTTTCTTTTGACCGATCCTGTGCGCCCTGTCGACAGCTTGTGCCTCAACCGCAGGATTCCACCAGGGATCGAGGATAAATACATAATCAGCTTCCGTTAGGTTCAGACCCAGGCCTCCGGCTTTGATGGAGATCAAAAACACTTTCAAATGTGGGTCTTTGTTAAATCGTTCAACCTGGTCTTTACGGTCGGTACTGGATCCATCCAGGTAAGCAAAGTCTATCTTATGAGATTTCAAATATTGTCTTACCAACTCCAGGTGTTTAACAAACTGACTAAAAATTAACACCTTGTGCCCTTCTGCGATGGCGCTCTCCAACATATAGGTAACATCTTCAAGCTTGCCGGAGTCTCCCGTGTATCCCTGCTCTACCATTCGAGGATGATTTGCCAGCTGACGTAGCTTTGTGAGACCTTCCAATATCATGAAGCGACTGTTGCCGATCCCTTCCTGATCTATAAGCTTGAATATCTTTTCGCGATAATAAGTCTTTACTTCCTCGTACCGCTTCTCCTGTTCATAAGACATTGAGCAGTACTGAACGTTCTCTACTTTCTCCGGAAGCTCTGTAGCCACCTGCGATTTATGTCTTCGCAGAATAAAAGGCTTTATCACCGAATGGAGTTTCTTGGAGCGCGATTCATCATTCTTCTTTTCGATGGGTGTCTGAAACTCGTTCCGGAAATATGTTTGCGTTCCCAGCAACCCTGGATTTATAAATGACATCTGAGACCACAAATCCATCGTTGTATTTTCGATCGGAGTGCCTGTAAGCACCAGTTTATGCCTGGATTTTAGTTCGCGTACAGCCTTCGCGATATTTGATGTCGGATTCTTGATCACTTGCGATTCGTCAAGAATAATGTAATTGAAATAAAACTTCTGAAGTAACTCTACATCCAGGCGAGTAATACCATAAGACGTGAGTATCAAATCATAATTTTCAAATCGATTAATGTCCTTATTTCTCAGCGTTCCCGTATAGTTGAGTATCCGAAGTTCAGGTGTGAATTTCCCAGCCTCCATTTCCCAGTTGTAAATCAGGGACGTTGGCATGATCAATAGTGAAGCTCCCGAACCTGCATCTTTTTCTGCCTGAAGCATCGTGAGCGTTTGAACCGTTTTACCTAGACCCATATCGTCGGCGAGGCAGCCGCCGAGCTTGTACTCATTTAAAAATCGAAGCCAATTATAGCCTGCCTTTTGATAGGGGCGAAGCTCGCCTTTAAACCCGCTGGGCAAGGGATAATTTTTGATTCCGCTAAACGAGTTCAACGATCTCAGCTTTTCACTGAGATGGACTTTCGCCAGGTTGCCTTCTTCAAGCTCCTTAACAAGATTGAGATGATGCTTGCGAAGTACCGGCTTTTCATGTTCGCCATCGGTCTCGCTAAGCGCAAACAAATCTGAGTACTTTGTCAGCCATGCTTCGGGAATGATAGCTATTTCTCCGTTCGGCAATTTGAACTCAACCTTCTTTCGCATTATTAACTTGCGAAGCTCTTTGAAAGGAATTTCAAATTCACCAAAGCGGATTTTTGCATGGATATCAAACCAGTCGATATTCTCTTTTACTTCAACTTCGATGACCGCTTTACCGACGAAATATTTTTTGTCGCGACTTTCAGGCTGACTTACTTCAAATCCAAAGTTGAGGAGATTGACCCGGTTTTCGTTTAGCCATGAAAATGCTTCAGACTTGGGTATAGCAATGCGAAAACCTTTCATCGGGAGGCCAAGCTTTTGAAGAGTATGCAAAAAACTTTTTTCCTCGTCTGTACGGCGTGTTATTCTGTGAAACACATAATCTTCTCCCTGCCTTTCAACAGTCACACTCACAGGACCAATATTGTCACCACGAAATCTGTGTTTCCCGTATTTGAAAGAAAGATCGAACACTATTTTCCCTGCCTCATCGCTGTGATCTTCTTGTGGTTTGTCGTCGAATAGGGTGGCGGCTGACGAGCTTTGGGCTGTATGCAATTCAGACAACGTTAATACTGGATGTGGATCGTATGAGCTCTTGTTAATTTCGAATCCCCTGGCGTCCACATCATCGAACGAAGCTATCAGCGGCGCCACAAATTTATTGTAGTAAGTTTCTTCAACATTTTTCGGGATCACGACATACTTCTTGGAGAAAAACGGAATCAATTTTTTCCCATCCACATGTTTTTCGAAGCCATAAAGTTTGCCGTTAAGTACCATCCACGCTGGACTTTTACAGATCAAATAGGCTGATGGATTAGGTAGATCTATTTTTTTCCCCTGATAAAAAATGGTAGGATAATAATTTGTGTTTTCAGCGGTGCGCATGAAGTGAAATTGGATGGTAGCCCTTTTGTCCAACACTTCTATTTTTCTCCAGGTCGGCTCACCATCGTTCCCCATTTCAAACAGGATTTTGCCTTTCAATTTTTCGAGGATTTTCGCACGTCTTTTCTCCATGTAGTCCTCGATCTGCTCCTGAATTATTTCATTGCCCTTGACTTTATCAAACGTCTTTGAGAAGAACTCCTCTGGCTTCATAAATTTGACAGAGAACTTCTTTACGATAGACTCCTGCGCCATGGAGTCCATGATCTCGATCAGTTCAAAATCGCGGTCGTCAAGCCCTTTTGAAAATTCCCGTGCATTCTTCGGTGAAATATTCTGATGTTGATAAGTGAGCTTGCCTTTGTCATCGAGGTGAACAATATAGGACTCGAACACGAAGCCGAGGTATTCGTGCTGATATAGCGAATATATGATCTGAAACGGTTGAGAAGCTGAGACTTTCATCCGAAAACAACGTTTTGATGTTCACAGAAACTTGAAAATTAGGCATTATCCCCCAAAAAAGGATGGTTTTTTCTGTGAAAATTTGGGTAAAGCCTATAAATGCTGAACTGACACAACCTTGGCTGCTAGCGCCGCCGGTCTTGAAGAAATGAATATAGTAATGGCGGTCATGGCCAGAAAAACGTAGACAAAATCAAAAAAAGCCAATTTAACAGGGTATCCGTCAACAACGGAGGAATTCATGCCCATCGAGATCAGGCTGAACTTTTGCTGGATGAGCACGATGCCAGCCCCGAGTAGCAGACCTGCACAGGTTCCAATAGCTGCAATTAGCAAGCCCTCGGTAACAAAGATCCTTTTTAACAGCCCCCCATCAGCGCCCATAGATGCCAGGATAGTAATATCACGCTTCTTGTCCAGGGCGAGCATCATGAGGTTGAAATAGATATTTATTGACCCTATTATCAGAAGCAATACTGCTGCAATGAAGGCAAATAGTTTTTCCAGTTTCAATACACGGTAGACGTCCTGATGCTGCTCTTCGGAGTTTTGTACGTCGAAGGAATCACCTAACAGGACTTGCAGTTCCCTTTCAACCTTGTTCATATCGGCGCCAACAGTCGGTTTTATTTCAAGCGAGGTCCGTTTGTCATCGTAACCCATCAGCTCCTGGGCGAAGTCAAGGGGAACTACCACATAATTCTCATCAAAGTTCTGAATAATGGAAAACACGCCACCAGGCAGGATACCCTTTTGCGTGTATAATTTTGACGGGTCCAGTACGCCACTCTTTACATTCTTAATATAATACAATTGCAACAGGTGGAAGCCCTCTGACATCGAAATAGAGAGCGTGGATTTTACACCATAGCCAACTAACGCCCGCGGTACACCTTTTCTTTTCAATTCTAATTCGCCTTCAACCATACTTTGAACCGGTATGCGATGCTGCTCCATGAAATTATCGCTTACACCTTTTACAGTCACCAGTTGATTGGCATTGTTATATCTGGCATATGCAAAATCTTCAATTACTTCTGTAACCACCTGCACACCCGGAACGGAAGCTACCTTCTTGAGCAAATCGCCATCGACCTCGAACGATTTCCCCTTTGTTGCCACGATCTTGATCTCAGGATCAAATGAATTGTTTAGGGAATGAATAAGGTCACCTAGTCCATTAAAAATTGAGAGTACTATAATAATCGCCGTGGTGATTATTGCAACAGCAACAACAGAGATAACGGAAATGACATTGATAAAATTTTTCTTCCGTTTTGATAACAGGTAACGCCGGGCGATAAAAAGTGAAAGATTCAAGACCGTTATTTTTTGTCGCCCGTATCGGGAGGTATGTTTAAGTTTTTAATGAGCTCATCCAGTCTGCTGGCGTTTTCCTCAACCTCGTCCTTATAAAAAATCAGTTCAGGAATAATTCTCACCTGTTTACCAATTCGGTTACCCAAGGACTTCCGGATTTCGCCTTTGTGGCTGGTGATATTCGCCAGGATTTTTTCCTTTTCTTTTGCAAGAAGCATACTGATATAGACCCGTGCAACGCTCAAGTCAGGGCTCATCCGAACGTCGGCTATTGTGACAAAAGCATTGTCGAGTATGCCACGTTTATCCCGTAAGAAAATCTCGCTTAACTCTTTCTGTATGAGTTTGGAATATTTCTGCTGTCTTGTCGTTCCTGCCATGGTACAAATATCCTGCATCATTTAACAATTACCAATCAACCATTGGCAATTATAAAAACCTAGCTAATTTGCCATTCAAAGCAATTTTTTATTTTGTTACGGTATTTTCGCATTAATGATCCCTATCGGCT
>JAEZBX010000334.1 GCA_023412765.1 Bacteroidota bacterium
ATAGCCGGTACCAGCACGTTTTTATACTGGATGGTAGTTAGGATGGAATAATAAAACGATCTGTTCACAAGCGTAAGAAATACGTTTGCCGTTATCAGAGTAACGAAAACCATTGTGCGTGTAACCAACTCGTTATCAAATTGCTGATGAGAATACTGATAAACGAAGAGGATACCTATAGTTATTACGAGCCCTTGCAAAATACTAATGCTTAATTCCTTGCCACTGAAGAATGTTGTGCTTAGTGGTCGTGGCTTTTGTAACATCACATTTTTTTCTAGTGGTTCGTTTTCATAAATGATCGAGCAGGTGGGGCCCATAATCAATTCGAGGAAGATAACGTGTACGGGAGAGAATATAGCGGGATAGGCCCATCCAAGGATCAATGGAATGAACACGGTAAGAATGATCGGTATGTGAATTGAAATGATATATTGAATGGCTTTTTTTAAATTCAAATAGATCTTTCTGCCCATGGCAATTGCATCTATCATTTTGGCCAGGTCATCATCAGTCAGTACGATAGAAGATACTTCTTTAGCAATCTCCGATCCCTTTTTGCCCATGGCAATACTGATATGAGCTGCCTTCAACGCGGGTCCATCGTTTACGCCATCACCTGTCATGGCAACTATATGACCCTTGGATTTCAGGGCATTAACAATTCGAAGCTTTGCAGCAGGAAACATCCGTGTAAAGACATTGTAATCAAGTACTGTCTTGTTCAATTCCTCTTCAGAAAGAGACATCAAATGATCGCCGCTCATTTCTTTGTCGTGACCGTGGAAATTCACCTGTCGCGCTATCGTTGTAGTAGTGGCTGCATTGTCACCGGTGATTATTTTTATCTTTATGCCCGCTTGATAAAAAGAATTGAAAACGTCCTTAATATTTGCCTTTGGAGGATCGTAGAATGCAACCAGTCCAAGAAACGAAAATGAAAGTTCTTGCTGCTTTTTAGGAAATGTTTCTCCTGCAAACCGACTGATTCCGACACCCAAAACTCTGAATCCCGCGCTGGCTAATTCTTGTAAGGCGTTCTTTATAGAATCTATTTCAGTGGACGTCAGATTCGATACTTGCATCATCGCCTCGGGAGCACCTTTGGCTGCAATAATTCTCTTGCCGAATTTGTCTTCGAAAACATGAGTCATCATGGGAGGTTTGCCCGCCAATGGATATTCATGAATCATTTTGAAATTATGTCGTTCATCTGAAGGTGATGTCTGTTCATATGCTTCATGCAGAGCAAGTTCCATTGGATCAAAAGGGATAGGTTCACTTGCCCACATTGCCGCAGTAATTATTTCATTTATGTGCGGCCCACGTTTTATATCTGATACCATTCCCGTCGATAGTGAAAAAATCTTTGTGAGTTTCATCCTGTTCTCGGTAATCGTTCCCGTTTTATCAAGACAGACAATCGACGCACTACCCAATGTTTCTACCGTGGACGTATGCTTTACGACAATACCAAGTCGCATCAATCGCCATGCACCCAGCGCCATAAACGTGGTGAAAGCTACCGGAATTTCTTCCGGAAGGATACTCATCGCAAGAGTCAATGCCTTAAGCAGACTTCCCGATAGATCGTATGACTGAAAATAATTTAGAGACCAGACGATAAGGAAGAAGATAATTCCTATGACTGCCATCTTTTTGACGAAGCTGCTGATTTGTCTTTGGAGTGGTGTTTCTCCTTTCTCTATATCTTCGATCGATTTACCAATTTTACCCAGTGCCGTTCCCGAGCCCACTTCGGTTACTACACAAATGGCAAGCCCGCTGGCTACCAAACTTCCCTGCAGTACTTTATCTTCTGTTGAAGCGTCTTTTGCTACTGGTAAAGATTCTCCCGTTAAGATTGATTCATTCACAGTAAAATCATTAGACTGAATGATCTTACCATCAGCCGGAATAGACGTACCTTCTTCTATGATCACATAATCGCCTACTACGATTTCTTCTTTTGGAATTGTTGAAATTCTGCCTTCGCGAATAACCCGGCACAGAGGTTGGGTTAAGGCGCGGAGTTTATCCAACGCCTTTTTGCTTCGCGATTCCTGATACAGCGATATTCCAGTGACAATAAATATGGCAACCACCATGAAAATGCCATCGCTTGTATTTCCAGATATGAAATAGATGACCGCTGCTACCACCAGTAGAATTAGCATCGGTTCTTTCAAAAGGTCTAAAACAATGACTGCGAAATGATTACTTCCTTTTTCAATTACGTTCCGGCCATGTAACCCGCGCGACTGTGTTACCTCAGCAGCAGTTAGACCGCTGATCCCTGATTTTTCTACGATAATGTCGGCCTGGGTTCTCAAATTGTGTTGCCAGATGTTGTGAATCTGATACGTTTGAAGTGTAAATTACTATAGGTGTAACATTGAAGTGGGACCTTAGCTGCGAAAAGTTAAATGTTTTAGAGGAGATTGTTTATTCTAAGTTTAATTCGCTCAATATATCAGGGTTAACACAATCCCGGAAGCATCGAAAACATGCCAGGATAAAACGAGCTAGCTTTTCGCTTCGCTACTGTCTTTACTTCTTGGCGACTTTCTTGTCGTATTCAGACTGGAGACCTGCAAGCGCCTTATCGTAACCCTCACGGTCTCTGAAAACTTCGGGATTGTAAGTGTCTCCCGGCTTCCTTTTTTTGTGAAGGTCAAATTGGCTGGCATGTGCCGCCACCCAAATATCAAAAGTCACTGACTTCATTGCCTTCAGCGTGTACGCATAGTCATTCGCTATCTCGCGATACGCCGGTATGGCATCGAGATGTTTGTCCGTAACAATCGTCGGCATGTTCGCGATCAGCACACGGTAGGTCCCTTTTTCATCTCTGACGTCAAAAAGATAACTGCACGAACCTTTTGTGTGCCCCGGATGATGAAGGTGGGTCAGCTTCATGTCGCCAAGCGCAATGACTTCCTTATCGTGAAGCTTACGATCGACCTTTACGGGCTCAAACATAACGGTACCGCCAAACGCATAATCGGAAATGCCACCTTCCTCCATCACGGCCACGTCTTTTTCGTCAACCATCATGCTGGCACCTGTGGCTTTCTTGATCTCCGCCAATGCACCTGTGTGATCGAAATGCGCCTGCGTGGTGAGCAGTATCCTGATGTCATTGAACTTGAAGCCCAGCGACGCTACATTGGATTTGATAACATCGAATGATCCGGCTAAACCGGTATTGATGAGAATGTGGCCCTTCGGTGTGGTGATGAGGTAGCAGCCCAGGTCGTAGGTTCCGACATAATAGAGATTCCCCGCGATGCGGAAGGGTTCATACGTCTTCGACCATTCGGGATTACCACCGGTTGGTTCTTTGACCTGCTGGGCAAACGAAATCACGACGCAGAAAAGCAGCGTGACGAGGGAAAATGTAGTCTTCAGGATTCTTTCGGGCATAAAAACACGTTTGAATCGTCAAGAAACAAAAAGCCTGAAATCATAGCAACTTCGGGAGCTTCATTTCTGTGATATATATTCTTCGGATGCATCACAAAATATCAATACTACAAAATAGGATTTAAGATATTTTTGTTTACCTTCGAAACACTACTTTATAGTAATTGCCTTATGCAAAAGTATCAGCTTGGTGAGTTTGAGGAGATCGTTCTCCTTGCTGTCGGCATTCTTCACGGAAATGCTTACGGTGTGACGATAAAGGATGAAATCGAAAACAGACTGGGTCGTGAAGTCAGCGTTGGGGCCTTGCAGGTAACATTGCGCAGACTGGAAAAAAAAGGTTATCTGAAATCCAAACATGGAGACACAGAAAAAAGCCGAGGCGGTCGTCCGAAACTATACTTTACGATAACGGCGTACGGCAAGAAAGCGCTCGCATATGTTCGTGAGACACGAAATCAACTATGGAAAGCACTTCCTCAAACGGTACTTAAGCTTGGCTAATAAAAAACAAGACATATCGCCCCCGGCATTTCCTTTAAGACTCCTCAAGTGGTTATGCAAACCCGAATATCATTCAGATATAGAAGGCGACCTTTTAGAATTGTACGATCGCCGCGTTACAAGATTCGGAGAACGCAAAGCTCGAATTTTATTATTTAAAGATGTCATTCTCTTGTTAAGGCCAGGCATTATCAGGCCAGTTGAAGCAGATGAAAGTTTAATCTCAAACGCTATGTTAAGAAGCTATTTTAAGATCGGTTGGAGAAATCTTCTTCGTTACAAGGGATACTCCGCTATTAACATCGTCGGTCTTGCTATGGGTATGGCTGTCGCGTTACTCATTGGCCTGTGGATGTATGATGAACTTTCATTTGACACCTATCATACCAATCATGATCGTATTGCACAGGTTATGCAACATAGGGATTTCAATAACGAAATCAGCACGGGGATTTCCATGCCCGCTGTAATGGGAGGGGAGATCAGGAATGTTTATGGTACCGATTTCAAATATGTATTGCAATCGTCATGGAATTTCGATCACACGCTTGCCTACGGTGACAAAATATTCCTGAAGCCAGGAAGTTTTATCGAGCCAGGAGTGACCGAGATGCTGAGCCTGAAAATGGTTGCTGGAACGAGAGATGGTTTAAAGGATATGAACTCCATACTCCTTTCTGAATCAGTCGCCAGTGCTTATTTCGGAGAAGATGACCCTATCAATAAAGTATTGCGGATTGACAACCAGACCAATGTAAATGTAACAGGTGTTTATGAAGATCTTCCCGACAATACTTCATTTAGAAATCTCAAGTTCATTTTGCCATGGGATCTTTACCTCAACATGAATCCCTGGATTGGGGAGAAGGAATACCCATGGGGAAGTAACTTCACCCAAACTTTTGTACAGATTGCAGATAATGCTGATATGGAAAAGGTATCGGCCAGGATCAAAGATGTGAAGGCGAATAAGATGCCTGAGGAGGTCAGGAGGAGCGAAAATCCCGCAGTCTTTCTTCATCCCATGAACAAATGGCATTTGTATTCTGATTTTAAGAATGGGATCAATACAGGAGGGGCTATCAGTAATGTCTGGTTGTTTGGCACAACAGGTGTTTTTGTATTGCTTCTGGCCTGCATAAATTTTATGAACCTCAGTACAGCACGATCAGAAAAACGATCGAAAGAAGTGGGGCTCAGGAAAGCCATTGGATCTCTACGCAGCCAGTTGATCACGCAATTCTTCAGTGAATCGGTGTTGATCTCTGTGTTTGCATTTTTTGTGGCTTTGATAATTGTGATTCTCATTTTGCCTTCATTCAATGTAATTGCCGAAAAAAAGATATCCCTACCTTGGATCGACCCTATATTTTGGCTGATGGGGATTGGCTTTAGTGTGGTGACGGGATTGTTTGCCGGACTGTACCCCGCATTGTTTTTATCTTCTTTTCTGCCGGTAAAAGTGCTGAAGGGTACCTATAAAGCGGGGAGGTTTGCATCATTACCCCGGAAAGTACTGGTCGTAATGCAGTTTACTATTTCAATTACACTGATCATTGGTACTATGGTGGTTTATAAACAAATAAATCATGGACAGAACCGGCCTTTGGGCTATAACACGGACGGATTGATAGGCGTGAGCATTAATGAAGAAAGGCATAAGCACTTTGAGGCGATACGAACGGAATTAAAAAATACCGGCGCTATTGTTGAAATGGCTGAGTCGGGTAGTCCCACTACAGGGGTCTGGAATACAAGCGGTGGTTTCGACTGGGAAGGTAAGGATCCGAATCAAGGAGTCGACTTTCCTAATAACAGTGTTTCCCATGATTATGGAAAAACTATTGGGTGGGACATTAAGGAAGGCAGGGATTTTTCCAGGAATTTTGCCTCTGACTCAGCCGCATTCATTTTAAATGAGTCTGCTGTAAAATTCATTGGTTTGAAAGATCCTGTTGGAAAGGTAATCCGCTGGGAAGGTACGCCATACACCATAATCGGCGTAGTAAAGGATTTGCTGGTGGAGTCGCCTTATCGGCCTGTGCGCCCATCGCTTTTCCATCTCTCAACTAATCATAACGTGCTCATATTAAAAGTAAATCCGGAAATGAGCATGCGCGATGCGTTAGGAAAGATTGAAACTGTTTTCAGAAAGTACAACCCAGGTTCGCCCTTCCAGGCAAACTTTGCCGATGAGGAATTTGCCAGAAAATTTGGAAATGAAAAACGCATCGGTACACTGGCGACATTTTTTGCTATCCTGGCTATTCTCATTTCATGTCTTGGACTATTCGGGCTTGCTTCATTTGTAGCGGAGCAAAGAACCAAGGAAATTGGGATCCGAAAAATATTGGGCGCGTCAGTGGCCAACTTGTGGCGAATGCTTTCGAAGGATTTTGTTGCACTGGTCATCCTTTCCTGTTTGATTTCTATTCCATTAGCCTACTACTATTTGAACAACTGGTTACAGAGGTATGAATACCGGACAGATATTCCCTGGTGGATCTTTGCCGCTTCGTCTTTTGGTGCGCTGATCATTACTTTTATCACTGTAAGCTTCCAGTCAATCAAAGCTGCCATGATGAACCCTGTGAAAAGTTTACGGTCGGAGTAGTTGCATTTCGAGGTGTTGATGTAGACTAAAATGATGAGGATGTCAACGGAATGCCTATAGGCCTTATCCCGTGGACGGCCCCTGTTACTACATCTGGCCAGTTATGGGGTTTGCTAAAGCCATCAACCCGAGTTGAAGACGGCTACATCTGATTAGCTGATACCTCCATAGCTGATACCTTCAAAAGTAGCAACGGAAAAGCTTTTCGAAATGCATAAACGCAATTGTATACACCAAACGCAGCTAACGTAACATACACTACGGTATTGGTTTTGAACAAAAACAGGCGGAAGCGATTTTTAAAGTATTCACAAGATTACATTCAAATGACGCGTATCGAGGGTCTAGAATTGGATTATCCATTGTTAGGAAAGTAGTCGAGAGTCATGATGGACTTGTCTGGGCAGAGAGCGAACCATCGAAAGGCTCCGTTTTCAACGTTATGTTGCCTTCGATCGAAGAATCTCCGAAGAGTTCTTTTAAATAAGGGAAGTATTTTAGACTTTAAATAAAAACAAAAGCTTATGAGAACACTCACAAAGGAAATGCAGGCACAACTTACTCCTGATAAAGCGATTGACTTGTTGAAGGAGGGCAATAAACGGTTCGTAAACAATCTTAAGGTTAACCGAAACCTGCTACAACAGGTGAACGAAACATCTGAAGGACAACACCCCTTTGCCTTTATTCTTAGTTGCATTGATTCTCGAACTTCAGCGGAGCTTATCTTTGATCAGGGATTAGGCGATATTTTTAGTTGCCGTATCGCAGGAAATATTTTGAATGAAGATATTTTGGGAAGTATGGAATTTGCCTGCAAGGTTGCGGGTTCAAAAGTTGTTGTGGTGCTGGGACATACAAAATGCGGTGCTATTAAAGGCGCGTGCGATGACGTCAAGCTCGGAAATTTGACATCTCTTCTCAAAAAAGTAAAACCTGCAATAGAGGCAGAAGTGTCCACAAAGGAAAGTCGCAACGCCGGCAATTCGCGATTTGTGGAAAAGGTAGCTGAATTGAATGTTCTACAAACCATGGAACAAATTCCTTTGCAAAGTCCAATTATTGGACAACTTATTCAAGACGGCGAGATTGCGCTGGTAGGTGGCATGTACAATGTTGAAACCGGCGTTGTGGAATTTTATGATAATGAAATTGTTGCAGGCAAAAAGGTTAAAGAAAAGATCGAGTCGCTTTAACAAATGAACGATCCACTCGAAAACCCAACGCTCAACAAAATACACCGGACGTGAAAAATGAGAAGGCTGTTTCTGCAACAAAAAGTTTCGGACACCTAATCAGACAACAATGGAAAGAATTATCCTTGAAATTATTGTTGTCATCTTGAATACAGCAATTCAACAAACCGATAGTAACCTTGTTAGTGGACGCGCTTTAATTGCACAGGATACCAGGAACATCTTGACAAAGAAAGATTTCATAAATCATGTTTCGCAACAATCGTCTGCCTTTGACCAATTGGACACTTACCCTATTCTCAGAAGTTTCGAATTTACAAACAATATTGCGCTAAGATTGGACAATCGAACTGAGCTGCTTGAAAGTTATCAGGACATACTCAGTATTGCTCATAAAATTGAAGGATTGATCTAACAAAACCTTTTGACTGCTAACCTCGGGGCAGGAAAATCGCATCGTCTAGCGTTCGCTCCGGTTTTTAAAGATCGAGGTCAGCTGTCGGAAGCTTACTCATCCCCAGGTAAGGTTCGCTTAATTTTCTGAATATCGTCCTTGCGTGATAGGATGGCAACCCCACAGCGAGGCGTATGTTTGGCGCACCCATTTCAT
>JAEZBX010000212.1 GCA_023412765.1 Bacteroidota bacterium
TCAAACGCAGGCCGCCCGCATAAAAGTGAAAGTTTTTTGTATTACGTAAAATCTCTTATAGATTTGCAATCCCGTTTCGCGACGGGTTTTATTTTAAGGGAGCTTAGCTCAGCTGGTTCAGAGCATCTGCCTTACAAGCAGAGGGTCGGGGGTTCGAACCCCTCAGCTCCCACATCAGAATTCTTTCGGGGTATTCTGCCCGTTGTATGAATTTCACATTTTACATTCTATACAGCTCTTTTGCTGATCGATGCTACATTGGCCATACTTCTGAATTGATTGAAGAGCGCCTTCGAAAGCATAATTCAAATTATAAAGGCTTCACTGGCAAGCTTGGCGATTGGAAGATATTCTACACCGAAAGAGTCGCGACGAAAACAGAGGCGTATCAGCGCGAGCTCCAAATCAAAAGTTGGAAAAGCAGAAAAGACGGATAGCACGGAATTGGCTCGAGCGAACCTCAACACTTCAACACTTCAACACTCCAACACGTTGTTAAACCATCCTCCTTACCCCCGGTATCCTCATCGCAATATTCCTCGCATTCTGCTTGGCAATCTGCGGTAGTAGCTTCCAATACCTAATTGAATTCCACGCAAAGAAGAGCATCGAAATGGGTATGATGATCCACTTGGCTTGTGGTGCGAGGATAAGGCTTCCCAATGACACCGCAGCAATAAGCAACGCTGTAAGAGCAATATGAAAGGGACGGCTTGGCCATTGTAAGTCGTTTTGCCTTAGCCATCTTTTCGCGTGCTTCTTGTATCCTGCGGCGGCAGCAATCTCGGCTATTAATAATGCAGCACCGGCGCCTACGATACCGATAACGGGAACAGAGATGATCAAAAAAACCAAGACGATTATAGCGGCAAGTGTCGTGAGCGCCAACTGAATCTTGGTCAAATTGTTTCCGATTACAACGGCCATTGCTGGCTGTACTACAGCATACACAAGAACTCCAAAAGAAAGAAATGCGAAAAGTAACGGATCAAAGGAAACTTTATTCTGTGTCCACAAGAGGTACAGCGGCTCGATCCACGCCTGCAGGATAACCACCGCCGGCGCCATAACAGCAATGACAAGTATCCAGATCGTTGCGAATGCTGACTCAGTCCGCGGTTGATCGCGCGCATGCAAAAATCTCATGAGATCTGGAAGAAGTGGGTTTACAATTGTATTCAAACCCTGCAACGCAACGTTCGCCCCGGTGCGCATAGTAGAAAATGCGACTAGCCCGACCGGGCCAGCAAGTGGCGTTAACACCAATCGCACGCCTTGCTGCCTTACATTTTCGAAAAGAGATTTTCCTAGTAGCGGAAGAGATTTTCTGAAATTTGAATATCCGATGTCCAGTGAGGGCTTAACAAATCCTAACTTTTCTCTCTTCAATAGTTTAAAGAAGTCAATGTAAATTGGCGTAGAATACACCGCTGCGCCTACTACAAGCACAACGCTGGTTATGACGAGGTCGGCACCCATAATAACTGCCGTTAGTGGTGCCACGGCTGTAACAGTTACGCCCAAAACAGTCCACCACGCCGTTCGTGGGAAATGCCCAAACGTCGCCAGTGCTCTTCCAATAATACCTGGAGAAGTTGCAAACACCATCCATGAAAATCCTTGCAAGAATAAAGCGATGCCTCCTGCATTTAATAATGCTTCATTCTTGATTGCATCCTCGCCCAGAAGAAACTCAAGACTACCAGAAAAGATAAGCAGGAGGATGAGTAATATTTGAATGAAACTAATTATCCATCCCATAACCAGACCCGACCATAAATACTTTCGTATCATTGGTCTGTTGCCTTGGCCGAGTCGCAGAAACTCATAGGCTAGGAAATTCTGATGCCCCAGGTCGAACATTGAAAGTGTGCTCATTATGCCCTGGACAGCGAGCCACACACCGTATGTCTCCGCATCCCAATAACTTAGATATATCGGAACCAATACAACTTGTGAGCCCATGTTCACAGCGATCTGGACCCATGAGGCCGCGCTCCCCGAAATTAACCGTGCAGCTGTAGACATTCGCAGCCCGGTTTAATAGGAATATTCTTAAATGGGTATGGTGACATGAAACAAAGAGACCGCCCAGGTTGCAAACGCGAATAATGAATCCACTTTGACTTTGTGATTATAAAAACAGCCTTGAGGGTAAATTTATTGCCGTAGGTTAACTGCAACTTTGATCGTAAAGTGTTCAGGATCTGACTAGTTAGTTCATTGCTTACCACACAAGTAAATTTTATTTTCTAAAAACTACAAACATAATACTAACAATCGGGTTTTTACGATTGCTGCCTTTAGCAGGTGTTCGTTAGCGAGTAAACATGGATTCGGGTGTTGTTACGGGGAACACAGCAAAGTAGACGGCTTTGAAATGGTATGTTTTTAACTGTTGATTAATAACTTAAAGTAATGTGAAATAACCCCTTGCAAACCTTTGCATAATGCCGTTGCGATAAAATATTAGCATTAGGTTTTGAAGGCATCGATTCTGTGTTAGCTTTATGTCGCCGGATAGGATGGAATGAACGGATTAAGGAAGAAAACAGATAGCATTAACGCAAACTAAAAAGACCTCCTGAATGAAACTACTTACGATTGCGATTCCAACTTACAACCGGGCAAAGCAGCTGGACAAACAGCTTACCTGGCTTTCTCAAGCAATAAAAGGGTTCGAAAACGATATCGAAGTATTTGTGTCAGACAATTGTTCTACTGACAATACTCAGGAGGTTATCAATAAGTGGAAACAAAATCTGAGCAATGTAGATTTTCGATCGGCTCGAAACCGGGAAAACCTTGGAGTGATGAGGAATATCATGAATTGCTTAAATTCCTCAACAGCAAAATATATTTGGACAATAGGTGATGACGATCCTATTCAGGATCGGGCAATTCCATATGTCATCAACAAGTTTAAGGAATATGACGATGTTTCATTGCTTTTCCTGAATTTCTCAGGGCGTAACCAATTAACTGGTGAACCTGAGTATCCGCGGACAATAACTGGAAATCGGTGGTTCGATATAGAAAATGAAGACGGTTCTAAGGATGGTAGGGCTGTATTCGAGCATTGCATGGTGAAAAGTGTAGGTGCCGTAATATTTCTATCTGCAATCATTTATAGAAGAGACCTGGTGCTTAGCGGTGCCCAGAACTGGTCGGCGGGTGTAAATAACTGGATGTACCTGGCATACCTTGCAGGTTATTGTGCGGCAGAAGGACGAACTATCGTCACTGAAGAGAATTATTTGGAGTGCATAGTTGCAGTCAGTTACTGGCAAAAGGATCCTCAGTCATCATTGCTGATGCAATACAAACATGTGCCAGAGGTCATTAGAAAGCTGGCTGAATCCGGATATTCGAAGAAATTCTACAGGACGATGATGGTGAAGGCAATTAAAGAAACCAATGTAAGAGTTTTCTTGGGAGCCTTAAGAAGGTGGCCGGCTTTTGCCATTCAAACCCTGGGGTTATTCCTGTCGTTTGTCGGTAAAGCAGCAGTTGGGGATGTACCAGCGCATACTTTG
>JAEZBX010000143.1 GCA_023412765.1 Bacteroidota bacterium
CATCCAAAGAAGCGATACGATGGGCAGTATCGTTACGAGAAACCTACACGCCGCCCAAATCTTAACTGACCATGGACTTGATTTTTGCTGCGGCGGTCAAAAGTCATTGCAGCAGGCTTGTGAGGACAAGAATGTTGCTATTGACAGTCTAATGAAACAGCTGGTGTCGCTTGCTGATTCAAGAAAGGATGAGACACCTGACTTTGTTGATATGAACTTAATCCCGTTGACAAAGTACATTGAGAAAACACACCATAAGTTTACATCTGAAAAAATTTTTTACGTAAGAAAACATTTATCAAAACTGATCGAGACACATCCGGAGCTAAAGGAAATTAAGAAAACCTTTGACGCTCTGTCGGATCTTCTGACAAGTCATATGAAACGGGAGGAGTTAATGGTGTTCCCTTATATAAGAAACATGACGAGGTTCGGTAAATCAGCAATCGGGTGGGCTGTGTTTGGTTACCTTGAGAACCTGATAAATGATCTGATAAGCGATCACGAAGCTGAATCAGAAAAACTAAGGAATCTTGATGATTTGACTAATCATTATACAGTACCGTCGGATGGTTCCAACACCTACACCACAACCTATCAGGCCATGAAGGAGTTGGAGGCTGACCTTTACATACACATACATCTCGAGAACAATATTCTTTTCCCGAAGGCTGTTGCGGTCGAAAAAGCATTTCGACAACAATAAGTCTCCAGAAAATAGAATGCTGATCGGCTAACCGGACGATGATGGACATCGCCCGAATGAAAAAAACTCATTAAAGGTGGCATCCCAGGCCCGCAACGGAGTGGGTGGGCAATACTTTCCTTCAGAGAACTATCGAACGAACAAGAACCTTCTTACCAGCTATGGAAAAGCAAATTGAGTCCCTTGAAGACATCCGATTATTGGTTGATTCATTCTACGATAAGGTAAGGCAGGATCAAGTCCTTTCGCCAGTATTCAATGAGAAAATAAAAGAATGGCCGCCGCACCTTGATAAAATGTATCGTTTCTGGCAATCTATTCTACTAGGCGAACATACTTATAACGGTGCTCCATTCCTAAAACATATGGCATTACCGATCGGACCAGAACACTTTCATCGTTGGCTTGCGCTGTTTTATGAAACGGTCGATAGTCTTTTCTCGGGTAGAAAAGCCCAGGAAGCAAAATTCAGAGCGTCCAGGATCGCCGAAGTGTTCCAATTTAGAATGGGGCTTGCTTCCAAAGACAAATGACTATGAAGTTACAATTTGAAGGAAATACGAAACCAGACATTAGAAGCAAAGAAGACATTCGGTTGCTTATCGAAACATTTTATCTTCGGGTAAAGCACGACGATTTACTCTCTCCTATCATAAATGAAACAAACATTCCCAATTGGTCTGACCACCTGTCATTGATATGTGAATTCTGGGAAACCATATTGATTCAGAAAAATCACTACGTGGGTGAGCCTGCTCGCAAACATCTGGAATTACCTATTAACAATCACCACTTCGATCGATGGATAACTTTATTCCATTTGACATTAGATGAGTTGTATTCAGGTAAAGTAGCGGAGGACGCAAAATTTCAAGCGCATAAAATGGCGGAAGTCTTTCGAACGAAACTCCACCTCGCGGGATTTTGAATATACCCATGCCGACAAACATATTTCAACAGAAATTACATGTTCCACTTTAACCAATAAGATGATGAGTTTACAAATTGGAGACGATGCACCCAACTTTACGGTGCAAACCACACTCGGAGAAATTAGTTTTCACGAATGGCTGGGCGATAGCTGGGGGATACTTTATTCCCACCCATCTGATTTCACACCTGTGTGTACGACTGAGCTTGGACGAACAGCGCTTTTGAAAAGCGAATTTGAGAAGAGAAATACGAAGGTGTTGGCCGTTAGCGTCGACGATCTAAAATCGCACCAGGGCTGGATCCTTGATATTAATGAGACTCAAAATTGTACTGTGAATTTTCCCATAATCGCTGATCCGGATAAAAAAGTTTCGACACTTTATGGAATGATTCATAAGAATGCGTCGGAAAGTAAAACCGTTCGGTCAGTTTTTTTTATCAGCCCTGGAAAAAAAATAATGGCATTGATCACCTACCCTGCTTCGACCGGCCGAAACTTTGCTGAAATTTTACGAGTAATGGATTCATTGCAACTCACCGCCAGGCATCAGGTCTCCACTCCGGTCGATTGGGAACCAGGCCAGGATGTAATTGTCAGCCCTGCCCTAAAAGACGAGGACATAACTGCGAAATATCCAAATGGCTTCAAAAAGGTAAAACCATACCTGCGATATGTTGAGTGTCCGGCTTAGTCCAGTCCATTAAAACTTTTTAGCTGATCTTGTTACGGTCAGCTTTTTTTATGTAGAAAAGTCGGGAAACAGTCAACGTTAAATGAATTATATACCGATCTCACTAGCGGTGTGGAATCTCCATTTGTAACAAGGCATAGCTCAGCGACTTTCCATGTGCATCCATCACCAATGACGTTGTAACTCCGCCGTCCAACGCGTGTTCGCAGACAAAAAGCAACGATGAAATATTTGGCATTTCATAACGGATTATTTCACCCTTCACAATTTCTTCGAAATGTTCCCTCACCTTTTCTACCGTTAATACTTCGCACAAAAAAGTATAGTCTTCCTCATTATAAGGAATTAGCGAAAGTGTCAAGGTATTCCCTTTATCGCCGGCACGACTATGGGCAATTTCGTAAAGTCTCATTCCACAATTGTTACAGTGCTGCGTATTTTCTGTCGATCAATGAGCGTCGAAACGATCCCGATGACCTCATTAACATATTTTCTTACTCCGCCACCGCCAGCCGGACCGTTGGTATATAACGCCTCCACTTCTTCGCCGATCCTGGCAGCCTCAAATTCAGATTTTGTTCTTGCAGACACCCTCAGGCGGATCTCATATGGCTTCGATTGTTTGCTTATTTTTTTGCCATGTACCGAGCTATGTCCGATCAAATCGATCCTTAAATCAGAAAACTCTTTGGCTAACCTATCTGAGAGAATTTCGCCTGCCAATTGTGCTCTTGACAAGGCATTTGGACCAGCATAAGTTATTTCCCCTTCTCCCAAAAAAAATGCCTGATAACCGACGCTAACTTTATAAGTGTTTGGCTTTTCTTTTCCAGTGCCACCCGAAATCCGGACAACATTATCATCGAATTGCTCCAGCGTAACTGATGTGAAATCGGCTACAACGTCAGGTGTATAATAAGCGCGCGGATTAACAACTTCATAAAGTAACTGCTCCTTAGTAGTCTGTAAATTGACAACGCCGCCGGTGCCGGAAACCTTGCTTATGTTCGCTGAACCATCGGCATATACATCAACAAAGGGATGACCAAGACTTGCCATGCCCGGCACGTCTTTTTTTCCGGGATCTGCGAAGTATCCTCCCGTAATCTGACCGGCACATTCCATTAGATGCCCGATTATGGTTCCCTTACCCATAATATCATAGTCATCCAATGTCCAGCCGAACTCGTGAATCATTGGCCCTAAAAAAAGCGAAGGATCCGCGACTCGTCCCGTGATAATAATATTGGCGCCTAGCCGAAGAGCTTCCAGTAAGCCCTCCGCACCCAAATATGCATTTGCTGAAATAACTTTCTCAATTGATCGCAGGGGAACACCTGTTTCAAGGATGTTTTCCTTCATATCAAGCATATGTAAAACATCGTCGCCCGTGATAGCTGCCACTTTAACGGAAATATTTTTCCTGGATGCGATTTCATTTACTTTTTTTGCCGCCGCCACGGGATTGGCCGCACCCATATTGGTGATCAAACAAATTTTGTTTTGAATGATTGTATCAAGCAAAAGGTTTATCCTTCGTTCGAGCAGTGGATCAAATCCGCCAGCGGGATCTTTCAGCTTCCTCTTTTGTGCCAGAGCAATTGTTCGCTCCGCGAGGCATTCAAGCACGAGGTAATCCAATTCACCCTTTTGGGCAAGAACTAAGGATGGTTCCAATCTGTCACCAGAAAACCCCGCACCACATCCGATCCTAATTTTGTCTTTCATAAATGGATTGAACCTGTTAGCAAAGCTACTATCGTCATAACTATGGTTGTACCAAAAGCCCATTTGAAAATAAACTTCTGATGATCACCTAAATCAACTTCACATAGCCCGACCAATAAAAAAGTAGATGCTGTGAGCGGGCTTAACGGGAAGCCTACTGTCATTTGCCCCAGTAGGGCTGCTCTGCCGATTTCAAGAGGTTCAATACCATAATGTGACGCAGCCTGACTTAATACTGGGACAACTCCGAAGTAATATGCGTCCGGTGTAAAAAGCATACTTGACGGCATGCTGGTGATGGCAGTCAATGTCGGCAACAGGTTAGCATGCTCAGAAGGAATCATGGATACCAGTGAATTTGCCATTGCCTCAATCATCTTTGAACCCGTCAGAATTCCTGAGAAAATACCTGCGGCGAAAATCATACTTGACACCATAAAGATATTCGTTGCGTGACCCTTCAGGATTTTTTGTTGATCTTTCAGAACGGGGTAATTAATTACCAATACAAATATACTTGCCCCAACAAATAGTACCGGCGCAGCTATCCATCCACTCATTAGCGTCGCAATCAACATCACCGTTACAATCGCATTGACCCAAATTAATTTTGGTCGTCGCAACTTGCGCTGCTCTTCCGATAACGATGACCGGTGATCATGCCTGAGATCTACGATACCAAGGCGCTTGCGTTCACGTGATCCTAATATATAGGCAACAAAAAGGACCCAGAGAATTCCGCCCGCAATAGCAGGAACATTAGGATTAAATATTTCTGTGGCGGTTGCATCCAGGGTTGCAATAGCTCGTGCGGACGTTCCAGACCAGGGCACCAGGTGCAGAGGTCCAACACTAAGCGCTACTATTCCGGCAAGTACACGCTTATCCATTTTAAGCTCTTTATAAATAGGTAGAAATGCAGAGATTACGATCATAAATGTAGCAGTGCCATCCCCATCAAGGTGGACCAGCATGGTCAGGATAGCAGTTCCAAACACAACTTTTAGCGGATCGCCTTTGACTGTCCTGATGATAAGTGCGATTATTGAATCAAAAAGACCTGCATCAAGCATTACACTAAAATAAAGAACTGCAAACATGAGCAGGACACCCGTCGGCGACACCTGTTTGATTCCATCCAGCATCATTGCAGAAAGTTCTTTGACCGAAAAACCCGCCGCTAGTCCAAAAACAATTGGTACGATCACCAAGGCCGTGATCACTGACAATTTCTTCGTGATTATTAAAATCAAAAAGACGACTATCGTAGCAAGACCGAAAAGGGAAAGCACTTTATTTTTTTAAATAAGCCATGTTGGACAACAACTTTTCAGTTTTGCTTCTTCTTTTTTCCGCAAAGCGGGGCATGAAATCATTTTCAAAGGGTCCTGTCAGGCGTGTTAGCAAGAACCTCCTTATCATGATGATACTTTTCGACGCACTGATTGTCAAAAATCATGGTGGCTCCATTCTCCGTTGTGTATTTCTGCCAGGCAGGCAATCCCTTGTGACTAGGGTTACCGTTGCGCGCAAAGCTTATCCAGGCCTGACTAACCTTTTCCGCAAGAGTATAAGCATCTTTTCCGCCCCCTGTCATTTCTTCGCATCGGGCTATATTGTTAAAAACAAATGGAATCTCCATGCAATGGACGGATTTATAGGCTCCATCCATTACGGGCGATTGCCACGTAAACAAGTACATAAACACCGGAGCAGAAGAACCTGCGACTCTAAGGTCTGCCATCTTCAACGCGCTACGTCTGAAAAGATTATCTACGTCGATCAAATCGGTTGGCTTTGTGTCATTCGGATATGCCTTCTTGACTGCTGCAATATAGGCATCAGCTTTGTCACCATACTGAGCCTTGATGTGATTCCTCACAGCTTCGGCATTTGCATCGCGCAAAGAAGGTGTAAAGAGAGACGCCATAAATTCGTTTTTGGTCGAACCGATGAGCAACGGAATACCTGAAGAAAGAGATTTTGCCTGGGGATCGGTAGGCTGATAAGGAAGAAAAGTACCATCATGGCCCGGACCCCAGCTCATTCCGAATAAACCTGTAACCTTACCAGCAGCTCTTAATTCTTCATTAATCTTTGCCAGAGCATTTTTGCCAGCAGCTGCCAGAATCGGAAATGGAATTTTCTGAATGGAATCGACCTGTGAAGATTGTAGTTTCAATTCAGCAAGCACCAGGGATGCTAATTTTTGCGTTACCTCCTTTTCGTGAAAGCTCAGGCCAAGTCCGCCGCTTTGAATGATTGCTTTATGAAAAAGTCCTTTCGCAGAGGGCGCGTACATTAGCGTGTTCACCTTACCACCGCCACCTGATTGTCCAAAGATCGTGACATTGTTCGGGTCACCTCCAAAATTTTCAATATTAGCTTTCACCCACTCAAGAGATGCAACAATATCCATGATACTCACATTCGCTGACGCTTTATATTTCTCCCCATAGGCAGATAAATCAAGGAACCCAAGGATATTCAGTCTGTGATTTATTGATACGACGACAACATCCCCACTTCTCGACAAATTTTCTCCATCATAAGATGGAAGCTCTTGTGATGAACCCGCGGTATGACCTCCGCCGTGTAGCCAGACCATTACCGGTCGTTTCTTATTGTCCGCAGAGTTCGACTTTATTCCCGGACTCCAGATGTTTAACCGCAGACAATCCTCATTGGGATATCCCCAGTTGTGATTGAATACAAACTCTGTTTCATCGTTAACTGATATTGTTGGGTCTATCAAGGGACATACTGGTCCATATGTCAGGGAGCTCCTTACATCTTGCCAGGGCTTTGGTTTCGAGGGAGGCATAAATCTATCTGCTTGCGCATACGGTATGCCTTTGTAAGTATAGATACCGTTGTGGATGTAGCCTCGTACTTTACCCGACTCCGTGGAAACAACTGCTACATTTTTGCCTGTTACCAGCGGAATGGAAGTTCTTTGCGCCATTGTCAGGCATGGCATCAGCAAGCCAATTAAAATTGCAAGAGTAGTCAGCGTATTTCTCATAGGTCGTAGCCTTAAGGATGAGATATTTATATCTTTATGTCAAAAATACATAAAGGTTTCATTGCGTCAATATTACACACAGATATTTTATGGATCTGAAAGAACACCGACAACAGGCCGCACTGCATTTTAAGCGAATATCTAGGGAATGTATTCACTATTTGTCTATTGATTGTGTGGTGTTTGCCTTTGATGAGAGTCAACTGAAGGTTTTGTTGTTGAAATGGAAGGGAACTGACGCGTGGAGCCTTCCGGGGGGTTTTATCAAAAAGAATGAAGGTGTTAATGCAGCCGCGAAAAGATGCCTGCAGGAAAGAACCGGTTTAAAGAGGATCTACCTTCAGCATTTCGACATCTTCGGAGATACAACAAGATATGATGAAGACAAGACGTTCTCCACAATAAATTTAAATCTCACCAACGTGAAATGGTCTGAACGAACAATTTCCATCGGCTACTTTGCGCTTGTCGAATATTCAAAAGTCAACCCTTCGCCGGACTTCCTCACAGATGAATGTAGGTGGTTCAACATAAATAAAATTCCCTCGTTGCTGTTCGATCATAATAAAATCATAAAGGCGGCCGTACGCGCGCTCCCTTTAAAATTACCTATGCTGCCCATTCGGCATTTGCTTCCGGCTAACTTTACAATGCCTGAGCTGCAGAAGCTGTATGAAACAATTCTTGGCCGTGGACTTGATGCAAGAAATTTCCAACGGAAAGTAAATGCACTCGGCATTCTTGAAAAGCTGGGAAAAACGCGCGAAGGCACGCCTCATAAATCTCCACACCTTTTCAAATTTTCAACGATTCGATACGCAAGTGCGTTGAAAGAGGGTCGTTTGGTTTTTTCATAGACACAGTTTACCGGCAACAGCTGCGGGGAGCCGGTGACAATATTGCCGGAAACGAGGTTACATATGCTTTTATAAATTCACTAATTTAGATACAGCTAATACCCCTATCTATGAACCAACTAAAAAAAGAAGACATCAAACAGGAAGTATTCGTCCTCTATGATGACTATGCGCACAATCGTATTGAAAGAAGAGATTTCATGGAAAAGCTATCGACGTATGCCGTAGGTGGTATTACGGTTGCATCGCTGATGAGCTTTCTTATGCCTGACTATAAAGGTGCCATTCAAATTCGCCAGAATGATCCACGTCTTAAATCGGAGTTTGTTAATTATGAGTCACCGAAAGGTGGAGGCACAATAAAAGGACTGTTGTCAAAACCCGCTGATGCGAAAAAAAAACTTGGCGGGATTGTAGTAGTCCATGAAAATCGGGGTTTGAATCCGCACATTGAGGATGTCGCAAGACGCGCGGCACTTGCCGGGTTTGTTTCATTTGCGCCCGATGCGCTCACACCTCTTGGAGGGTATCCGGGCACAGATGATGAGGGTCGCGAGCTACAAAGCAAGCGCGACAGAAATGAGATGTTGGAAGATTTCATAGCCGCATATTCTTTCCTAAAGAATCATAAAGATTGCACAGGGAAGGTTGGTGTTGTAGGATTTTGCTTTGGCGGATGGATTTCAAATATGATGGCCGTGCGAATTCCCGATCTCGCTGCAGCCGTTCCTTTTTACGGTGGGCAGGCGCCAAGCGAAGATGTTCCAAAGATTAAGGCGCCTCTCCTTCTTCACTATGCCTCGCTGGATACGCGCGTAAACGAAGGCTGGCCGGCATACGAAGCGGCATTAAAGGAACATAAGAAGGAGTATGTTGCGTATATGTATCCCGATGTGAATCATGGCTTTCACAACGATACCACACCACGCTATGACAAACCTGCTGCTGAACTTGCCTGGGCCCGAACGGTTGATTTTTTCAAAGAGAAATTGAAGTAATATGCTAGTCCTACTTTATCGAATTTTGAGAAGTATTTCATAAGGAATAAGGGAATAGGGAATAAGGAATAAGGAATAAGGTGAGGTATAGGGTATATGGTATAAGGCGCATTGCTACGATATTTGATCGAGCGCAAAGCCGCTTCACAATAACTAGTACTACTTTGTCAAGTTAAGAGAACTGTATGGCTTGAGGAGTAGCACGACCATACTTCCAGCTTTTGGATTGCAACCTAATTTTAGCTTTGGCCTGGTGGGGGATGTGCGCTGCGCCTGCCGAAGCTCGGCGGAGGCAGGGCTAAAATTCAGTTGCAAATCCAAAAGCGCAGCCATGCGGC
>JAEZBX010000153.1 GCA_023412765.1 Bacteroidota bacterium
AACGCTAGTATATCAAGCGCGCCGGCAGACCAATTTATAAATAATCCATCAAACTCTGCCGGCGTGATTGATATACAATGTTAGCGCCTGTATTCCATCCCGCGAACCGCTCCAACAGCAAACACCATCATACCAACGAAGCAGAGCCCTATACCAATCACAGAAGTGGGTGTTCGGAGAGAACTGTACCAAAGTATTAATTTGTTTCCCTCCAGCACGCGATCTTCATTGTAATTACCATTGATGTAAATGTCACTCAAGTATCCGGAGATATTCTGAGGGAGAATTATGTATGGATTCGCATATATGAGAAGGATGAACGCAATCGACATCAGAATTAGATGCATCCAAACATAATTTTTCGAAAGTTTCAGACGAACTATCTTGCTGCAAATAAAATAAACTAAAACAAATCCTGCCAAGTACATAATCAAGTATTCGCCATACTTAAATATTAAGTAAACGTTGGGTACCGAGTAGTTTCCTCGTAACACGTCAGGCGATGCGCTTCCTGGTTGATAGATCGTATATCCTCCATCGAAATAATTGAATCGTGGCACGAGTACATAATATAACGACGTCGATATCAGGAGTACTACCGATCCAACTATAAAAACGTAAGGTGGTGATAACTTCTTCATGGAATATTGGCGCTAACAACCCAATATAAGCATTGCTTTTATACGGCGGAAATAAAGGTATTGCTGTTATATCCATTTTGTACGTAGGTTATATGTCGATTTTTAACTTTTCTATCGGACTTACAACGTCTCGCAGGCCTTTTGTAGATACATGGGTGTAAATTTCAGTAGTCTTCGGCGAGCTGTGACCAAGCAGCGTTTGTATATATCGCAAATCTGTACCATTCTCTAACAAGTGTGTAGCAAATGAATGGCGAAGTGTATGAGCTGAGGCCGGCCTTTTTATTCCCGCAGACCTCCTACTACACTTTACGATGTTCTGGACACTTTTTGCACTGTACTTGATCCCCGGTTCTCCTTCAAACAAATATTCTCTTGGCTTATATGCCTTATAATATTTTCTTAATAATGCTAGAGTTGTGGCCGAAAGTAATGTATTCCTGTCCTTATTCCCTTTGGCGCCCCTTACAAGCAGCAAATTTCTGTCGCTCTGAATGTCCGAGATTTTCAGATTTAAAACTTCCGACAACCTGAGACCACATGAATATATTGTTACGAGTATTGCCTTGTGTTTTAAATTGGTAGTCGCGGACAGCATTTTTAAAATTTCCTCTTCGCTTAGAACAGACGGCAACTTCTTTTCCGTAATCGGTCGGTCTATTTCATAAAATCGGCCCGGCATGCCCAGAACTTGCTCATAGTAAAATTTAATCGCATTAATAACCTGGTTCTGATACGATGCTGACTTCCCAAGTTTTACAACGGTTTGCATATAATGCTTTATGTCGAATTCATTTAGTTCGCTGAGCCTTTTGTTGCTATAATATTTGACAAAACCTGAAAAAAGCGACACGTACGTTCTCGCTGTATTGAGGCTATAACGTTTCCTCTCCAATAATTCTATGTATTCGAGTGGGCAGCATGATGCGCCACCCTGTGACTTCTTCAATGAAGTAAGATCTACCACTGCTGATTGCTTCGACAAAGGTTTATCTCTGTAAAAGTATTTGCAGTCCACCCATCCAACTCCCCTGAAAGTTCGAAAAATCGCTTCAAGATTATCCTTAGTGTTCAGCACATAGGGCATTTTATATTGGCGTGAGAATTTTGGTGAGTCAAGTGTCCTCACAAGTGCTTCAATGATTTTCGAATGTGAAAACTGGATACCAATGCATTTTGCATCAGCAATCATTAAATGTCGCAATGTTATTACGGGTACGTTGTTCATAAATTTTCCTGATTAGCATTGTGTAATCATCAACAAAAAAATATTTTTAAGGAAGGTTAGACCTGAATAAATCCGGATATAACCGGATAAAAGAGAAAACGTTGTGAGCAAACCTGTTTGTCCAGTATGTAATGCGCCCCTAATCGGCAGAACAGATAAAAAATATTGCTCTGACCAGTGCCGCTATATAGCTAACAATAAAAATAAGCACATACTGGAACAACCAATCCTTGAGGTAAACGCAGGATTGCGTAAGAATCGATCGATCTTGAAAACTCTTTGTCCCGAAGGCCGAGCCATCGTGCAAAAGGAAATTCTGGACGCTTTGGGATATGCTTATAATCTGTTCTCTTCCATTTATGTCAACCCCAAAAAGCAGGTGTATTATATCTGCTACGACTATGCCTTTACACCAATTGTCGAGCAGGAGGTAAGAAAAGTCCTTATCGTGGCGAAACACAGTTTTGCGAATGACTGGGATCCCTGGCAATTCATAAGAAAAAACACCTGAAAAAAAATACCATGGTCTGATCTACAAAAGCGTCAATGCGATCAAACGTATAGTTCCGTTTGTAAACGTTTGTAGACGGAAATACCCGGTTCGCAGATTTTAACATCAAATGCTTCCACGAAAATCACTTCACTGACCTCCACGGCGTCTCCTTCACACCCAATTCCTTCGCCATCTTTCGACTCAAAACAAAAAGGTAGTCCGACAACCTGTTCAAATATTTGATCACCATACCCAGGTCGCCGCCTTCCCGCTCATTCAACGCTATGGCTATTCGCTCAGAACGACGGCATACCGTGCGGGCTATATGACAAAATGAAACAGATTGATGCCCCCCAGGCAAAATAAAAAATCGCAACGGCTCAAGTTCCGATTCCATCGCATCGATCTCTCCTTCCAAAAACATAACGTCATCTTCCTCCAGTTTCGGTATCTTCACTTTCTCATTGCCCGGCTCTGTCGCTAAAATAGATCCGATGATAAAAAGCGTATTCTGAATCCGGCCCAGCACTTCGCCTCGACTTACGTTCACCTCCTGATCTCGATTTAGTCCAATAAATGAATTTAATTCATCCACCGTCCCGTATGCATCAATCCGCAATTCTGCTTTGGAGACACGCTTTCCTCCAAATAATGAAGTGGTTCCCTGGTCGCCGGTTTTGGTGTAAATTTTCATGCTTTAGGTTTAGAGTTTGAAGTTTGAGGTTTGAAATTGTGCCGCCTCAAAGGTTTGGTTTTACAGTCCAGCAAAATAATACCAGTAGAAAATCGCCTTCCGTGCGCAACCTCAAACATCGAACCTGAAACCTCAAACGCTAAATTAAGCAGGAACGCCACGATTTATGTTCTCATTCTTCTTGTCGGATTCTACAAGTCCGTCGCGGAGACGGATAATCCGGTGTGCATAGTGCGCAATATCATCCTCGTGAGTTACCATGATGATCGTGTTGCCGCGGTCGTGAAGATCCTGGAACAAGGACATAATCCCGTAAGAGGTTTTAGTATCGAGGTTCCCTGTAGGCTCATCGGCAAGTATTATGGAAGGCTTATTGACCAGCGCACGGGCTATAGCAACACGCTGCCGCTGACCGCCGGATAACTCATTGGGCTTATGATGATGTCGGTCGGCAAGCCCCACGCTTTCCAGGGCTTCCATTGCGATTTCGCTGCGTTCTGATTTGTTGTAACCCGCATAGACAAGGGGCAACGCCACATTTTCAAGGGCCGATGCTCTAGGCAGCAGGTTAAAAGTCTGAAAAACAAATCCGATTTCCTTGTTCCGTATCTCGGCAAGCTCATTTTCGGTCATTTCGCTAACCAGGTGATTATTAAGACTGTAGGTACCCGAGGTCGGCGAATCAAGACAGCCCACAATGTTCATCAAGGTGGATTTCCCGGATCCGGAAGGGCCCATGAAAGCAACATATTCGCCTTTATCAATGGAAATGGATATATCCTGCAGGGCATTCACAACGGTATCGCCCATCTTATAAATCCTGGAAATGTGATGTGTCTCAATGATTTTCATTCCTGATTGGTTTGCAAATGGCCACTTGAATTACAACGTAGATGATAATTCCTGCAATTTTGTTTCAATCCAAACAACATACAAAAATAGACTGAATAATACTTCTTCAGACGTAATCCGTCACCGGATGTTACATACGCGGTAGCCATCATATCGCAAAACGGAACGACGTCGTAGTATGATCGAACGTTGCCGTATTATAACTCCGTTCGCTAAACAATACCTGGTCTGCCTTATCCACTAAAATAACGGTTGAGCACCGCGAACCATATCCTTCCATTTTAATAAACATCGACGACAGTGCGCGTTCCTGCGCCAGCGGCACCCCTGTGGATGGCAGCAAGCTGTCCTCGGCCGTTTGATCATCATACAATGCCCCAAGAACTTTTTCAGGATCAATGACCGCATCATGAATTATTGGCTTGATTACTTCCTTACCGCGAGTCACCTTAGGCCAGGCCGTTTCCAACAAGTGGTTGCTCAAGCCATAAAAACCAGGCGCGAGTTTTTCAACGGATGGCCTGTAGTTCGAATAATACCAAACATCATTCTTATAACCGACTATCAGATTAAAACCGTTGTATGTCTTGCCAACTTTCGAAACTCGCTCAAGATATTGCTCCGGTGAATCATTTCCGATAAGAAAATCTGTAACAAGATGTCCTCGCGAAGGTGCATTGGATTTGATATTCGCGGGATCCCGATAGTTGGTAACCATGGCTATTCGCCCACTCCGGGTCATCGCCATCCAGGTGCCACCAGCCACCAGGTCGCGGCCACCCAGGATACCTGGATTGTCGTCCCAGAACTGTGCCGCGGCAGTTTTACGGTTGTAAAACTCGTCGCGATTCCCCGCGATGATCAATTTGTAATTTGGGTGGTTGTCGATTGAAAGGAAGAGTAAACACATGTCTATAAGAACGAAAAAATAAGGAAAAATTTGGCGTAATAAGGACGGAAAGATTTAGCCACTACGTCACAGAGACACAGAAAAAGCATAGAAATGGATTTCTTTGTGATTCTTAGTCTTCGTGGCTTTGTGGCTTTGTGGCTAAAAACTTAATCCGCCACCATGTCAAAATCCAATTCCAGTTGCTCCGGCAATAACGTAAACGATTTTCGGTGGAGCCTGGTTATACCCAGCTGTTTAATAGCTTCGCGATGCGCCTCGGTAGCATATCCAACGTTTGTCTCCCAGCAATATCCGGGAAATTCTTCCGCCATCTTAATCATTAATTCATCGCGGTGTGTTTTTGCCAATACAGATGCTGCGGCAATCGACAAATATTTTTCATCTCCCTTAACAATGCATTCATGCCTGATATCGCAATAGGGTTTAAACCTGTTGCCATCAATCAAAAGCAATTCAGGACGAATTAACAATTTGTCAACCGCGAGGTGCATAGCCTTGAATGACGCATTCAAAATGTTGATCCGGTCAATCTCCTCATGATCTACTTCAGCTACCGCCCACGCCATCGCGTCGCGCTGAATATCAATCCTTAATGCCTCGCGTTCTGCTCGCGTCAACTGCTTCGAATCATTCAGATACTTGTGCCGATATCGTTTGGGAAGTATCACTGCGGCAGCCACTACCGGTCCCGCCAGGCAACCTCGGCCCGCCTCATCACATCCGGCTTCGACGTATAGTTTGGAAAAACAGGAACGGAGCATGTTTCTAAGTTTAAAGTTTAAAGTTTAATGTTTAAAGTTTAAGGTCAAAGTTTTTTATCGGCTGACTTTAAACATTAAACTTGTAACCTTAAACATCTTGTCATGTCTCAAGAAATCAAGAATCCCTGGACAACGTTATCGGGTGAATCAAAATACGATAATCAGTGGATCAATGTAACTGAATATCAGGTGATCAATCCTTCGGGAGGAAAAGGTATCTACGGAAAAATCCATTTTAAAAATAAAGGTATCGGAATTATTCCGGTCGATGAAGAAGGATACACGTGGCTCGTGGGACAATATCGCTACACGTTGAATGAATTTCACTGGGAAATTCCCGAGGGTGGTGGTCCATTGGATGAGTTTCCTATCCTCGCCGCGCAACGCGAACTGAGAGAAGAAACAGGTATCACAGCAAAAAAATGGACGCCGTTGCTGCGGATGAATCCGTCAAATTCTGTGTCGGATGAAGAATGCGTCATCTACCTCGCAGAGGAATTGTCATTCGGCGATAGTCTCCTTGAAGATACTGAAGCTGACCTCAAAGTAAAACGCGTTCCACTTACCGAAGCTATCGATATGGTTATGCGCGGACATATTAGGGACTCGATGAGTATGATCGGCTTGTTGATGCTGGGACGGATCAGGGGGATTTGAGGGGGTGAGTTGTAAGAAGTAAGTAGTAAGTACTAAGTAGTAAGTAGTAAGTAGTAAGTAGTAAGTGGTAAGTTTCCCCCTTTCACAAATTCCATTTATA
>JAEZBX010000233.1 GCA_023412765.1 Bacteroidota bacterium
GATAAGTTCATAGACAATGGAGTTGGGGCGCAGGGTCATATTGCCAGTCTTCTCTGCTGCCGGCAATGTCGACGAATTACTGCTAAAATAAGCACCGTATGGACAACCCCGCGAACATAGGTTTCTATACTGACAGGTTCCGCGTTGAGGACTATGTGCAAGCGGTGCTGTCATGTTAGCAGTTCGACCTATTGTGATAAGTCGACCTAACTTATCCTTTACTGCCTTTTTCAATTCGAGCTCCACGCAATTCAGAGCCATAGGAGGCAAGAATTTTCCATCCGGAAGGTTAGGAAGATTTTCAGCCTGGCCGCTTACGCCGATAAAAGACTCAACATAATCGTACCACGGCGCCAATTCGTCGTACCGAACCGGCCAATCAATTGCAATTCCATCTTTTGCATTTGCTTCAAAATCCAACTGGCTGAATCGATAGCTTTGACGCCCCCACATGAGAGATCTGCCACCCACATGATATCCGCGCATCCAGTCAAACCTGTTTACTTCGGTGTATGGGTTCTCAAGATCATTTACAAACCAGTGTTTTGTCGCCTGTTGGATGGTATAACCCGTTCGGGCCTGAACACCCTGCTTTTTCAAATCTTCCTGCGTTGGACGTCCGGCATTCTCGAAATCCCAGGGGTCCATTGTAGCTGTCGGATACTCAGGATGTTTTACCATCCTTCCTCTCTCCAACACCAGTGTTTTTAATCCTTTTTCGGTGAGTTCTTTTGCGGCCCATCCCCCACTGATTCCTGTGCCGACCACGATAGCATCATACGTATTTTGCTTGACGGCTTCAATGTTCAGATTCATTCAAATTGTAGTTTGGGTTAAAATTATACTATTCAATGGATTTAAAAAGAAATTTTCTCCGGGTATTCACGTAATCACTCGTTTATCTTGTACGTTTTTATCAACTATTCTACTATTTCGGCGAGTTCGAGCCACCTCGCAGTTTTCTCTTCAATGGCATCAGTGATGTTTTGAATTTCTACAGCCCATTTCTGAAGTTGTGTGTGATCAGTGGAACCACTACTGATCGAGGCTGTCAATATTTCTTTTTGTTTGTCAAGTGCATCAATTTCATTCTGAAGATTCTCATATTCCTGCTTCTCTTTAAAACTTGGTTTTCGTTTTACGTCGCTCAAAGGGCTTTCCGCTACCTTTGTCGGTGTCGGAGTGGCGATCTCCTTAGTTTTATCAGAGACTTCGTTTTCCTCCAGCCAACTTCTGTAATCAGAATAGTTGCCATTGAACAACCTGATCCTACCATCACCTTCAAAGACGAAAAGTTGGTCGACAAGATGGTCCATAAAATAACGATCGTGAGAAACGAGTAGCAGGCAACCAGAAAATTTTTCCAGGAAATCTTCCAGCACATTCAACGTATCTATGTCGAAGTCATTTGTAGGCTCATCCAGGATCAGGAAGTTTGGATTTGTAACCAGCAGCTTTAAAAGTTGCAGGCGCTTCTTCTCTCCTCCGCTCAGCTTATTTATGTAATTATATTGCTTCTCTGGCGGAAACAAAAAGATATCAAGGAACTTTGACGCGGAAACCTGCGACCCATCCGACAATGTAATAAATTCAGCAATTTCCTTCACTTCTTCGATCATTCGATTGGCAGGATTCAGACCTACTGAATCCTGGCGGAAGTAGCCGAACTTTGTCGTGATACCAGGCATGATAAAACCTTTGTCGGGTTTTGTTTTTCCGGTAAGCATATCCAGGAAGGTAGATTTCCCAATCCCATTTTTTCCAACAATTCCAATCCTGTCATTTTTCTTGAATACATAAGAAAAATCATCGACGATCCGGATGGAACCATATGCTTTGGAAATGTGCTCCACTTCCAGAATTTTTCCGCCTTGTCGCGCTTCCTTGATCTCCAGTTCCAGCTTATCTTTTTTCAGATCCTGCGACGCTTTCTTTTCGAGTTCATGAAATGCTTCGATTCTATATTTTGCTTTTGTTCCGCGTGCCTTTGGCTGTCGACGCATCCATTCAAGCTCTTTCTTTAGAAGGTTTCTCGCCTTGGTGACTTCAATCTTTAATAACTCTTCTCTTTCAGCTTTCTTCTCGAGAAAATAGGCATACTTTCCCTTGTAGCGAAACAATTGACCTCGATCCAGTTCAACAATTTCAGTTACCACTGCATCAAGAAAATATCGATCGTGAGTTACCATGATGAGTGTGATATTCTGGCCTGATAAATAATTCTCAAGCCATTCGATCGCAGAAAGATCGAGATGATTGGTTGGCTCATCCATTATGATGAGATCGGGCTCCAGCAACAACAATTGCGCGAGAAAAATACGTTTCTTCTGACCTCCTGAAAGCTGACCAAATGTTTTGTCGATGTCAGGAACACCAAGCTTTTCAATGACCTCATGAACTTTGCTTTCATAATCCCAGGCATTTAGTTCTTCCATCTTTTCAAGAACTGCTTGCATGCGCTCTGGTGATGTATCCGGATGATGGATACAATCTTCATACTCTTTGACAACCTTCGCTATTTCATTGGTGTCGCTGAAAAGAATATCCTTCACACTCAGGCTCTCATCAACCTCGGGTTGCTGGGTAAGATAGCCAAGTCTGATTCCTTGACGAACGCTTACACTACCAATATCGGGCTGAATTTCCCCTGTAAGAATTTTCAACAGCGTGGATTTTCCAACTCCATTGTTCCCAACAAGTGCAAGTTTTTCTCCCTGTGAAATGCCCAACGACACATCCTTGAACAGCCAACGATCATTATAGGTCTTGGCGACCAACTCGGCGGATAAATAATTCAATTGTAATTAAGTTTAGGGTGCAAATTTAATTAGGATTTTGAGGTTTCAAGCCTTATTTGTTGGAGATGATTCCTATGATGGAAATAGGAATAGGGAATAAGGAATAAGGAATAAGGAGTAAGGAGTAAGGAATAAGGAGGCCTGCATATTTCCCTCCTTAAAAAAAATAAATAGGTACTTGCCATTCAACAAAAAGGATGGATGTTGTCAAGCTCACTCGTTGCGCGTGCTTGTTGGTGAAGAACACCAACAAGGGCGGGGATCGTAGTGCTGAACGAAAGCGAAATAAACCAATTCTCCACTACGAGGCATGATCATCATCGACTCCACATTATATCGGCAGCGTATTGTATCTACAACCCAGGTAGTACTACGCTACAAACCTTTGTTGGTGTTCTTCACCAACAAACATACGGACCGAAATGCCAAATCCTATCACTCCGTCATTAGTTGAATACATCAAGTCTTCAAATTGTCAAACTCACTCGTTGCGCGTGCTTGTTGGTGAAGAACACCAACAAGGGCGGGGATCGTAGTGCTGAACGAAAGCAAAATAAACTAATTCTTCACTACGAGGCGTGATCATCATCGACTCCACATTATATCGGCAGCGGATTGTATCTACAACCCAGGAAGTACTACGCCACAAGCCTTTGTTGGTGTTCTTCACCAACAAACGTCCGGACCGAATGCCAAACCCTATGACTCCGTCATTAGTTGAATACATCAAGTCTTCAAATTGTCAAGCTCACTCGTTGCGCGCGCTTGTACCCTGACGTTGTCAATCAACAAAAAATAAATAGGTGCTTGCCATTCAAAGAAAGGATGAATGACCGATCTTTAAAAAAAAAAGAACTTGCCAAAAAAATTATGAGCATTCGAATCTTCTTTCTCGCGGCTTTGATCTTCAGTCAGACCATCATACTATCGCTGGCGCAGTCTGATAAGCCTTTTACAGTTACAGCATATTTTTATGGAGGCCCTGAAAAAGTGGATAGCCTGGAGGTTGAAAAACTGACGCACATTATTTTTAGTTTTTGCCACCTCACGGGAAACAAGCTTACCGTCGACGATGAAAAAGGTGCGCAGGCCATCAAAAAACTTGTTGCCGCTAAAGCGAGAAATAAGTCATTAAAAGTATTACTATCACTAGGTGGATGGGGTGGTTGCAAAACATGCTCCGACGTATTTTCCACTACCGAAGGGAGAAAAGAGTTTTCTGAATCTGTTCTTGCTCTGTGCAAAGATTATGGTACTGATGGAATAGACCTCGATTGGGAGTATCCCGCAGTGGAAGGATATCCAGGTCATGCCTATAAGCCGGAAGACAAACCCAACTTTACTGCATTGGTAAAAGAACTTCGGAATACAATGGGAAATCGATACGAAATCAGTTTTGCCGCCGGTGGATTTCAACAATTTCTTGATGAAGCAATAGAATGGAAGGAAGTCATGCCTTTGGTCGATAGAGTAAATCTTATGACCTATGATCTTGTAAATGGGAACTCAATAGTTACGGGCCATCATACCCCATTGTATAGCACGAATCAACAACGCGAATCAACCGATAACGCGGTTCAATACCTTATCAAACTCGGAATTCCAGCGAACAAGTTGGTGATCGGTTCTGCATTCTATGGAAGGATGTGGGAGAATGTCGCTCCAACTAACAATGGATTGTACCAATCAGGAAAATTTAAGAAGGGTGTCAACTACCGGAATTTCAACAAAGAAGTATCGCCTTCTACAGGATTCAAATTGTATTGGGATGAAGTGGCTAAAGCTCCCTACGCATACAATGCTTCCGCAAAATTGTTTGTAACGTACGACGACAAGCGCTCAATGGATCTGAAGACAACGTATGCCCTGGATCAAGGATTAAATGGGATTATGTTTTGGGAGATTACTAATGACACGAATAGGAATGGTTTGTTGCATGCGATAGATGCTGCCAGGAAGGCCTTTCGGGGGAATAAGGAATAGGTATAGGGTATAGAGGTATAAGGAAGGTATAAGGTATAAGGTATAAGGGATGCGCACTTGGCGACAGTACCTATACCCTATACCTCTTTTCTAGCATGGACCGTGGGGCAATATAGATCGTGGTGCACCACTAGGCCTCCTTTCGTAAGACCTGTAGCGGTGGGGTGGTGATTACTTCGCGTGAATTGAACCAACCGATTAGCATCGTAAGAAATACAACCCCCACTCCTATTATTAGCAGTTCCATCC
>JAEZBX010000236.1 GCA_023412765.1 Bacteroidota bacterium
AAGTCGCGGTCAACATCAATAAATCATCTTACCATGTACAAGAATTATTTTACCATCGCGTGGAGAAACATGGAGTTTCAAAGGTTTTACTCGTTCATCAAAATAGGAGGGTTCGCGCTTGGATTAGCGACATGTATCGTGATCGCGCTGTTTATACGGCATGAACTAAGTTACGATAAGCACTACAAGGACATAGATAATATCTATCGGCTTTACAGCGAAGAGTCCGGCCCCGATGGAGGCAAGTGGACTGCATTCCCGGCGCCACTGGCGTCACTTGTGAAAGAAAACTTTCCCGAGGTTGAAATGGCAGCGCGGCTAATTCCGTACAAGTGGTATAATGCGGGACAAAATCTTGTAAGGCGTGACGACCAACTTGAAAATACTTACGAAGAGGGATTTGCTTACGCTGACAACGCCCTGCTGGAGATATTGGAAATTCCAATGATCTATGGGTCACAATCTAGTGCGTTACTGCAGCCTAATACCATCGTCATTTCAAAAGAAAAAGCAGATAAATACTTTCCCGGCGAAGATCCCATAGGAAAGGTTTTAGTATTGAACAATGAAAGAGACGCTAGCTATACTGTTGGCGGCGTTATGGAAGATTTCAAGCCGACATCGCACCTACAGGTTGATTTTTTTCTGACGCTATCTGGCAAGCAATTCTGGCAAGGCGAACAAACGAGTTGGTGCTGCTGGAACTATAACCCTTATATAAAATTAAAGCCGGGTACAGATTATAAAGCTTTTGAATCTAAGCTTCAGTCACTGAAGAAAGTCTATATCGATTACCTGATCAAAGAGAAGAATCAGTCTGTTGATGACGTACGAAAATACTATTCATTCCGTGTTCAGCCGGTCAAAGATATATATCTTCATTCAAATGAGATCCATGATATTATTCCTCACGGGGATATACGTTACATCTGGATGTTTGGAGGAATTGCTGTTTTTATACTGGCGCTGGCATGCATCAATTTTGTAAATCTGTCGACTGCGAAGTCTGCTAACAGAGCGAAAGAAGTCGGCTTAAGGAAAGTTGTTGGATCAAACAGATCCGCCCTCATAAATCAGTTTTTGAGCGAAGCTATACTGTACAGCCTGGTCTCCTTTGTGCTGGCAATCGTTATCCTTTCTCTAACTCTTCCTTTTTTCAATGAGCTGGCAGGTAAAGATATGGTTGTGCCTTGGGGAGAGTGGTGGTTTTTTCCGTTGTTATTAGGCGTCTTAATATTTGTTGGTATGACTGCAGGGTTATACCCTTCATTTTACCTTTCTTCATTCAAACCTATAGATGTGTTGAAGGGCAGTGTTGCAAGGGGAATGAAAAACTCAAACCTCAGAAGCACTCTGGTGGTTTTTCAATTCACAGCATCGATTGTCCTTATCATCGGCACGTTTGTGATTTATCAGCAGATGAACTTCATCCTTACTACGAAAATTGGTTATGACAAGGAACAGGTATTGATGATAGATGGAATAGAAACGCTAAAGGATCAACAACCGACGTTCAAAGAAGAACTATTGAAATTATCTGGAGTTGAAAACGTGACACTTACACAATATTTTCCAGTGGCTGGAACAAAACGTGACCAGAATCAATTTTGGCGCGATGGTAAGTCACAGGAAGAGAAGAGTAATGGCGCTCAGGCCTGGTGGGTCGATGAAGATTATATCCAAACGATGGGAATGAAAATCGTTCAAGGAAGGAACTTTCAAAAAGAGTTTGCTTCCGACTCAAGTTCGATCATCATAAATGAGGCGATGGCCAAAAGATTTGGCTTTGAGAATCCTGTCGGTGAAAGAATTATGAACTGGCGGACCTGGACCATCGTCGGTGTTGTTGAGGATTTTCATTTCGGCAACATGAAGGAAGAAATCGGACCCCTTTGCTTTATGCGCGGTGACCGAGGCAGTATCGCTGCAGTTAAGCTCAATACAGATGATATGCAAGGTGCTATTTCAAACGTTTCGACCGTATGGAAAAAGTTCTTACCTCACCAGCCGATTCGATATTCATTTCTGGACGAGAGCTATGCGCGGATGTATGACGACGTAAGGCGTACAGGAAACATTTTTGCCAGCTTCGCCGTACTTGCAATTATCGTCGCATGCCTGGGGTTATTCGCGTTATCATCTTTTATGGTTGAACAAAGGCGGAAAGAGATTAGTATTAGGCTGGTACTTGGAGCTTCCCTGCAGAATATTTTTCGCTTGCTAACAAGTCATTTTATGAAGCTTGTATTCATTTCACTAGTACTAGCTGTTCCGTTGGCGTGGTATGGAATGCAACAATGGCTGGCAGAATATGAATACAAGATTTCAATGGGGTGGGATATATTCATTCTTGCCGGGTTACTATCAATGGTCATTGCATTATCCACCGTTAGCTACCAGGCTTTGCGCGCTGCGCTCGCCAATCCTGCGAACAACCTGAGAAATGAATAGGTGTTTAGTGTTTAGGTGTTTAGGTGTTTGAGTGTTTAAGTCGCTCGAGCCACGGACGTGAAAACAAATTATATGTTAGAGATTTTAATCTGGCTTGAAGCAAATCAAAATATTACATCCTTCTGTCGCTTCTTGCAGTGGAACTTAAACACTTAAACACTTAGACACTTAGACACTTAAACACTTAGACACTTAAACACTTAGACACTTAAACACCTAAACACTCAAACACATTTAAAATCCAGTAATATTCCTCGCAGTTCCCGTCGCCATATCCAGCATATACAAATCGTGAGCAGAGCGACGCGAACCAATAAAGGGTGCGAGTAATCCTCCGGAAGTTCCTGTACTTGAATACGCCTGCGCAACACTATCGGAAGTACCTGAGAACTTTGAGGGACCGTTAAAGTAGAATGTATCGTTACGCCGGATAAGTTCATGAAATGAATTGTGATAAAGGATATACACTTTATTCCCGCGAGCATAGCCATAGAGGTTTGGAACTTGCTTGACTGCATTGCCGCAGGTTATAGACGCGGGATATTCGGGATCGACATCACAATTTATGCTGATAGAGGGTTCATTGTTAATGAACTCTTCGTACGAAGCATAATAACCATCCTTGATACGTCTCTCTGTGAGAATAGGCATACTAAGAGGCTCACGTAAGACTAAATATGGATCAAGCAATTCTTCTTTTGTAAATGCCATCTCCGGCTTCGCTTCATGTTGTTGATTGCTGAAAACGATGAACGCATCTTCTAAGGTCCTTACCAGGTTTTCTGTCTGCTTGTAAGTAACACCTAAACCTTCAGGTTCCGCAGACGTGAATACACTTGTGATATAATAATAATGACCTTCAAAGGGAACAAAAAAATCGATGCTCACTTCCGCCTTACCTGATTCCGTAAAGAGAGTTGTATATTCTGAAATCTTTAGAACAGTAAACCGTATAGCGAGACCTCGATCAGCGGAGTAAAGCCCAGAATTTTTTATGAGATCTTCGATCTCAGTCATCCCAGGTTTTTCAAATACGACAAACCTGGGACGGTTATTCAAACCAGTTTGTACCACACCCAAAGTTTTATTGTCTTTTCTCGCATCAAAAATCTCTGAAACCGAAAATGTAATTTCATCTGCGTTAAGCAGGTAGTCGTCAAGCGACATAACATAAAGTTTCTGAGCATTTGCACTGAAAAATGTGACAAAAAAAAGGATAGCAAGCAATGCTATCCCACGGTTTCGGCTGCGGCAATTCATAGTGGTTAGGGTTGAAAGTGGTGTGGATTTAAGGATCCACGTTAACTATAGAACAATTGCTTAAATCTAGGTGCGATGCGCAAGCCGCAACAATGACGAAAGTTGTGAAAGTCGGAGAGTTAAATCATGGGGGGCAATACCGTTTTGGAATTTTTTCCCAAAACAGTTAGTGAGGTTTCAATATTGAGAGAAGCGGGGGCGTCAGGTCCTTGACAAAGTTGTTACCGAATAGTTCATTACAGAGATGGGAATGAGTTATATCTGGACGCGTGTTGAGGAATAAATCAACAGTATGGCTAACGCGCCCCTCGAAGAATTTAGGTCAGTCTTTTTCCTTAGATCAATTACCTCACGATATAATTAATCGCGGACACACTGTTGTTCAAATATCCTCCTGTGAAAATAATTAGAATATCATTCTATAAACAATGTATAGTTTATAGGCATTTGTATTCAATGCAGCAAGCGCGAACGCGAATGCAATCAATGCTTTCTCAGCAATTTGGCGACGGAGATTCATAAAGATTGTGGTTTTATGAAACATGATACCCATTAATGATTCAGCTAATACAATGCCTAAAAATAATAGAGCTTATACGGTGGGTAAATGATAAAGGTTATGCCCTGTGAAGAGTTAAATCATCGCTAACGATTTCTTTTTGGAATTTTGTCCCAGAATTGGTTTACGTTATTGGGCAGGTGAAGTCCGGGACGTTATTTTCAGCATTGATTTGACTGTGTACGATAGTTCAGCGAGTGCCGCGGATAACGGATAACGGCTAGCTAGGCGCTTGACGACCAGGATTCAGAAACCTTGTAATATGATTTGCTTAGCATGGCGAAAACGATAATTACTTGCGCCAATTCAAGAAACACCCTTACCCAATTGGTGTCTGTAATCTTTTGCATCAGTGCGACGTTTTTTCCTGCGCTTAATTCGTAATTCCATGGCGCCTGAAAGAATGCAGTTAAAAGAAGATCCAGCACAAGACAAACCAGTGACATCCATACAAGAGTGGCGGAAACATGCTGTGGTCTGAACCATATCAACACAATATTCAAAATTGTGATCAGCAAAAATGGAAATACGCTTACAGGTAGAATTGCAGATTCAAGCAATTTATGATAAGCAACAAATTCAGCTGTTCCTACAAGATAGCGCGAAGGATACAATAGAAAATAATCTATCATTGCCGTCCCACAACTATAGAAGGACAACAGCGAAAAAGTAAGCAATAACAGAAGTGAGAAGCGATCCCGGTTTGACATATGGTTATTTTTTGACAAAGATGCGGGATAGACTGCTCGCAGGCCATAGCACTTTAGGATCAAAGAATATAACGCGCAGCCGGAAAAATGATAAGAAATGGAGTTACTCGCTTTTTAGATTTTTCACAGGGTTCTCGCGAGCACGAAGGGTTGTGCCAGCTAGCTCTTTGTTGCAACCTTCTTCTTACTTTTTGATTTTTCAAGATTTTGTGCGACGCGGTATTTCACAATTTTCGTCACAAGGCTTAAGGGTAGTGGCTTATCAAACGGGAATTGCAGCGTGCCTTTTCCGGCTTCATAGGGGGCAATCTCTTTTTTGAAAGCTTCAATTCCCGAAGGAGCAGGGTAGAAGCCGATATGATTTTTAAAACCGGCAAAGTGAACAAGGTTGCCATTGAGTATGAACGTAGGAATTGCGTAGCGAATAGCTTCCTCAGCTTCTGGTGCGGCCTTGGCAATTGTTGCGCGCATTTGCTTCAACAGTTTTTGAACCTTCTCCGGGAATGCTTCAATGTACTCGTCGATGTTGTTAACTGCAGTTTTCATGATTTTTTGATTTTTAGGAGTATTTTCTTTTTCGTTATCCGTTATCAGTTATCCGTTATCCGAACGCTCCGATCCTTATTTAATGCTTTAATTCCAATGAACCACGATTAACGGATAACGGATAACGAATAACGTTTACTTCAGGCTCATATAAAATGCCTTTTGCCTCTCATCCAGGTGTTCAATGGCGTAACGAAGAAAAGTTCTGGGCATGCTTGCGGCATGTTTGTCTAAAAACTCCAGTAACTTTTTTCGATCCGTTTTTCCAGCTTGTCTTATCCAGCCACCTGCTGCTTTGTGGATCAGATCATGATCATCATTGATGAGCAACTCAGCAATGTTAAAGGTATCCTCTACCTGTTTTTTCATCAGGAAGTATGAGGTGCTCACAATAGCAGTCCTGCGTTCCCATATATTCTTCGAACGCGCCAATTGGTACAAGATCTCTCTCGGCTTATCGAACAGATATCGACCAATGACGTAGGCGGCACCAAGGTCAACCAGGTCCCAGTTGTTGATGCGGTCATGTCGGTCGAGGTATAAGTCGAATAATTCTTTTCTTCTCTTATCAGTTGTGTTCTTATGCCTTCCTTGTTTGTTCATTATGCTCACAGCACCCGCCCGGATCTCATGAATCGGGCTTTCCAAAAGCTTTTCAATTTCAACTGGTGTCATATCAATAAACTCTTCCGACAGCTTAAAAAGTGTTCCCATCCGCACGCCCATAAAACGGTCGCCTTCACCATACTGTCCTTCGCCTGACTTAAAATAACGCTGAATCTTTTCCAATTCATCCGGAGATTGATGTTCCTTTAGTTTTTCGATGAAATGCTTCGCAGAGGCATCGGATATCCGAGACTTTTTTTCTTCCGGCTTTTTAGAGTCGAGGATGCCTTTTCCAGATTTCGTTTTCATATCACCGATGAGGCTATATACAAACCTACTGTATATTTTCCTTCCATATGTTGTGTAAAAACGTCAAACTCGGGGGTAATTTGCGACATGGGTTACTTAGATTTGTATCACTGCACAAAAGGCTGGTAATTTCAACAAATCTTATCATGATCAATCGCAGAACTTTTATCCGGCAGTCAGGAGCTCTCGTAGCTGCTTCAGCATTTCCGTATCTGGCCAAGGCTTCCCAGCAGGAATTTACTATGACTGTGACAGGTCCTATTAATCCAGATCAAATGAAATTTACATTGTCGCACGAACATGTTTTGGTCGACTTTATTGGTGCCGAAAAGGTGAACAAGAATCGTTACAACTTCGATGAAGCGTTTAAAACGGCATTACCATTTCTCGAAGATGTCAGCACAAAAGGCTGCTATACGTTTGTCGATTGCACGCCTGCATACATTGGGCGAGATGTAGACTTGTTAAAGAAGCTGGCGGTCGAAACAGGGATGTACATACTAACGCCAACAGGATACTATGGTGCAGCGAAGGAAAAGTACGTTCCGCAGCATGCCTACGAAGAAACTGCTGAGCAATTGGCTAA
>JAEZBX010000263.1 GCA_023412765.1 Bacteroidota bacterium
CTGATGTAAATGTCAGCGAACCGAAGCCGCCGGTAGACACAGATTCATCACTGTCATTCACAATGGAAGGCTATCGTGGATTGCCACCTTCGTCCATGATCCCGTTCTTTTGGTCGCCCGGATGGAATTCGGTTCAGTCAATAAACAAATACCAGCAAGAAGTTGGCGGACCATTGTTTGGTGGTGATCCCGGAATCAAATGCTTTGAAGAAAAACAAAATAATAATGCTGAATACTTTGTCTCAGATCCGGCAATCTATCATCAGCTCGAAGATCATCTTCTGATTGTGCCGCTTCATCACATATTCGGGTCGGAAGAATTAAGCGCAGATTCACCTTCGGTGCGGCAGCGGTGTCCTGAACCTTATGTCCTGCTGAGTGAGATCGATGCGGCAGATCTCAATATTAGGGAGAACGATAAGTTGGAATTTTCCATTGACGGGCAACATTATTACCTGCCAGTAAAAATCAGTGCAGCAATGACGAAGGGAATGGCAGGACTACCTTATGGGCTTAAGGGTATGCCTTTCGTTGAGTTACCAGAATGGGCAATCCTCAAAAAACAATGAGATGGAAGAATCGACTATAAATCATTTGCTGATTGTCGGCGGAGTGCTCGGAGGTCTTCTGATCGTCGCACCTGGGTTGATCTGGCTCGAACGAAGACTATTAGCGTTGTGGCAGGATCGATATGGACCAAATCGGGCAGGTCCTTTTGGGGTGTTGATCGTATTGGCTGATACCATCAAACTTTTTTTTAAAGAAGACTGGATTCCACCATTCGCTGACAAAGTGGTTTTTGTAATGGCGCCTGCGATTGTCATGATTACGGTGTTTCTAAGTTTCGTAATAATTCCGTTTGCGCCTGGTGTCATCGTTGCGGATCTCAACATTGGTATTCTGTTCTTCCTTGCTATGTCATCCATGGGCGCCTACAGCATTATTCTCGGTGGATGGGCGTCTAACAACAAATACTCTCTGTTGGGCGCTATGAGAGGCGCGGCACAAATGATTTCTTACGAAGTTTTTATGGGTCTCGCACTGATGGGTACTGTGTTATTGGCAGACTCTTTCAGCCTGGTTGACATTGTAGAGGCTCAAAGGGGAATGTGGTTCGTAGTTCCACAATTTGTCGGATTCTTAATTTTCTTCATCGCAGGAATTGCCGAAACACACCGACTTCCTTTTGATATTCCAGAAGCCGAAAGCGAGCTCGTGGCAGGATTCCACTCTGAATACTCCGGAATGAAATTCGGGATGTTCTTTGTCGGTGAATACCTGGGCATTACGCTCATTTCAGCGCTAACCGTTTGCCTGTTCTTTGGCGGATGGCTTGGACCAGATTTCCTTCCTCCCCTGGTTTGGTTCGTGCTAAAGACTTTTGTGTTCATCGCAGTATTCATATTGCTACGCGCATCGCTGCCACGGCCGCGATATGATCAGCTGATGGAGTTTGGATGGAAAATTTTGTTACCGCTTACGCTCATTAATCTGATGATTACGGCGGGAATTGTTTTAATGAAAATGGAAAGTTGAAATTAGAAGTGCTTGACAATAAAAATATTTAAACAGGTAGGCTATGTTTAGTATCATACGCAGCATGTGGATCACGTTTATGCACATGTTTCATAAGCGCGAGACAGTACAGTATCCGGAGCAGAAAAATAAGCTCACTTCGCGATGGCGTGGACGAATTGTTTTGACCCGCGATCCTGACATGGGTGAACGCTGTGTTGGGTGTTATCTCTGCGCAGCAGCCTGCCCGGTAGATTGCATTTCTCTTCAGGCTACTGAGGATGAAAATGGAAGGAGGTATCCCGAGTTCTTCCGCATCAATTTTTCGAGATGCATTTTTTGTGGTTACTGTGAGGAAGCCTGTCCGACGTACGCGATTCAATTGATCCCTGATTTCGAAATGGCAGAATACGACAGGCAAAATCTGGTTTACGAAAAGAAAGATTTGTTGATAGATAGCCAAGGTAAGTATCCAGGCTATAATTACTACAAGGTAGCAGGCCTGGCAATAGGCGGAAAAGGGAAAGGTGAAGCAGAGAATGAACTGGAGCCGGTGGATGTGAGGAGTTTGTTGCCGTGACACCTTCAATTTTGAATTTTAAATTTTGAATTTTGAATTACGCATGAGCCACGATTCCGATAGCTATCGGAACGGATAACAGATAATGCTGGTTTGTCAAGTTAGAAAATGGGAATAGGGAATATGGACTAAGGAATAAGGCCAGGGTCGCAAAGTTCGCACCCTTATTCCCTATTCCTTATTCCTTTCTTCGAAACTCCTCAAACATGACAAAGTAGGAATAACTATTAACGATTAACAATGGTAGCGTTCTACATCTCTTCCGCAGTTGCAGTCATAGCAACGATTATGGTGATCACAAATCATAACCTGATCCATGCGTTGCTGTATCTTGTGGTTTCATTTCTCGCGGTAGCTGTTGTATTCTATATGTTAGGTGCTCCTTTCGTTGCCGCGCTGGAGGTTATTATCTATGCTGGTGCAATCGTGGTGTTGATCATTTTTGTGATCATGATGCTAAACCTAAAGGAGGAGGCCGTTGCCCAGGAGCGACAATGGATGAGTGGCGGCATCGTGACTGGCCCTGCAGTTCTATCCGTTATCCTCCTGGCTGAACTTATTTACATAATATCCGGAGAATCAACAGGCCAACTTACAGCCCAGATCGTGGACCCGAAAGCAGTAGGCATATCGTTGTATGGCCCGTACGTTATCGGGGTCGAGCTCAGCGGCATTTTGCTCATGTCTGGAATTGTGGGAGCTTATCATCTTGGCAGACAGAAAAAGAAGATCGTTCACCGGTTTCTTGAAAGAGCTGAAGACTAGAGTATAACGAATTTGAAGTGAAAACAGAGTATCGATATGAATCAGGTTCCAACTGAAGCAGGACTAATACTAGCCGGCATCCTGTTCACGCTGGGCCTCATCAGCGTGCTCATACGGCGCAATATCATTTTCATGTTGATCTCTGTTGAGATCATGCTGAATGCGGCTGGTCTTGCATTTATTGTCGCTGGAGCTAAATGGTCGCAGGCAGATGGACAGGTGATGTTCATCTTCATATTAACAATGGCAGCCGCCGAAGTTTCGGTAGGCCTGGCGTTGATCCTGCAGATTTATCACCAACTCAAGACTCTTGATAGCGATGCAGCAAACAAGATGAAAGGATGAACACGAGGTTTGATTCAGTTTGAGCGTTCATAACCCTACGAAAAAGATATATGCTAGAGTTGCTTTGGCTCGTACCTGCCCTACCCTTTCTGGGCGCACTTCTCCTGATTCTTTTTGGAAGAAAGGTTTCGCGTGCGATCGTTTCGTTAGTTGGCGCTGGTAGTGTTGGCTTATCGTCTCTTCTCGTAATTCTAATCGGATTGGAGTATGCAACAAATCCAGCAGAGCCTTACCGTCAGGTATTATGGCAATGGATTGACGTTGCCGGTTTTAGTCCGGCATTCGGTCTTCACCTTGACGCGCTGTCACTGATATTCATTTTCGTCATCACTTTTGTCGGATTTCTGATCCATGTCTATTCGACGGAATTCATGGCTGATGACGAAGGTTTCGCGCGGTTCTTCACTTACCTAAATCTCTTTGTTGCCTCCATGCTGATTCTTGTCCTGGCCGACAATCTTGTACTAATGTACCTGGGATGGGAAGGCGTTGGTCTCTGCAGCTATCTCCTTATCGGTTTTTGGTACCAGGAGAAAAAAAATGGAGACGCTGCCCGAAAGGCTTTCATAGTAACCCGTGTGGGTGATACCGCGATGGCTATTGGCTTGTTTATGCTTTTCGATTTGTTTGGAACGCTTACTATCAATGAGATTTTGACATCGGCATCGCAGCAATGGACGGTCGGCGCGCCCATGGCAACAACTGTTGCGTTATTATTGCTCGGAGGAGCCGTTGGCAAATCAGCGCAGTTACCTTTGCAAACATGGTTACCGGATGCGATGGCCGGACCTTCTCCCGTATCTGCTTTGATACATGCCGCGACAATGGTTACGGCCGGCGTTTATCTGATCGCACGAATGCATGTCGTTTTTGAGCTTGCGCCAACGGCACAGTTATGGGTAGGTATTGTCGGAGCAGTTACCTTATTGCTTGCAGGCTTCAGCGCACTGACTCAATATGATCTGAAGCGTGTGCTTGCCTACTCAACAATCAGCCAGATTGGTTACATGTTCCTAGCCTTGGGTGTTGGCGCCTGGTCCGCGGCAATTTTCCATTTTATGATCCATGCCTTTTTCAAGGCCCTCTTGTTTCTTGGCGCCGGCGCAGTCATTATGCTGCTTCATCATGAACACGATATGTTTAAGATGGGCGGACTTAAGAACAAACTTCCCATTATATATTGGACGTTCCTGATCGGTTCAGCATCGCTTGCTGCACTGCCATTTGTGACGGGAGGTTTCTACAGCAAAGACAATATTCTCTGGCTCTCATACGCTGGCACCAACGGCAGCATATGGTTCTTCCTGGCAGGTCTCGCCGGAGCATTCATTACCTCTATATACACGTTCAGAATGGTGTTTGTCACCTTTTTTGGCGAAGCAAAGACGGAGGTGGGTCACGCTCCGGGATTGCGAATAACCGTACCGTTGGTAGTTCTCGCATTTCTATCCAGTGTTGCAGGATTTATTGAACTCCCGCACACACTGGGGCATTTGGAATTATTTTCCGGTTTTTTGGATCCCGTCTTGCCCGCAGTAGAAGTTAGCGCCAACGCAACCACATCCACCGAATGGTTAATACAAAGTATTACCATATTGCTTTCACTATCGGGCGTATTCCTTGCATACTATTTCTATCGGCTTAAACCTGAACTGTCCACTCAGCTAAAAACCTCAATTAGTGGCCTTCATAACTTCTGGCTCAAAGGGTGGGAATTTGATGCTCTTTACGATACCCTGATCGTTCGGCCGTATATTTTCCTGGCAACTATAAACAAGCGCGACATAGTCGACGCTTTTTATTCGTCAATTGTTTCTGCGTCGGAGCTAATTCACCATTTATTCTCAAGGTCTCAAGCCGGAACTCTTCGGTGGTATATAATGAGTATGGTAATTGGCGCGATACTAATTCTAACGTTAGGACTACTGATATGATATTACCTTTGGTCATCATAATACTAATGGTTGGAGGGATTGCCGCCTGGGTTGCTGCACGCTGGTCTCCACTACTTTCACGGTGGATTTCCATAGTTGCAATTACCTTCAACTTAATACTCAGCATCGTTCTGTGGTTTGGACAAGTTGACCCGTCCGTTGGTCAAAGTACATGGATAGCAAAGTACACCTTGCAATGGATACCAACTTTTGGAATTAGTATCAATCTGGCGCTCGACGGACTAAGCCTTCTCATGTTGTTGCTCACATTCATCCTTGGCACTTTGGCCGTGCTAACATCTTGGGATGAAATTCAATACAGAATTGGCTTTTTCCACTTCAACCTGCTTTGGGTTTTAGCGGGTATTACCGGCGTCTTCCTCACAATGGATCTGTTTTTATTCTATTTTTTTTGGGAGGTCATGCTAATTCCTATGTACTTCCTTATCGCAATTTGGGGACACGAAAACCGGAGGTACGCTGCTTATAAATTTTTCATATTTACGCAGGCAAGCGGGCTGATGATGTTCCTGGCCATTCTGGGATTGTATTTCATTCACGGCGATCTCACCGGAACGTTTACGTTCGACTATTTTCAGTTACTAGGGACTTCGTTTGCCCCCCAAACCGAACTATTGCTGATGCTTGGATTTTTGGTGGCATTCATCGTAAAGTTACCAGTTGTTCCATTCCATTCATGGCTGCCTGACGCACACTCCGAAGCGCCAACAGCAGGAAGTGTAATACTAGCGGGGCTATTGTTAAAGACCGGTGCGTATGGATTGCTTCGGTTCGTGCTTCCACTATTTCCAAATGCATCACACGATATTTCGCAATGGGCAATGCTGTTTGGCGTCATCGGAATTCTGTATGGCGCCCTCCTCGCCTTCTCACAAACTGATTTGAAGAGACTTGTTGCATATACGAGTGTAAGCCATATGGGATTTGTGATGCTCGGTGTGTTCGCTTTCAACGAGTGGGCTATACAAGGAGTGGTTATGCAAATGATTACACATGGAATCAGCACGGGTGCCCTGTTTATACTCGCAGGTTCTATTTACGAGCGAATCCATACGCGCAACATTGAACAGATGGGAGGCTTCTGGAAGGAGATGCCTTTTATGGGTACTATCGGTCTCATCTTTGCAATGGCGTCGCTTGGTCTCCCGGGTTTAGGAAATTTCGTTGCAGAATTTCTCACGCTGATCGGCGCATGGAAAGCTAGCCACACACTTACGATACTTGCGGCAATCGGACTAATATTGGGAACAGTCTATTCCCTCCGGATTATGCAAAAGGTATTTTACGGCAACGATGAAATCCGACGTCCGATGCATGATCTTTCACTGCGTGAAAAAGTTATTCTTGTTCCACTCGTATTTATCATAGTCTGGTTGGGACTCTTCCCTCAACCTGTCTTAAATACCGTGAAAAATTCGATGGATTCAATGATCCTCACGCATTCAGAAAGTAGCCAACACCTTATTACAGAATATCCAAAGGAAGGAGGAGACCATGAGTAAGACCGATTTCTTAAGCGTCGTGCCGCTGTTCATCCTGACAAGCGCTGCAATCCTGATACTGTTTTCAATAGCAGTGAAAAGAAATCATAAGGCTATCTACGTGATTACAACGGTGTCGCTGGCTGTCGACTTCGTGTATATCGCGGCCTATAAGGCTTCAACTTGGGTCATAGAACCACTGCTAATTTTCGACGGCTTCGGAACATTTAACACGGGATTGATATTGTTGACTGCTCTGGCCGTAACGATGATCTCGTACGCATATTTTGAACAACGCGAAGAAAGGAAGGAAGAATATTATATCCTGCTTATACTGGCGACGCTTGGAGCAATTGTGTTGGTGATCAGCAAACACTTTGTTTCACTCTTTTTAGGGTTGGAAATACTTAGCGTTTCACTATACTCAATGATCGCATACCTTAGGAAACGGCATCGATCTGATGAAGCCGGAATCAAATACCTGATCTTAGCAGCTTTCTCTTCTGCCTTCCTCCTATTTGGTATGGCACTGGTATACACGGCAACAGGTGCAATGGAATTTACCGGTATTACAAATTTCCTTTCAAGTTACCAGGAGATGCCAATGATATTGTTCGCCGGATTCGGATTGATGACAGTAGGCATAGGCTTCAAGTTGGGGGTAGTTCCGTTTCACATGTGGGCAGCAGATGTCTACGAAGGAGCACCGGCCCCTGTCACAGCTTTTATTGCAACTGTTTCTAAAGGTGGGATGATGGTGCTGCTTGTCCGATTCTTTACAGCCATCAACGGATATCAGTATGACGAATTGATCCTTGTATTTACAGTAATCGCAATCACTTCGATGTTCGCAGGAAATTTTCTTGCATTGCGACAAAGCAATGTCAAACGAATGCTGGCATACTCATCCATTGCGCATCTTGGATATTTATTGGTAGCATTTTTAGCCGGTGGCCAGCTCGGCATGGAAGCAATAAGTTTTTACCTGGTTGCATATTTTATCACATCTACAGGCGCGTTTGGAATTCTTGCAACACTATCAGATAAAGATCGCGATGCCGAACTCTTGGAGGATTATCGCGGCTTGTTCTGGTCACGCCCCTGGACTGCAACAATGTTTACAGCGATGCTTCTTTCCCTCGCAGGTATTCCGCTGACTGCTGGCTTCATTGGAAAATTTTACCTGGTGGCAGCCGGAATCGGAGAGCATTTGTGGCTGCTGGTAATTATGCTCGCGGTTAATAGCGCTATCGGATTATACTATTATATAAGAATAATTGCCGTCATGCTAGAAAGACAGGAGGAGCGCCCAGAACTGGAAAATCAGCTTCATCCATCAATATTTATTGTGAGCGGGGCCACTATGGCAATCCTTACAATATTGCTGATTTGGATTGGTGTGCACCCAAACGGCATGATGGTTCTGATCCAACAAGTGCTCGCTCTGGAGTAAATTATAGTGCAATCGATTGCTCTGCTATAACCTTTATCGTATATTCAGACGAATCTTAAAAACTAACGGCCATGCAATTCCACCCCAATGAGCTGTTTTTGGTTTATGATCCACAATCAAATGTGGGTAAACAAACCAGGGCTATAGCGAGAGATATCTGTAAGCATATCAATGAAGTGGACATCGTTCACGAAAGGCTTTCTCCCACATATTGGAAAGAGATCCTGAACATGGCCAAGGTTCATCCCAATGATTTATTGGATCATTCCCATCCTGAATATAAGATCAAGGTATCTACGAATACATATACTATGGACGGGTGGCTTGAAGTGCTTGTTCATGAAGGTCAGCTTGTGAAATTTCCAATCGTAATCTTCAACGGATGCGCAGTCGTTTGTCGCACTCCAACAGATATCATGAAGATAAAACCTAAGGTGGTTCAAAGAGTGCTACCTCACT
>JAEZBX010000271.1 GCA_023412765.1 Bacteroidota bacterium
GTGGGTTGATGCTGGATGTCTTTTTTGTAACGGCTGACATACTGGGACGGCGATAGTCGAGTAAAATTCTTAAATGCACGTTGAAATGTGGCTTGCGAATTAAATCCTGTGTCGAACGCAATTCCGGAAATCGTTAGGTGCTGAAAATTGGGATCCACCAGTTTCAACTTGATGTCTCCGACCCGATATTGATTGATGAAGTCATTAAAGTTTGTTTGGCCGTATTGATTCAGTATCGATGATATCGTTTTAGGAGTGATCCCTGTTCTCGATGCTAACTTTGCGAGATTCAGTTCGGAGTCGAGATATAGTTTTTCAGTTTTCATAAGCTGCTGCAGGGCTACGAACTCAGCAGCGACGTTTGGCGGCACGGACTTCTGGTTCCCCTTTCCGTTTGGATAGATCAGCATTATTTTGTGATAACCCGCGAATGCAATCCAGTAAATAAAAAACACGAGCAATACTTCAATCGGATAATATGCATCGCCAACTTCTTTCGTATAATAAGAGGCGATGACCGTTATCGGCCAGAGGACCGCCATTATCGCCATAAAGGTGAGCAGCGCGCGAAGCCATTTACGTGATACCTGCCAGGCTTCTTTACTAAGGAGGAGATTGTTCTTTCGCAAATCTCCCGATTGTTTGAATTTTCTGATGGCCGCGATCAGATATGCAATGAATACGATAATACTGAGTGGTTCTGAATAGAGCCAATAGACTGTCTCTATTTGCTGAAATGCATTTTCTCCCTCGGGTGTTTTTTTAAGCCATAGCAGGTACACCACAACACTTGTTGAGCGGAAGAAGAATTGGAATAGCACTATCGAATAATGTGCGAGGATAGTTTTGCTGGAAATTTTTCGATCTGGCGAAAGGAGAGAGGTAACGTACAAGTAAATACTAGGGCCAATAGCAAATACAAGGACGAATGGAAATATGTCCATTAATATATAGTACTTGTCCAGGCCAGCGCTCCAGTTGAAGGTCTCAAATCCATTGTAAGCCAGCACAAACATGAACGCGCTTAAAAACTTTGCTCCGGGATGTTTCTTATTAAAGAAAAGGATCAGGCTAAAGATCAATCCCTGTAATGCACCAAAAAGAAGAAGTATGTTAACAAAGCTGAAATTCAATTGCATAACAACATTGACTTTAAAGTCGACTTAAATTTTTTTGCATTACTCCAAATGCTTCCGCGAACCTGTCCCTCACTAACAAAAATAAAAACATGCACGAATAATGCCAGTTGTAACTTTAAACCTTCGATATGGTTTCCGACGATAGGCAGGGGTCTGCTGGTAAGTGCAATGTATGTTCAGGGCACGCTGTCGGATAGGTCTTACGCTATTCCAAAATTCCTTTTTTACCGCGGAGGACGTTAAGAAAAAAACACGCTGAGAACGCTGAGACTGGATCGACTTCCACCGCGTACTCCGCGTGCATTCTCTCGGCGTTCTCCGCGGTTAAGAGCGATCTGGATTCAGGGCACGCTGTCGAATAGTCGTGCTACTTCAACATTCTTTTAATCGGAGAGGACCTGTCTACCCGCACACGCGAAGGGCAGAAATATAAAAAGTTGGTCTTTCAGCGGCACTAATATTCTCCCCATCAAAATTCGATTTGCCAATCAAAAGCAGTTTAAAGGATAATTCAACAAGACCAACGTCGCTCATACATCAATGTGAAGCGTTGGAACAAAATTCCCAGTTGTTGGAACAATAGCGATCGCCCTCGCGCACACAATCATCGTATCATATCACGCTGAGAAACCGCAATTAACGACAGGTTCCAAGCACGCTTCAGAGTTTTTGGGTGGGCCCACCTGATTGATCTGCTGGTAATTCCATAATCAATCAAACACCATTAGACCCTGTTATGAAATCGTATTGTCTATGCTTTGCGTTATTAATTCTATTATTTCACTCATCCTATGCCGAAATCAGGAATGGCTATGCTATTGGGATAAACACAGCGCGCACATCGCTCGAGGTATATAATTCGTTACTTGTCCACGATCATGGCTGGACACTCCAGCGGAAGAAGGCAATGTTATCAAAGCGTATGGAGCTGGTAAAATATGTAGCATATCATGATCTCACGGAAAGCCTGCTGAAACAACTAAAAGCAATAGCGCCCGAGTTGTACAATGAGATTGACACGATTAGAGATAGTAATGGAAAAATTACAGATGTTTATGTGAAATTTATTCCGGAAGAAGACGCGACAGTCCGGGCGTGGGGCATAACAGGGGTAGCCAATATGCCAGGCGACGCAAGTACCTATCTTTCTGAATTCGGTGAGAGCAGTGTGTCGATCAAAGTTTGTGCTGTATCCCAAGCGTTGCTGGTCCTTGCTCATGAGCTGGGCCATGTAAAATACATTGTGCCAAATCTTGCGGACTACAAAGAATATTATCTATTGCACTATCCGACTTGTTCTGCTCAATCAAACCATGTAGGTCATGATGTAGATGACCAAAGTGGAAAGAGTGCAGTGGTATTTGAGAAGAGATTTAGGACAAGTTATTTCGAGCGTTATTCAAAAAATGAGATTGTAAAAACCGATTCCCCTCCAGTTCTGGTTAACAAGATTCGGCGAGAAATACTTTCAAGGATATTGGCCGGAGTGTCGATGGCACGTTTATAATGTTAATTCATTTAAGACGAAACGATAACTTGCGTCATGGTTAAAGTTTTCCGTCGAGGGGCTCACATTTGTGATAAAGTCCAAACAAGCTGCTAAGTTGACCAGCATCGTAGCCTGTGAGCTTGATCTTGTCCTTTAGTCCGGGGCAGTCAGAGAAAAACGCTTCGAGTTGATTCTTATATTCTTCGTTGTAGGCAACCTGCTTGAATGTCTTTCCTGCAGCAACGTCGACCCAAACCAGATAGCGTTTGTATACCAGTGATTCAAGCCAACCACCATTCCCGTTTATCAGAAAGTGTAGTTTATAACTTGGAGATTTGTACCGGTATAAACTCTTCTTGCCGACGACAATTCGTTCAGCAAAAATACTATCGTTTTCAAATTTTGGACGAGAGTCGCTTAAATCAAGAGTCCCGTCGATGTGATTTGATATGTCCAGTCGCACTCTCGCGCTAACATACGTCCTCTGACCCGCCTGGAAAGATGCGATCTCTGTAGGCCAATACTTTTTTGTCTTTTCGCCGATCTTGGCAATTATCCTGTTCGGATTAATATCCCATTTGCCAGCTTTGATCATGCAATTGATGGTATCGCCCTGGTTGGTCACAATATTTCCAGCAACAAAATCCTGTGCTGAAAGATTGTTGCAGAGGACGAGAAGAGTCACAATAAAAAGTTTTGAGCTCATAGTATTTAATTTAAGATCATAGGCGAGGTAGCAGTAGAGTCACACTAGACGTGATCAAACATCATAACTGTTACAAACGCAGAGAAATATTTTTCTAAAAAATAGTTGGTAGTAAGGTCGAGCCATCAAGAGCTATCCGATAATACAAAACGTCAACTCGAACCTATAATCAAGTTTACAGAGATTTCCGGAATTTTAGAAATCAGTATGATTGTATGGAATAAAAAAGAGAGTTGATGTTTTTTTTCCTGTCCTGTACGGCACATTTTGAGTTAGGTGCGTACTCATGAACGGTTTCTTTCATGGCCCTTACTCATGTCGTGGGACTCTTGCGACGTGGTGTGACAGCGTTGCCGCAGTCCCACACGTCCCAGTTTTTTTAAGGTTTCCTTTTTCTTTCCTCAATTCGTGCTCTCGTCATTCTTTCTCTGAGACCACCTTCTTTTACAAATGCAATTTCTAATTGCCTGATCTGTTGTTTCAGCAGATATGTCGTTATTTTGATTAAGGTGATCATTGTATTGGCGGAAATCTCCCGGCTTTCGTGCTCGATGGCATTCTGAAAGGTATCATAGGTGGGATGCGGCACACTTTTGTTCAACTCTCGCAAACGAGCTACAAGACGGTGATTTTTATCCCACAACGGCAACCTGTTTATTCGTAAAAAATCTTCATAATCTATTTGCAGTTCTTCCAGGCTGGCGCGGGCTACATTGGTCAGTTTTATTTCAGTTTCTTTGGAAGTGGCGGAGGCCATACTTCCTTCTGCAATATTTTGTTTGCCACTGCGGGCTGCCTGAACCATCTGACCTACGGTGCGGTCGTATTTGTGTAGGAAACGATTGGTAAATAGGCCGTGCCGTCGTAAATGATTTCAGCCTTTTGATAGCTGAAGAGATTGCGGTATCCACCATGGACAGGAATAAAGCCTTTGGTGCTTTTGTTTTCTTCTTTCATTTTTCTGACTTACGGATTAACAGCTAACGGGTATGAATATTAATTCTGGTAATTTAAGAATTCTGGAAAATTTAATGCATGCTCTTGTTGCTTACTTACCTAATTGAACGGCTCAATTTCCTTGATTGTAAATTGCCACACGGCAAGCCTAACGCACTGCCTTATCACGCGACCGCTGTATTTTTTTCGCAACATCACGATGGGATTATCCATTCGATCAGGAGATAGAGTTCCCAATCACTAGCCTTCGATGTAAATCCAGAGAAGCCAAGGTTATGATATTGTAATCGCTGCTCAATATCCGAAGATTCTCCAGTATAAAACCGATCTAGTGATT
>JAEZBX010000294.1 GCA_023412765.1 Bacteroidota bacterium
GTCGAAAATTGGCCACGCAAATTCTTTTTGCACGGTTTTTTGTCCTCCATAAAACGCAAGCTGATTTGTCATAATTGATTCAATGTCGTTGAATTAAGGAAATAGAGTTGAAGAAAATCAAGAAGGTATTATCTTTAAGGATTATAGGGGGTATGTTAAACAATCAAAAGCATATTCTTCTGAATTTCGGGAAACTTATGTTGAAGACCTAACCAAAACCATAGAAGATGAACAATTTGTTAGCCGTTCAAAAGACGGCAGTAGAGGATTTTCCCGAAAGCGAAAAATACATTTCATTCATCTAATAGCTCTGCTCACACAAGGATTGATTCGCTCACTTCAGCGTGAACTCAACAGTTTTTACCAGCAAGTGCTGGGAACTGACTTCAGCATCCAGCATGTCAGTAAAAGTGCTCTTACACATTCACGAAAAAAATTAAAACCGGAAGCATTTAAAGAGCTCAATAAAATTGGCTGTGATTCCTTTTACAAGAATGCACCCTACAAGATGTGGTTGGGCTACAGGCTATTAAGCGTAGACGGAACTAAAGCGGTGCTTCCCAATCATCCGAGTATAAAATCCGAGTTCGGGGTGATTAATTACGGTCCTAATGTTGATAGTCCACGGTCCCTGGCCAATGTGTCCATGCTCTATGACGTGCTGAATCTATTGACGCTTGATGTTGAATTAGGCAATTATGAAACCAGCGAGAAGGAATTATTACAAAAGCACTTAAACAGGGTAGAAAGCGGCAAAGATTTATTACTGTTAGATAGAGGATATCCAAGTCTGGGCCTCATGTTTGAACTGCAAGCGCGCGGAATAGATTTTTGTATTCGTATGCAAGAATCATGGTGGCTGGAAGCAAGAAAAATGATAGCCAATGAAGAGATAGACAAACTCGTTACTTTTAAACTACCTAGAAAAGACAGGCAGTTACTTACTCAATATTCCAAATCAAATGATGAGATTAAGTGCAGGCTGATTATGGTGGAATTAGAAAATGGAAACAAGGAAGTTTTGTGTACTTCAGTAACCGATCATGATAAGCTACCCTATGAATGCTTCTTGTCTCTATACCATCAAAGATGGAATATTGAGGAAGGCTATAAGTTATACAAATGCAGAGTCAACATAGAAGCCTTTTCGGGGAAAACAGCGAAGGCAGTTAAACAGGACATCTTTGCCAAAGCATTCATGATGACTACAATGGCAGTGTTAGCTTTTCCAATCGAAGAAAAAATAAAACAAGAACAAGAACACGCACGACTGCATCAGGGTGGTAAAAAGCCTCGGAAGCGATTTTATAAAATAAATCGAACCAATGCCTTAGCAATGGTTAGAGAAATCAGCACCAAATTGTTTATTGACAAAATGACTAATCAGGCATTATATGCATTTGATAAAATCATGGAGGCAACTACTGAAATAATCCGGCCTAATAGAAAATTTGAAAGAAAGAAGCTTAAAAAGAAACCACCTTCGATGAATTATAAACCCCTTTAGCTTAATTCAACGACATTGAATAGGGAATAAGGAATAAGGTGTCGCCAGATCATCAACCGTATTGGAGCCGAAATCACCATTTGACAACGTGCTTTACCGGACATATCGGTAGAAAAAAAATCAACGCCGGTTGGCAATGCCGGCACGGCATAATTCATCCAACCAACAAATTCTTCATTGTCTTTTGATACACCCCGAATTTGAAACCATTAACATTATTGAAGAAGTACCGTTAACAGCGTTGATGTAATATGTAATTTGCTCGCATGAGAAAACTAATCTACGGAATCAACCTTACGCTTGACGGTTGTTGCGATCACACCAAGGGAATCGCTGACGAAGAACTTCATGATTATTATACACAACTGTTGCACGAAACTGACACGTTCGTTTATGGCAGAAAAACTTTTGAACTAATGGTTCCATTTTGGCCTGATATGGCGAAAAACAATTCAGGTACGACAAAGGCGCTAAACGATTTTGCTCAGGCGTTTGCCGCAAAAGATATTGTTGTGTTCTCCCGGTCATTGGAAAAATCGGAAGAGAAAAATGTATCCATCGTTCGTTCAAATCTTAAGGAAGAAATTCTAAAATTAAAATCACAGGAAGGAAAAAGCATCTTGACCGGCGGTGTTGATATTCCTTCACAACTAATACAACTTGGCCTTGTCGATGAATATCATTTTGTATTTCATCCGGTGGTGGTTGGAGAAGGAAGGCGATTGTTTGATCATTCTGCGCTGGATGACAGGCTGCAGCTCGTGGAGTCTAAGGTTTTTAAGTCGGGAGGTGTGGCTTTGCGATATTTGCGCGTCGGACGGACTTAAGGTATAGGGTATAGGGTATAAGGTATAGGGTGTCTGATGTCGAAGTGCGTGCCCCTTATACCTTATACCATATACCTTATGGGCTTAGACCACCTTCCTTACATAGATAGACTTAAGGGCCATCGCACCAAATCCGTCTACCTTGCAATCAATATTGTGGTCGCCGGTCGTAAGCTTGATATTTTTTACTTTCGTTCCGGCCTTGATAGGTTTAGGCGCACCTTTCACCGGCAAGTCCTTAATCAGTACAACGGTGTCGCCATCCTGCAACACATTCCCGTTTGCGTCTTTCACGATTAAGGTATCCACATCTTCAGCTGCACTTGATGTTTCCGCGGTTTCGTCTGGATTCCATTCATGACCGCATTCGGGACACATCATCGATGTACCGGTTGGGTATCCATAAGTAGAGTTGCATTTCGGGCAATGGGTAGATTCTGACATGATGCAAAGGTACCAATGTTGTTTATCTTTTAACAATAGATATCCCGAAACAAGATCTCCGCACCTTAAAAATTTGTATTGCAAACGACAGAACATTCGGCCACATATTTCGTATGTCCTGTCAAACAATTAACTTTGTAAAGTATTAGTGTTAACCCTTTCAACCGAGGGACTTAAGAAATGCTCGCCTTGTAATCTCATATCGCTTTCACTGACTTCCTCCCAAAGGAAGACAAGACTGTTTGTCCTGCTCCATCTAATAAACGAGTGACCGAATATGTTGTGTTTATCATGATGCAATCGTGGGATAACTATTCCTTATTTATTCTATTCATCTTAAGGTTACTATTATGAGTATTTCAAGAAAATACGGCCGTACATACCATTATCCTTTTTCTCCTGGCACTACCAGCGACGACAGGATCCACCATAATTATTGGGAGCACCTCAGTAAGCATGCCGCTATTGTTCACACAGAAAAACTAGATGGAGAAAACAATTGTCTTTCTCGCTATGGTGTATTTGCTCGTTCGCATGCATCACCAACAACCTCCTCCTGGACAAGAGCAATCAGAGAACGTTGGAACCTGATAAAGAATGATTTGGATGACATTGAAATCTTCGGAGAAAATCTGTATGCAATACATTCCATTGAATATAAAAAGCTGGAGCATCACTACTTTGTGTTTGCTGTACGCGTGCTTGACAAATGGCTGTGCTGGGAAGAAGTAAAATTCTATGCAACAATGTTCGATTTCCCTACAGTGCCAGAACTAAAAGTCATTGTTCCCGAAGACGAAGGCACCCTTCAACAGCAAGTGTTACAGCTCGCAGGTCAATCTAGCGAGTTTCAATCCTTCGACATCGCCACGGCTACACCTTGTCAGCGAGAAGGGATTGTAAGTAGAAACGCAGGTGAGTTTCCCGTTGAAGATTTCCAACAAAATGTGTTTAAGTATGTTCGCAAGGGTCACGTGAAAACGGACGAGCATTGGACTCGCAATTGGAAAAGAGCAAAATTATGTTGGGAGTAAATTAACAAATGAATCATGACTTGGTCACTTACAAAAGACAAAAATTGGGAGTCTCTGGAAAAAGAATTTCGTTGGGTTGCAGATATGAATGGTGTCGAGCAAGATTCCAACCATCATGCTGAAGGCGATGTGGCAGTTCACACAAGAATGGTGCTCCAGTCTCTGTGTTCCTTAGAGCAGTTTCACAAACTTGACACACCAACTCAGGAACTGTTATGGGCATCGGCACTTTTGCATGATGTGGAAAAAAGATCGACAACAATAATTGAGACCGATGGTAGCATTACATCACGAGGGCACGCAAAGAAAGGGGAACGGACCACACGAACAATCCTTTTTAAGGATATACCAACATCCTTTTTTATTAGAGAAAAAGTATGCGCTCTTGTGCGTTATCATGGACTTCCGCTGTGGATCTTTGATAAGATACGTCCGGTGAAAGCCCTGTTTGAAGCGGCTCTTCGGATAGAGACCCCGTTACTTGCAATGCTTGCAAAAGCCGATGTACTCGGAAGGATTTGCAATGATCAACAGGAGCTACTCGATCGGTTAGACCTGTTCGAAGCTTTTTGTCAAGAGCAGCAATGTTGGACTGCCAGTCCTGAATTCGGCTCGAATCTCGCACGGTTCGTATATTTTCAAAAAGAAGATTCTTCTCCTGATTATAACCCATACGATGATTTGAAGAGTGAGGTGACGATTCTCTGTGGATTACCCGGAATGGGAAAAGACAGACACATAAAAAGGTTTTATGGTGACCTGCCTGTAGTGAGTTTGGATGAAATCAGGAGAAAACACAAGCTTAAGCCAGATGATGCCTCTGCAACGGGATGGGTAGTTCAGACGGCGAAAGAACAGGCAAGAATCTATTTGAGAAAAGCCGAACCGTTTGTATTGAATGCAACGAATATCACGAGGCAAACGCGTTCGCAATGGATAGACTTGTGCGCTTCTTATAAAGCTCGTGTTAAGCTGGTTTATATTGAAGTCCCGTATATTGATTGGATAAAGCAGAATACCAACCGCGAACATCCGGTGCCGACGAATGTGCTAGAGAGAATGTTAAGTAAGCTTGAAGTTCCGGCGCTGTTTGAGGCCCACGACGTGATGTATGAAGTATTATAATAAAAATCCCCTCGCCGGAGGGGTTTCTTTTTACGATAATACTTTAGACAAATTCTAACTTCAAAAAATTTCTACTACACTTCATTGCCGATCCACGAACCCGCGCTACCTTTGTGACAGCATTTCACCTCTATTGTTCCATTTAATCAGAGGAAGCTATGTTGGTACTAAGTTTACATATCGCCCCGAAGCAGCACTGGTAAAATTTACCGGTTAGATACTGCTTTTCTTTCAATCATCATTCTAAAAGAACAAAGCCACGCACAGGCTTCGGCATGATTGCCTTCTTTGCTTTCCATTAAAGCATTGCTGGATTCGTCATGCACTAAACTCAGCACTGAAAAACTGCTGGGGTGCTAAGACTATGGGAAAACAAAAACTAAATATCAAGGATCTTTCAACCATCATCTTCCCTTCAGCGGTAGCAAAGAGTTTGTCATTAAATATTATGAACAGGCACTTTAAACATCTGCCAAACGAAGAAAAGCTGACGCTTATTCAAAATGTGCTCGATCATCCGGAAGGATTTCTGGATGACGCGTTGCTCAGTTTGCTGGCATACAAAATACATAAAGTGCCGCGGGAACAATGCTTCAATAGTTATGACCTGGAAGACAGACCAAAACATTTTGATCTGTTTGGGGGCAAGCACATCGAAATAAATGCAGTCAATCAAATGGAACTTGTCATGCGATTACCAATTGCAAGGCGCGGTGCGCTGATGCCCGACGCTCATCAGGGATACGGTATCCCTATTGGCGGCGTGCTGGCGACTAAAAATGAGGTAATTCCTTATGGAGTGGGAATGGATATCGGTTGCAGAATGGCACTCAGTATTCTCGATCTTCCTGCGAGTTATGTTGAACACCACACGTACGAAATAAAAAAAGTGTTGCAACAGCATACTCATTTTGGGAATGACGGTGGACTGGATTCGAAACCGGATCACGAGGTGCTCGAAGATAAAACCTTTCATGAAACAGCTTTGCTAAAGAAACTTCATGGGAAGGCCGCGAGACAACTTGGAAGTTCAGGTTCTGGAAACCACTTCGTGGAACTGGGAGTGATCGAGCTGGAGGATAAGAATAACCTTGGACTACATGCAGGCAACTATGCAGCGATTTTGTCACACTCAGGCTCGCGAAGTCTGGGGGCAAACATTGCTCAGCATTATACTGACATAGCCATGAATCAATGCAAGCTCCCGAAGGAAGTAAAGCATCTTGCCTGGCTGGGCTTAGATAGCGAAGAAGGACAGGAGTACTGGTTATCGATGAACCTTGCCGGACAATATGCAAAGGCTTGTCATGATGTAATTCACGAAAATATTTGTCGCGCGCTGGATGTCAACGTGCACAAATCGATAGAGAACCATCACAACTTTGCATGGAGGGAAAAACTCGATGATGGAGAATATATCGTCCATCGAAAGGGTGCAACGCCAGCTGCTATTGGTGTTTTCGGAATTATTCCGGGAAGCATGACGGCGCCCGGATACGTTGTAAGCGGACTCGGTAACGAAGCATCTCTAAACTCTGCGGCACATGGCGCGGGACGAAAGATGTCCAGGCTTAAAGCGAAAAATTCAATTACGATGAGTAGCCTGAAAAAGGAGCTGCAGTCGAGGAAAGTAACACTGATTGGTGGAAGTCCGGAAGAAGCACCAGGTGCATACAAGGATATTGAGCAAATCATGTCAAGCCAGTCAACCCTGGTAAAAATTGAAGGAAAATTTCATCCTCGAATTGTGAGGATGGCAAAAGATTAAAAAATGAAAACAAAAACTACACATACGGAACTCTTAGCAAGGAAGCAGAAACTTGAACAAGTCAAGTGTGCTTTAAAAGAAAAATTCCTTGGCCTTGATGAAATCATCGATGAGGTGATGTCACTGGTAATGCCATGGTATCTCTTTCCTGAAGCCCAGTTGCGTCCTACTAACATTAACCTGTGGGGCTTGACAGGATCGGGCAAGACTGCCTTAGTACAGGCTTTGGTGGAATTACTGGAATACCAAAAGTTGTATAGCCATATCGATATGGGAGAATTTGAATCCGACTCGGCTTCATGGATGAAAAATATCCTGACGGACGACCTGGCATTCTTCCATGAACAGTCGCCAATAATTTGTCTTGACGAATTCCAGTTTGCGAGAACGTTGGACAAAAACGAAAATGAATTGGGAAAGGATAAGCTTCGTGTTATCTGGGACTTGTTGGACTCAGGTAAGATCCAGTATATACCTGGTTCAAGCACGTATTACTTGTTCAGAGCAAATAATTGTGTTAAACGGTTGGAGAAGATTGTGCATGAAGGCGTTGCTCTTCAAGATGGTATAGTCATAAGTGGAACTGAGCAATTCGTTACAGGGTTTGAAGGGTTCTATTTTGATTACAATGATAGAAGCGATGCGGTAATTTCGACATCATATTTCATAAGTGACGACTTCATTAATGGGATCTTTCATTTGTTTAATGAGGATGACTTCTCAAAAGCTGAGCTGAAAATCAGAATAAAAAGCTCCTCACTCGAAGACCTCATTACACTGGTAAAACAAGGCATGCACACGAGACCTGCTTGCAAAACCCTGGATTTGTCTCACAGCTTAATATTTGTTTTGGGAAACCTCGACGAAGCTTATACTATGAGTCATAATATGAATCCTGATATCAGTGCGGATGAATTTCACGATGCTACTTCAAAAATTTCTATTGCTAATATTAAAAGAGCGTTGAGAAAAAGATTCAGACCGGAACAGATAGCGAGATTGGGTAATAATCACATTATCTATAGATCGTTTAATTGTGCCCAGTTCAAAGCTTTGATCCGTCAGGAGTTGACGAGAATTCAAAATTTCGTCAGCGGGCAATTTGGCTGGAAGATGCTGTTCGATGAATCGGTTGTAGATATTGTTTATGCTGAAGGAGTCTTTCCTGCACAGGGAACCAGGCCCGTATTTACTACGGTCAAAAACCTGGTTGAGGCAAAAGTGAGCGGCCTTATTGTATCGATCCTTGAGTATCAATTGGCTCCTGCCTTAATACGTTGGAAGTACGATAACTGTCAGTTTACGTATGAGGTGCTTGATGATGAAAATCAAGTAGTCTTTTCATTTTCTGATAACGCAAAGCTGAAGCTGGAAAACCTACGGCGTAGTATAGACCCACAGTTACAGGCACATACTGCCGTTCATGAGGCCGGTCATGCTGTGTTAGCAGCGCTGACGTTAAGGATAATACCCTCTGTTGTCGTTTCAAGAACTGCTTCGGATATGGAGGGATTCTGCCTGATCAATTTTCCTAAAGGGCCAATGACACGCGAGACGTTGAAGAAAGATATCATTATTACGCTTGGCGGATACGTTGCGGAGAAGATGGTTTTCGGAGTGGAGATGACATCCTCTGGCGTTTACAGTGATGTTGAAGAAGCTTCGAGGCTCGCAAACAGAGCCGTGCGAAATTATGGTATGGGTAGCGACCCAATTTATCTTTCGGTTGGCACCCAAAGCGAAGACGCATTCATGATGAGTCAGAAGTATTCTGCAGAAGCGGTTCATATCATTAAAGAATGTGAAGAAGAAGCAGAAAGGTTGCTTGAAAAAAACAAGTTACTCTTGTTCAAAGTGGCTGATTATCTGACAACCCATTCACGGATGGAGGAAGAGCTGCTAGCTACGTATGTGACACAGTATGCGACTGAAAGCTGGGTTGAAACAAATGGTTTTATTAAGAAAGATAAGTACTACGAGTTCAACACCATCTTGCAGGCAAAACTTGCAGAGCACGACAACGGACTCACTACCGCCATTGAAAGCCTGATTGGCATAACGCCTGAAGAAGCAAGTATTTAAAACAGGGCCGCCGCATTGGTGGCCTTTATTTTAGAACGTTCATCACTAGGTGCGACTTGCATTCATTTTTTCTACCATATATGCCGTCCCTGACGGCTCAAACCTGAAATCATTCCTTTTCGTTATCACACTTATTACAATCTATCGCCTGCCGCCGATAGGGTGAAAACAACTCATCCACCCCCAAAGCTCCATCTAACAAAACGCCCAAATCGCCGACTCACGGAATAAGTGTGTCGAATACATTTAATTTTGCTAACTTGATAAAAATGGCCTTTTTAATATTGTAACGACAGATTTCATTCGTTTGAACCATCTTAAATCCCCAATCTATGCCCACACATCCTACCAAGTTAACGACCTTCAATCTGCTGGTCTCGCTCCTTTTTATCACCACTTTTGGTATCGCTCAGGACGGCACCATCTACCCACTCGACGCTCCAAAAGAACCGAATGCTATCCCATTAAATACCGGCGGCGTTGAGAATCAACCTGCGTCCGAAACATGGTTTCGCCAGTGGGGCGATCCAATGGCACGCAACATCACCAAGGCAACGCTTACACCGTTTCTTCCAAAGAAGGGAACAGGAAACGGAGCTGCCGTTATTGTAGCTCCTGGCGGTGGCTTCCGTTGGTTGTCGATGGGCAATGAAGGTTGGGAAGTAGCGCAAGCACTCGCTGACAAAGGCATTGCCGCTTTTGTGCTCAAGTACCGACTTCATCCTACAGCAGAATCACTTGACGATTTCAAGGCATTCATGGCCCGGCCTTTTACTCCTCCAACACCAGCTGCCGGCGGATCTGCAACTCCTCCACCACCACGTCCAAGCATGGACTTGACAAATCAGCTTGCAGATGCAGAGGCAGCTTATACCATGATTGTGAACCGAGCCAAAGAATGGGGCGTTGACACTGCACGCCTGGGAATGATCGGCTTTTCTGCGGGTGCAGGTCTTACTATGCATACGACATTAAACTCCAAGGTTGTCGAACTTGACTTCATTGGTCCGGTTTATGGTGGCATGGGTCCGGTAGAAGTGCCAAAGAATGCGCCTCCCATGTTCTCCGTGATCGCTAGTGATGATTTTCTTTTCCGCGGACAATTTGGTGTAATCGAGTCGTGGCATAAAGCAGGACGACCGGTCGAATTTCATCTTTACCAGAATGGAGGTCACGGATTTGGCTTGGGCAATCCGAATCGTACAAGCAATAAATGGTTTGACCAATTCATACATTGGTTGGATGTCAACGACTTCCTCTCGGCGACTCCACGTGCGAAGAAGTAATCCCCTCTATAATGTTTGGATTGGGATTGGCCAAATTAACGGATTTATCTTGAGTTGAAAAACCAAATATACCGCAAATTGGGATTCGTCAGATTCATGGATTAGTTGGATTAAGTTCTGATCGTACAGCAGTATCGCTGGAAATTGTCTGAATTTGGATTCGTCAGATTAATGGATTTTAAGGATTAATAAAATACCGGAGGCTACCTGAACTCAACGATCAGGAAGTAATTCAATGAATCCGATAATCGGGCGAATCCCAATTCAGACAATTAAAAAAAACAGCACCCTCTTGGCTCGAGCGCCGTTCGTTATTCAATATTCCTTGTTCCGTGTTCGATATTCATCATGGCAACATCAGCAAAGAACAAGCTCGCCGTTAAGAATTCGCTGGTTAATAATATTAATGCGAGGAAGAAGAAAAAGATTTCAAGATCGAAGAAGAAATCGACTATCAGCAAGAATAACTACAAAAAAAATGCAGAACGATTGGAAATAACTTCTCCGCGCCCTCTGCGTGTATTGCCTCCGTGTCCTCTGCGGTAAAA
>JAEZBX010000297.1 GCA_023412765.1 Bacteroidota bacterium
CAATATTTGACGAGCCGGATACGTACATGGTTGTATTAAAAATTGGGCTCAACGGAAAAAAGTTTGAACCATATTTAGCAGAACGAGAGTTGAATTCAACGCATATATGAACTGTATTATTGTTGACGACGAGCCCCTAGCCAGGCAGTTGCTCGAGTCGTATGTACGACAAATTGATGAACTGACTTTGTTGAAGAGTTGCAACAACGGCATCGAAGCGCATGCCTTACTACAGCTGGGCAATATCGATTTAGTCTTACTGGATATTGATATACCACATACATCGGGAATCGAGCTTCTTAAGTCATTACAGGTTTCCCCACCTGTGATTTTTACAACCGCCTATCGGGAATATGCGCTCGATGCTTACGACCTTGACGTTGTTGATTACCTACTCAAGCCTATCAACTTTAATCGCTTTCTCCACGCGATAGCTAAAATCAAACAATTAAAACAGTATGAACCTGAAAAAGTAGCGACTGAACACACCAGGTACGAAGACTCGTTTATCTTCTTGAAAGAGAACAGAGAAATGAAAAAGATATTTCTTAAGGACATCCTTTTTATTGAAAGTCTCCGGGACTATGTGCGAGTGAAAACCATCACACAGGAAGTCATATCTTACCAGAAGATCAGTTACCTTGAACAGCGACTGCCACAGCAAAAGTTTATCAGAGTGCATCGCTCATTCATTGTTCCTGTTGAAAGGGTTTCCGCTTTTACCCAGTCAAGCGTCAAAGTCGATTCGACAAATATTCCCATTGGCAGAAATTACAAGAATGCTACGTTATCGCTGCTCAAGAAACGAAGTATGTTGCATCAATTGGATTAGTCCTTACCCTCGGACTTGGCGCAGAAGCAAATTGGTTCTCTGAAACTTCATAAACTGTATAGACACTCCGTTGTCATTTGGTGTATTCTTCTGCGGAGTTCATTAAGAATAACAAGGTACACTGCAAACGGGGACAGGGGTTGGAAAAATGAACGTATGCCAAACCCGCAGGTTCCCTATGGCAACGTATGATGCACTGAACTTTTATATTGAAAAAAACTTTCAGGACTTCGCGCCAGAATCCCGAAGGGCATTCAATGTGAATAGCCCCGGGTGACGCTGGGGTGGAACCCCAAAGCGGAACCCGGGGTTAACGCACAAACGCGGCCAATCCCCGGATGGGGTTGACGGCTCAAATCGTCATCAATGTGCCAAAAAAATTGTCAAATATATCTCGGATAAATCCTCATTCGACCAATGCCACTGGTCTAAAAATATTGAAGATACTTTGTGATCTGTCGTGTGAATTTGCTTTACGTCTAAAGGATTGTCCATAGAGTATTGGAATGCGTTCATTTATTTCATCAGACATTAAATGTTTATGGCTCAGTATAAAATTATCATCAACAGTGAAAAAGTGACATTGGATGTGGATGGCACTATGCCACTTCTTTGGGCGATCAGAGATTTTATCGGACTTACAGGAACAAAATATGGTTGCGGCATTTCTCAATGCGGAGCCTGTTCAGTGCATATGGATGGGCGGGTGGTGCGCTCATGTTCTGTTCCTGTTTCCGCATGTTCAGGTAGAAAGATTACTACGATCGAAGGAAATAATTCATCAGCGATGCAAGCCTTGCGCCAGGCGTGGTTGGAAGAAGATGTTCCGCAGTGCGGTTACTGCCAGTCAGGCCAATTGATGACCGCGTCCGCATTCCTGGAAAAAAATACTCAACCTTCAGAAGAAGATATTGTCCAGGCGATGTCGGGAAACCTTTGTCGCTGTGGTACATATCAGCGAATAAAAAAAGCAGTTGCGCGCGCCTCACAAATTATGTCAAACAAATGAACAGAAGGGACTTTATCAAAACCACAGCATTGGCGTCAGGTGGCTTTATGCTGTCATTTCATGCGTCAGCGATTTCGTTTCAGCAGGGTGAAAAAGTTGAAACCATTGCCCAGGAACTTGGAGACTTTCTGAAAATTACTTCAGATGGTATGGTACATTTCCAGTTTCTGAAACATGAAATGGGACAAGGTGTTTCAACGGCGATGGCACAAATCATATCTGAAGAGTTGTGCGTCGACTGGGAAAAAGTTCGAATCGATTTTCCCCTTGTAGATCTGAAGAAATATCAGAACGACAAAAACGGTGGATATGATACAGGAGGTAGTTGCACGATCATTTATCAATGGGACTTACTACGTAAAGCAGGTGCTACTGCCAGGCAATTACTTGTTTCCGCTGCTGCACAACAATGGAAAGTACCCGTAACCGATTGCTATGCGAAGGATCATAAAGTGTTTAACCGGTCGTCTTCTCAGTCCTTCTCTTTCGGTGAACTCGCAACAGTAGCCTCAACGTTGACCTTACCCGAAACAGTAGCTTTAAAAGAATCCAAAGACTATTCACTTATCGGAACTCGTAAACATGCGAAGCTGCTACCTGAAATGCTTTCGGGTTCATTGAAATATGGCCTTGACGTAAAGCTGGAGGGTATGTTATATGCTGTGATTGAAAGGTGCCCAGTGTTTAAAGGAACCTTGGTCAGTTACGATGCTGCGGCTGCGCTAAAAGTGAAGGGCGTCAAAAAAATATTTACGACACAACCGATCGCTGGCCTGCAAACAGATGCGCCTTACATGCCACATGACATACGGGTAGGTGTTGTGGTGGTGGCTGACTCCTTTTGGGCTGCTAACCAAGCACGACAAAAGCTAAACATTGTATGGGACGACGGACCTAATGGTGGGCGAAGTAGCGACGATTTTGAAAGACTTGCTGAGAAGCGAGCAATGCTGCGAACAGATCCCACAGGCTTTGTCGGTGATGCCAACGCAGTATCAAATATGACGCATGTGCGGAAGACAGTGAGAGCGTCCTACATTTTCCCTCATCAACTTCATAGTTGCATGGAGCCCTTGAATTGCACAGCGCACGTAACTACAGATGCCTGTGAAATATGGATGGGCTCACAGGCGCCTAACCTAATCGTTAGCGAGATCAGTCGCGTCTTTGGCTTCGCCGAAGAAAAAATAAAAGTCCATCTGTTTCCTTCGGGTGGTGGATTTGGAAGACGTTATTATCCGGATATGGCAATTGAGGCTGCCTTTATTTCGCAACAGGCAGGAAATGTACCGGTGAAAATGATTTGGACCCGCGAAGACGATCATAAGTGCAATCTCGCTCACCTATTTCAATACATGGAATACCAGGCTGCACTTGACAATGACAATAACTTGTATGCCTGGTATGAGAAAGAAATTCGTACGTACACGTGGGCTGCAAAATATCAGGATCCGCAGTTACCCGGGATGGGATATAATATTCCAAATATCAGGTACGACTTCGATGATCTTATTCCTGACGAATTAGTTCACTCTTCGGCCTGGCGCGGCGTGGTAGGACATGGTCGCTTCTTCAGCGAATGCTTTTTGGATGAAGTTGCAGAGGCTATGGGTAAAGAACCTGTGGCACTTCGCCTTTCATTACTGGAAGGCAAACGCGAAGTTCACGCTGGACATGAATTCCCCATATCTACTTCACGCTTGCACGAGTTGATAAAACTTGTCACAGAGAAATCGGAATGGGAAAAGAAAAGACCTGCTGGTCATGGCGTTGGAATCGCCTGCTGCCCGTATGGTAATACTTATTGTGCACTAGTCGCGGAGGTCTCCGTGATCGACGGCAAATTGAAAATAATAAAGATTACCATCGCGGTGGATTGTGGCAGGGTCGTCAATCCCTCTGGGGCCGAAAACCAAATTGTGGGCGGTATCGTGTGGGGACTTACTGCGTTATTGTACGGCGGTCTGCCAATACGCAACGGCCGGGCTATTCAAACCAACTTCCACCAAAACAAACTACTGCGCATGAATGAAACGCCACCAGTGGAAGTACATTTTATGCCTTCGACCGACGACAAGCCATGGGGCATCGGTGAAGTGTCAAGCCCGCTCGCTACACCCGCCGTATTGAATGCCATCTATGCCGCTAGCGGCAAACGCATTCGGAAAGTTCCTCTCCAAGCAGATGCATTTATCTAAGAACGTAGCGAGCAACCGCCAATCTAAGCCGCAACATTTACAAGCAATGCCAACTCTAAACTCTGGCAAAGTATCGAGAGATTTTCTGTTGCGCACGCACCTCAAATTTCCATTTTCCAATCTCCAGCCTACTCACTCCTCAACACATCCACCGGATTTGCATTCGCCGCCGACAAAGACTGGAACCCAACAGTAAAAGCCGCGATTGAAATTGCTGTGAGACCAGCGATGGCAAATACCCAAATTTCAATCGGTGTTCTGTATGCGAAGTTGCTAAGCCAGTAATCCGTGGCCACATAAGCAATGGGAATCGCGATCACTATACTCAACGCAACCCACTTCGTGAACTCTGAAGAGAAAAGAAATACGAGATGACGAATGCTGGCTCCGTGCAGTTTTCTAATACCCAACTCTTTTTTGCGTTGGTCGGCTGAAAATGCTGCAAGCCCGAACAAGCCCAGACACGCAATGATAATCGCCAGAATAGTGAACAGATTGAGAATCACACTCATCTTTCTTTCCTGGTGGAAAGTGTCGTCAAATTCTTCATCCATGAAACTATATTCGAACGTGATGGAGGGATCGATCCTTGCAAGTTCTCCCTTGACTTCGTTGATGATATTCTGCAAGTCCTCACTATTATGAACCGAAGCACGATTGAGTCGCATGGATACAAAAGAAGGGAAGCCTACGCTGTAACTCCAATGTTTCTCATTGTCATTGTGCATGATGAGCAACGGACCGATCTTGTGCTTTACTCCATTGAAGTTGAAATCCTTTACTACTCCAATAATTTGAAATTTATCCTCTGAGCCGAACGACTGCACCACAAACTTTCCCAAAGGCGAGTTGTCGCCCCAGGTTTCTTTTGACCCATATCCAAGCACCTTTGCAGCCTCTTCATTGATAATAATATTGTATTTATCCGCGGCATTCGTCGGGTCAAAATTACGTCCAGCAATAAAGTCTACTTGTAGCAGCGGTAACGAATTTTCGTCGCAGCGCATATAGTGAAGGTCAACAACTGGTTGATCGATACCGTCTGCGCGATAACGGTCGCTCATCCACACATGCGGTGGCAGGGTGCCCGATTTTGCTACCTCCGTAAACGCTGGGTTGGATTGTAATTTAGCTTTTAGCACATCAGCGACTTGTGCGATCTGATGCATGTTGTGAATATGAAGCACATGATCCTTACTGATTCCAACATCCACCCTGCTTGAATAATACAGTTGCTTTTGAACAAAGAATGTGCAAATGATAAGCGCGATTGAAACAGTAAACTGGAATACCACCAGGCCATTTCGAATTCCAGCGCCCTTGAATCCGGCGCGTATTTTTCCTTTCAAAGTTTCTGCGGGTTTAAAGGCCGACAAATACAATGCAGGGTAGCTTCCGGCTGCGAGTCCCACAACAAGTATGAAACCTACGAGAGTACCAAAAAAGTAGGGTTCTGTTAGATGCGTCAGGAGTGACAATCGTTTTTCAACTACAGTATTAAAGGAATCCAACGAAAGCTGTACAAGAAGCAGTGCCGCGACCGTTGCGACGGTCACATACAAAACAGATTCAACTATGAATTGTCGGACGAGTGTAGTCTTTTCCGAACCCAGCACCTTCCGCACGCCAACTTCTTTAGCACGATTGCTGGACCGGGCAGTTGAAAGGTTCATAAAATTAATGGACGAAAGTACGAGTACCAGCACGCCGACAGCTCCGAAGATCAGGACAAACTCCGGGTTTCCTGAAGGACCAAACCTGTTATAATCTGGTGACCTCGAAAGGTAGATATCTTTCAATGGTTGTAGATACAGTGTCCATGGTTGCCCTTTCGTAAATTGTTCAAATGACTGGTTAAAGACTCCCTGAGTAGTTTGTGTTGCCCATTTGGGTGGAAGAGCCTGAAGCTTTTCCTTCAGCGCTGCAATGTTGGTGCCTTCTCTTACCAATCCATAGGTTCCGAAAGTTGTCCATATCCAGGTCGACTTACCTTCAACAAATTGCTTGATCGACGTAATTGATCCAAGCATATCGAATTGCAAGTGTGATTGGGTGGGAATGTCTTCAAGCACCCCGGTGACCACGTACGGGTCCGAAGCGCCGGTCGCATCTCGCACTTCAATCATTTTACCCATGGGTTCTTCGTCACCGAAATAGCGTTTGGCAGTAGATGCCGTGATCACCATACTATTTGGCTCTTTTAAAGCCGTGTTTGGATCACCTTTTAGAAACGGAAAAGAAAACACTTTAAAAAAGTTTTCTTCAGCTACATAGTATTCCGATTCTTTGAAGTTGGTTGCTTTGTCACCGATAGTGACACGCATCAACTGTTCGCCTATATACAAGATCCTGGTGACTTCCTCAAAGTCCGGAATGTCCGTTTTGATTGCCTCGGTAACACCCGGGCCCGTAGTCGACATCTTTTGAGCCCAATCGCCCCAGATCATAGGTTGGTTGATACGATAGATACGGTCACCCTTGGCATGAAAAGTATCATAAGTACTCTCATCATAAACATACAACCCGATGGCTAAGCAAGTAGCGATTCCCAGCGTAAGGCCAAGTAGGTTAAGAATGGTGAATTGCGTCTGACGCCTCGCGCTACGCCAGGCGATCTTGATCATGTTGCCAAGAAACATAGTATGATTTTGTTTTTTTACCGGTGAGGAGAACCCGATGATAAGGTGAATCGCATCGACCCAATACATTGATTCAGCAATAAATTTTCCGCGTGCAGCAAGGCGATCATCGTACATTTCGTCCAAATCGCCCAGGAATTCTTCAATATAAGGTCGTCCGACCCATCGCTCAATCAACGTGTCGGCTATCCGGCGGAATCGCGACTTCCCCTTGCTTTTCATGACCCTGGATTAAGTTGAGGAATGAGTCCCCACATTTTTTGGCGCACTTCCTGCGAGGCTCGTAGTTGCCCCATTCCTTTCTTTGTAACCCTGAACAACCGCTTGCGTCGATCGCCGCGTTTTTCAGAGCTTCCACCAAGCTTTGATTCGAGCAGACCTTTGTCTTGTAAGCGATAAAGTGTGATATGTATTGCACCCAACAAAATCGATCGACCTGTGTGACGTTCAACCTCTTTCTTGACCGAGATACCGTAAGCCTCGCCGTCGAGGATACATACTGCCAATAGGATAAGTTCTTCTAATTCGCCGATGACTCTGCTCATGATGGGGATGTTTGCGCAGGTAATATACAAAATTATAACTAATGTAACGCTGGAGGCGGATTGGAGGTTACACTATTTGAGGATTTCGTTTTTTTCGAGACTTAGTAATCTGATAGGCGTCAGCGCGATGGCGCAGGTCAAACTCAATCGATCTTATGATATTAATAACGGACTTGGAACTACCGAATCCTGAAGCCCAGGTCCTTTCCAGGCACTATCAAGAGGATTACTAGGTACACCGTCTTGGTCGCCGAAGTCTTTTTACCTGAAGGCTACGGGCTCCAAAATTGATTAGCAAACCTTTTTCCAGCTTATATGCGACCAGGTAATTCAACCCTTGAGCGAGATGAGCATCTTCCAATTGTATCAAAGCCTTCAATTCGACAAGTACGAGGTCTTGTACCAGAAAATCTGCTCTTCGGCTACCAATATTTCTTTCTTCATAAAAGATAGGCATTTCAACTTCACGGGCAAATTGGATTCCTTGCTTTTCAAACTCTGCCGCCAGCGCGCGTTGATAAATCAATTCTTGAAAACCATTGCCCATTGTGCTGTGAACTTTCATGGCACATCCAATAATCTTGTAGGTAAGTCCGTCGTCTATCTCTTCGCTCATTGTCTAATGTCAGAATTTGGATTCGTCAGATTAATGGATTCTTAGGATTGTGATCCCTTTCTAATATGCTGCTACGGATGTTAAGATTTGCATATACGCGACTTTCGTCTTAACCCTGAAATCCTGATATGTCATTAATTTTACATTGTTAATAAACTTGAAATCTCCCGCCCAATCTTTCGACGCTTGTTAATCCACTAATCCCGAAATCCCGCGAATCCCAATTCAGACAATGGATTTAATTAAATCCTTAATCCTTCAAAATCCGTTAAATCCACTCATCCCTTAAATCCCAGTTCAGACAATGCGCAAACTTTCGACCATACTCACCCTCCTAACCACCGCCCTATTGGCCATGCACTGCTCTTCAAGAAAGGAAGACAACACATCATTCAACTATCCCCATCCGCTGCCCGATTCTGCAGCGCTGCCTTTCCTTCCAGGTATTGTTTGCAGCGACTCACTCGACTTTAACGCCGCCTTCGCTCCGGACGGTAAGCGTTTCTATTTCGCCAGATCGCGGAAGGGAAAATGGATGTTTCTTATGACAGAACAACAAGACGGTTCATGGAGCAAACCAGAAGTAGCTCCGTTCAATGAAGATGAGTATTCGCAAGCTGATCCTTTTATTACCTCCGATGGAACGGTGTACTATATCTCTAACAGACCACGCAATGCCCAAGATACGCTTCCTGATTATGACATCTGGCTTGTCCGGCCGAATTCGGATGGCTCCTGGAGCAAGCCGGAAAATATTGAAATAGTAAACTCCGACAGTACCGAATACTATGTGTCGCTTGCGGCAAACGGCAATCTATATTTCGCATCGAATCGCGAAGGTTCAATCGGCGCGCATGACATTTATGTAAGCCGATATGTTAACGGTACCTATACTGCTCCCGAAAATTTGGGACCTGCCATCAACTCTGAATTGATGGAACATGATCCAATGATCGCTCCGGATGAGCGATATCTCATCTTCACTTCTGTTGAACGCGCTGATTCATACGGCTCAGCCGATCTCTACTATTCATTACGAAATAACGATGGCTCGTGGTCTCCCGCTATTAACATGGGGAAGGAATTCAATACTGACACATATGAATATTGTTCGTACATCACTCCTGATCAACAATATTTCTTTTACAGCTCCGAATATGATGTAAAATGGATCAGCACAAAATTCTTTCCGTGGGTTAAACGGCTAGATTAACACTTGATGTTTCTCGAATCCTTGATAGGCTACTTTATCGCAATCGCTGCGCTTGCAGGACCCGCCAGGGGAACGATCTCTACTTTCTTAAATCCAGCTTCTTCAACCCATGATTTAAAATCCGCGCCTGTAAAATCGAACGCTACACCGAATTCCAACAGCATATTCAACGACATTGATAAACCGAAAATATTCTGTTTGCGTTCGTCATCAATGATCGCTTCCACCGCGATGAAAGCACCACCTTCAGGCAAGGCATTGTATGCTTTCTTGATCAACATTTTTTTGTTTTCCAGATTCCAGTCGTGCAGGATCATACCCATGGTGATAACATCCGCTTTAGGAAATTCATCGGTAAAGAAATCAATGACTCCGGTCTTAACTCTGTCGCTTACTCCCTGTGATGCAATCGTCTCGCGAGCGATCGGTTCCACCATTGGCAGATCGAGTGAGGTACACGTCATGTGTTGATTGTGTTTCGCCACCTGGATGGATAAGATGCCGGCAGCGCCGCCGATGTCGCACAAAGTCTTATAAGGTGAAAAATCAAACTTAGTGGCCAGGGCTATAAAGTTACCAACGGACACGCCAGACATTGCATTGATGAATTGTTTCAATCTCGCAGGATCCGAATACAATTCTTCAAACATAGACTGACCACTATGCTTGAGTTCGTTCTGAGGTTTGCCCGTGAGAAGCGCTTCATCCAGATCAGACCAAAATCTGAATAGGCGATCATTGAACATTTCGAGAATACCACCAATGTATGATGGTTTGTTCTTATCCAAAAAAATATCGGCGTCGAGGGAATTGGAATATTTTGCGTTCTCCAGAATTCCCTGACGCTGCAGTATCTTTAGGCCGGTTAGCACATCTAAGAAATCATACGTATGCCGATCAGAACAGTTGAGGGATAATGCATTTTTTATTTCAATGCCGGTCATTGACTTATTAGCAGCTAATAATGTGAACAGTTCAAATTTTACTGCAGTCAGCAGAACCTTGGAGGGCCAGAAGCTCGTACCGATTTGCATGATGTTTTGCGGAGTTGGTTGATTACCGTTAGAATTCATTACGATTAAGATTATGGGAAGTAGTTATAAAAAACCAAATGATGAGATGCCCCGGGACTAGCATTTTACTTATGCTTCTCGCGTCGCACTCCCCCAATACGGAGGAAGACTGAGTTAGGTTACGTAGCAGTTTGATTTAATGTGCAGCAGATAAGCTTAAAAAATAAATAGTGAGCATACTTAGATGACGTCTTCGTACCTCCGGGCAGTAAATATTTCATACTACTTTTTTTATTATTTGTATGTATTATAAATCCATTATACATACATTTACGTAATTAATAAGAGACATGAGTGAAATGCTATCATGTTTCGGAAACAATTCGTTCATTGGTAAAAAAAAGGATGAACCGCGGGAAACGAAATACCAATCACCGCCCTCCCGTATGGGCAAAGCGATTTGTTGAGTGGTACTGCAAACCGCGGCTGGTAGAAGATCTGGTGGGCGACCTTAATGAGTATTTTTTTCGAAATGTCGAATCGCTAGGTCCGCACCGGGCGAAACTCATTTACATCATTGACGCGCTTAAATTTTTTAGACCATATACTGTACGAAGGCCAAGTTTTATAAACGCCGTAATCAATTGGATCATGATCGGAAGCTACATTAAAACCTCTATGCGCAACGTTGCGCGCAACAAGCTATTCTCCACTATTAATATCATTGGGCTTTCCATCAGCATGTCTGTTGGACTATTGCTGATTGCCTTTGCGCATGATCTGATTTCGTACGACAAATTTAACGATAAGGGTACCCGCATCTATCGAATCACATCGGACGCCACCAACAGAGAGGGTCGTCATGAAAAGTTTGCGTCAACCTCCGCAAAGGCGGCTAAACTTATACAGGAAAAAGTGTCGGGTATCGAAGACATGGCGATGATCCGAACTGAATTCGCGGGAGATGCAGAGATAGGTACCAGTATAATCCCCTTACGTGGCATCTACGCGGAACCTTCTATGCTCCGAATCTTTACCTTGCCGATGGTAAAAGGTGATGCCGCAACAGCACTTAAGGAACCTTATTCCATCGTTCTGACCGAAACCGCTGCCAAGAAGCTCTTCGGATCGGAGAATGCGTATGGAAAAAATATCCACATCGGTTCGCTAGATTACAAAGTTACTGGTGTTTTAAAAGATGTTCCCTTCTTCTCACATCTGCAATTCGAGTCTCTCGTTTCTTTCAGCACAATCGAAGCCCGGGTTGCCCAGGAGCCGGACTACTTCAAATGGGGAAAAGTCTGGCAGGATAACTTTGTCTATCTACTACTTCCCGAAAATTCAACCCCCGCTGATGTGCAATCTCAACTCGATGCAATCTGCGCGGATGAAAATAAACTGGATAAAGATTTTAGAGTACAACTTTCACTTCTTCCACTGCACGACATTGTTTTAGGGGAAGAGTTAAGCAAATCTATTGGCCCTGTTGTACCAGGTATTGTATTGTGGGTTACGGGTGGACTCGCATTGATTGTGATTTTGTCTGCGTGTTTCAATTACACCAATCTTTCCATTGCCCGGTCGATGAGACGTTTCAAGGAAATCGGACTGCGCAAAGTGATAGGCGCAGGAAAAAGCCAGGTACGGATGCAATTCTTTGCAGAAGCAGTAATCGTGTCTTTCGCAGCACTTGTGCTTTCTATCGGTTTGTTCATGTTGCTCCGCCCACAATTTTTGGGCATTGCACCGGAGCTCCTGAAAATGGTAAAACTGGAAATTACAGTACCCATGGCGTTGACTTTCATTGCTTTCTCAATGATCGTTGGCATAGTGGCTGGTTTGCTCCCTGCCCTGTTTTTCGCGAAAGTTAGTGTCATACATGCACTTAAAGATGTATCGTCGGTGAAGGTATTTAAGGGACTTAGTCTTCGGCGCGCACTCGTTGTGGTTCAATATACACTTACGTTAGCATTTATCACCAGCACGGTGATTGGTTATGTGCAGTACAAAGACATCCTTGCCTTCGACCTCGGTTTCAAAACCGAAAACATTCTCAATATCAGCTTGCAAAAAAATAAACCGGAAGCGTTAATAAATAAGCTGAAAGCAATGCCAGAAGTCGCGGGAGTTTCGCAATCGCGGCTCCTTACCAGTGTAGGGAACGCCTGGGGAGGCGTTGTGAAATATAAAGACTTAAATGATTCAGGATTTGTAATGACAAACATCGTGGACGAGAACTACATTCCTCTTCACGAATATGAATTGATCGCCGGTCAGAATTTTGTCGCGAGACCCGCGACAAAAGAAGCGACAAGCGAAGTGATTGTTAACCAAAAAACACTAAGAGAGTTTAACATTGCCAACGGAGATCCCGACAAGGCAATCGGCGAAGAGATAATGTTTCGAGTTGGCATGGAAAAGAAAATGAAGAAGCTGACGATTGTCGGTGTGATGAAGGACTTTCACTATGGAAAACTCGACGATAATATTACACCTGTGGTCTTCACATTCCTGACGCCAGACGCATTTCTCACAGCCGATCAACGCGATGGCCTCATCAACGTGCGAGTTAATACGAGCGATCCTCTCACAACTATGGCGAAGATCCAGGAGCTATGGAAGGAAGTTGATCCAGTTCATCCGTTCGAGGCAGAGTTTTACAAGGATGCTATCGAAGAAGCTTATCACGAACTTTCAGCGATGATCAAAGTTATTGGCTTCTTATCATTCATCGCGATTTCTATCGCTTCGTTAGGACTGTTGGGTATGGTGGTATTCACTACCGAGACTCGTCTTAAAGAGATGAGCATACGCAAGGTACTTGGCGCAAGCTCCGGCAACCTAATACTATTGCTCAGCCGCGGATTTATCTTCCTGATTCTGATATCTGCACTAATCGCGATTCCGTTGACTTACCTCTTCTTCGAAAATTTTGTGCTCTCGAATTTTCCTTTCCACAAACCCATTGGTATTATCGAATTGTTTGGCGGATTGACTGCTGTGCTAGCCATTGCATTTATTATGATAGGCTCGCAAACCATAAGAGCAGCTTCGAGCAATCCGGCGGAGGTGTTGAAGTGTGAGTAGAACGACGTTCGATATTCGATATTCCTTGTTCATTATTCATTATTCTGCCATCTGCCTGAACGACATAACCGCAATCCCACACTCATAAGCATTTGCACTCATCAGCGAAACTTTTTGACGGTGTTCAAGCAAATCTGAAATCTTAAGTCCTTTACCGATCATGATTGGATTAATAAAGAAATGAAACTCATCAATCAATCCGTCTTTGATTAGTGAAGAAACAAATCCTACCCCTCCATATACTATCATATCTTTGCCTTCCTTATTCTTGAGATTACGAATTGCTGTCACCAGATCTCCGTTTTCCACGGAAACATTTTGACCTGGAAATTCCTTAACGTTTTGCTGAAAACGATCTTCGGCATAGTAACCATTTGGTTGGCGTAAGTAAAGGTTTCGTCCGACACATCCGAAGGATTTGCTTTCGACTTATTTACGGTTTCTTCGAAATGGGGTATAAATGTTTCCGCCATTTTTCGTCCAAGCAGAATGGTGTCACTCAAGTCACGCAGCGGGTATGCAAACGCTTTTAGCTTATTGTCCCAGTTCCATGTGCGCCAATCGAGATCGCCCTCGGGTCCGCCGAGATATCCGTCAACAGTCATTTGGGCTTGTAATTTCAGTTTACGCATAATGTCTATTTGGTAAACACAAATCTCGACACTATGCCTTAGAATCTAAGACCGTAAATGCGACAATAATGGTTCGTACTGCGTCAAGTCAGATAGGAATAAGGTGAGGTATAAGGTATAAGGTAATAAGGTAATAAGGTATAAGGTGTCGAAATTAACAAGTCGATAATTAGCTCCGCTAGGAGCCTCCTGTTTGTAGCACAACCCTCGGATGAGAACGCAGGCTCCCCTAGGAGCCTCCTAAGAGTAGGAAATAGGATGAGGTCGCAAAGTGCGCACCCTTATACCCTTCTATACCCTATACCTTTCTTTGGAATTATTCATAACACGACAAAGTAGATAAAGGTAAATACGAACCGTTTGCCGTGGTTCTTCATACCTAAAATTTTTAGTTTTACTCAACTCTTAATCGGGATAACTGTTTTATAAGAAAATTGTGTGTAGTGTCTATAATGTATCGGTTGATCCATTATATGCAGGTCTGAACTATGCTTGATAATATCAATTCCAGGGATGTCAATTTCCTTAGTCAGGGTGGCCCTGCCCTGGAACTGATTCGTTCCATTGATTGGACCCGATCCCCGATTGGCGCGCCTGAAAAATGGTCGCAAAGTCTTCGGTCAGCCCTTAGCATTTGTTTCAATTCCAACTTTCCAATCGCCATCTATTGGGGTAAGGACTTGGTATTGATGTATAATGAAGCCTGGAGTCCTATTCCCGGCAACAAACATCCCTGGGCGTTCGGCAAAACGGCCATTGAAGTGTGGCCGGAAATATGGAAGGATATTGAGCCTCAATTCGAAAAGGCCTTTACAGGCATATCGGGCGGTTCGAAGGATGCCCTCCTTCCGATGCAGCGCCATGGCTACACAGAGGAATGCTATTTCGATTTCACATTCACGCCAGTGTACGGCGAATCAGGCAAAGTCGAAGGAATTTTTAACGCCGTCATAGAAACAACATACCGGGTAATAAATGAAAGGCGTGGCGCTATCCTTCAGCGGCTAACTGAAAATATTAACGGGATTAATACTGAGAAGGAGGTATTTATCAAGTCGGCGGAAATTCTCGAAGCGGCTGAGAAAGACATTTCCTTTTTCTGCATCTACGAAATTGATTCAGGTATGCCACAACTTCGCGCCTACTCGAAATCAATTGACCCAATTAAGATGCGCGAGTGGCCTCTTGCCGAAGCGGCCGAAAGCAACGGTTCAAAATTGATTACGGATTTAGAATCCCTTTTTGAAAATGTGCCAACAAAACATTGGCCGGAACAACCAACAGAAGCCGTGGTCCTTCCTTTAAAAGGTAATGAAGGTAACATCCTTGGGTTCGTTGTAGGTGGTCTAAGTGCACGCAGACGAGCAGACAAAGATTACATCGGTTTTTTTGAATCCATTTCCAAGATCGTGTCAGGTGAGCTTAACACCTTGCAATCTTTAGCGAAGGAACGCGAACGCGCCGAATCTTTAGCGCAAATCGATCGGGCAAAAACAGCTTTCTTCAGCAATATCTCCCATGAATTTCGCACTCCTCTAACCTTGATGGCAAGTCCATTGGAGGAAGTCCTTACAACGGCCGACTACCTGCACAGAGATCACAAGGATCATTTGCAAACTTCGTTGCGAAATACTTTAAGACTGCAAAAACTGGTCAACACCCTTCTCGATTTTTCGAAGATCGAAGCAGGCAAGCTCGAGGCAACGATGCGCCTCGTTAATGTCGGTCAAATGACAAGGGATCTCGCCAGTTCGTTTCGGTCGGCGATTGAATCGGGTGGACTTGAATTTGATGTTTCTATAGACGATCAAATATCACCAGTCTTGATTGATCCCGACATGTGGGAGAAAATTGTTCTTAATCTAATTTCCAATTCGTTTAAATACACCGAACGCGGTAAAATATCGGTTGAGCTTGTAGCGCGAGCATCCACGGTTAGGCTATACGTTTCAGACACCGGGGTAGGCATAGCCGAGGAACATCTGGAAAAAATCTTCGAAAGATTTTACAGGGTAAATAACGAAGGCGTACGCTCCCAGGAAGGAACCGGAATCGGACTGTCGATGGTAAAAGAACTTGTGCAATTACACAAAGGTGAAATAAAGGTTGACAGCAAGGTGGGTCAGGGAACTACGTTTGTAGTATCTCTTCCGGTAGATACGGAAAACAAACACGTCGATTCATTTAAGAGCACCGGTACCAACATTTCTATTGCTCAAAAAGCTTTTATTGAGGAAGCCTTGAAATGGGATCCTATAACTAATTCAGATTCGAAGAGCGTGTCTATGAAGGGTTCAAGGGCCAGGGTATTGGTTGCTGATGACAATGCCGACATGCGTGAATATATCTGGAGAGTTCTATCGAATGATTTCGACCTGATAACCGTCAACAATGGCGAGGATGCCTATTTGAAAGCCCAGGAAATTCTTCCCGATCTTATCGTTAGTGATATTATGATGCCGAAGCTTGATGGCTTTGGACTCTTGAAAAAACTTAAGTCCAATCTAACTACCAGAAATATTCCCGTGATCTTCCTTTCTGCCCGCGCTGGTGAAGTGGCAAAGGTTGAAGGAATTGAGGCTGGTGTTGATGATTACCTGGTGAAACCTTTCTCTGCAAAAGAACTCCTGGCCAGGGTAGGCAATACGATCGCAATCAACAAAACCCGGCGTGCTACGGAAAAGGAATTCTTCAGATTGTTCTTGCAACTGCCGGCGCATATCCATGTATTCACAGGCCCGGATCATGTGGTTGAATTTTTTCATCCATTAGGCAAGAAAACTATCGGCCGGGATATTACGGGACAGAAAATACGAGAAGCGCTTCCTGAGTTTGAAGGGCAAGGATTTTTCGAGGTTCTCGACAGGGTATATCAAAACGGAGAAACGGTATCGCTACCTGCAAGCAGGGCTCTTATTCCGGGCGAAGATGGTCAGGAGGAGTATTACTACAGCATTAGTTATCTTCCCTGGCGGGACGCCGATGGATCTATCCGCGGTGTCTTACAATTTACATTCGATATCAGTGAGCAGACAAAAGCGGAGTTGGCCATTAGAGAAAGTGAAGAACGGTTCAGGGTTCTCGCCAATAGTATACCACAGTTTGTTTGGATAGCCGATGCAACAGGAAAGGTAGAATACATGTCTAACCAATGGGAGCGGTATACAGGCCTTTCTGCGGAAGAAGGTAAAGCCCGGTTCTCCAGTTTGATACATGAGGACGACGTAACGCAAGTCAGGAAACTGTGGGCTGAAGCTTTGACAACAAAAACTGCCTGGACATCTGATTTCCGGTTGAAGAATGTAAAAACAGGTGACTACAAGTGGTTCTATGGACATACAGTTCCCTTGAAGGATGATCAGGGTGAAGTTGTAAGGTGGATCGGCTCCGCTTCCGATATTACGCAGCAAAAAAACCTACATTTCCAGCTTGAGGAAATCGTTGCCGAGCGCACAAACGAATTACTGGAGTTAAATAAAATACTGCGCCAGCGAAACGAAGAACTCGGAAAGGCACAGAGCTTACTTCAAACTGTTCTTGATTCATCTGTTGAACTGGTTGCCGCATTTGATACCCAGCTGAATTTTACATTTGTGAATCGGCGATTCGGCAACATTATAAACAAGACACCGGAACAGTTGATTGGCAAGAATCTACTGACAGTAGATCCAGATGCGGAAAGAAGTGACGAGTACAAAATGCTTATGCGAGCGCTTAGCGGCGACGTTGTCCACATCCCGGCGCGCCAGCCACATCGTGATAAAAGTCTGATCTTCGAAACTTTTGTCATTCCTTTGAAGCATCACGGCCAAATAACAGGTGCTGTTTCACTTCAACGGGAAATCACTTCTCTGGTGAATTTATCGGAGAGTCTTAAGGTCTCGAATGATCAACTCAAGCGATCCAATGAAGACCTGCAGCAATTTGCGCATGTGACGAGCCACGATCTTAAAGAGCCTGTCAGAAAGATCAAAATGTATGGAAATATTTTGAGCACAGAATATTCAAGTTACCTTCCTGAGAAGGGTAAAGACTACTTAATAAAGATTGAGAAGGCAAGCACTCGGATATCGTCGATGATCGACGGAGTTTTGCAGTACGCGACGGTTGATGTGTCCGATCAATTGATGCAAGCTATAAATCTAAACGACACAATTAGAAGTGTTATTGAAGATCTCGAAATTCCCATCAAGGAGCATGGTGCAGAATTTGAATACGGGGAACTGCCGACTATTAACGGCTACCCTACCCTCATCCATCAATTGTTTTACAACCTGGTAAATAATTCTTTGAAATTTCGGAGAAAAGGCGTCGCACCAAAAATTACCATTTCGCGATCTACACTCACGTCGTCTGAATTGCAGGAAATTCCTTCAAGCTCTTTCAAGATAGAGTTACAAGACAATGGCGTTGGATTTGATCAGACCTACGCTGAGAGAATCTTTGAATCATTTACCCGTCTATACGCAAAGGACATATATGAAGGAACAGGTTTGGGACTTGCCCTTTGCAGAAAGATCGTCATCAGGCACGGTGGAATCATCAAAGCAATGGGTGAATTGAATAAAGGTGCTAAATTCATAATTTATTTTCCGCAATCAATTTTGTCACCGTGAAGATATATCTCGTCGATGATGATTCGGAAGAAGCTGAACTCTTTGGTGAGGCCATCGAACGCATCGATAGTTCAATTGAGCTTGTATGGCATCATGACGTCATGGAGGCACTGGATGATCTTATAAGAGCGGATACCCCACCCGATATCCTCTTTTTGGACCTAAACATTCCCAAGATTTCCGGCAAACAGCTTCTCAGCCTTTTACGAATGAATAAGCAGACAAAAGATCTGCCAATCGTAATTTATAGCACTTCAATCTCGAAAAAAGATATCGAAGACACGGAGCCTTATGGGGTAAAGGCATTTCTCCAGAAGCCGGAGGATTTTAACAAACTTGTAAGTCGGATTAGGGAGATAATGGAAAATTGAAATTGGAAAGTGGAAATTTCGCTCGATGGAAGATTTTTCATACGCTCATAGTTTGCACCCGTACTATCCTAGAATCCCGAAGGGCATTCAATGTGAATAGCCCCGGGTGACGCTGGGGTGAAACCCAGAGGCGTTACCCGGGGTTACATGCAGGCAGCAACCTCAACCCCGCGGATGGCGTTGTCCCAGGATGGCGGACTAAGATCAAACGATCACCTTCTGATTTCAGCCGACGATGCGCCTACCTTTTCCGTTAGCACAGCATAGGATTGCCTCCATTCGGCTGCCCTTCAAATTAACTTCCGAGCAACACTCCAGAATCCCGAAGGGCATTCAATGTGAATAGCCCCGGGTGACGCTGGGTGAAACCCAGAGGCGTTACCCGGGGTTAACATGTGGGATCGACACCAACCCCGAAGGGGTTGAACCTTGTCTCAAAATCCCGGACTAACCTTGCGTGACTCGCCAATTGTAATTTGTTCTTTCTAAAATCTAGCCTGTTCGTTAGTACGGCAACAGATAGTTTGCCTTCGCTCAGGCTTTTCAATGTAATAGCCTGGTGACGCTTGTGAAACCAGGACCATTGCCTGAGGATAAGTGGAATGTAATGTAACCTTTCCCAGGATGGGTAATTCAAGGGCAAACAAATTGTATTTTTAGTTTGCTTTCCATTCGCGCATACCCTATCCATTAGCACTGCCCCCGTATACGATGCCTTGAGTTTCCATCAAAATCGCCTTCCGAGCGACACTCCAGAATCCCGATGGGCATTCAATGTGAATAGCCCCGGGTGACGCTGGGGTGAAACCCAGAAGCGTTACCCGGGGTTACATCCTGTGAGCGACACCAACCCCGAAGGGGTTGAACCTTGTCTCAAGATCCCGGACTAAGCTTGCGTGAGTCGCCATTTCTATTTGTTCTTTCTAAAACCTAGCCTGTTTGTTAGTACGCAACAGATAGTTTGCCTTCGCTCAGGCTTTTTCAATGTAATAGCCTGGTGACGCTTGTGAAACCAGGGCCATTGCCTGAGGATAAGCGGAATGTAATGAAAGCTTACCCGGGTGGGTTCCCCCATTCGCGCCTACCCTATCCGTTAGCACAGCCCCGGAATACGATGCCTTGAGTTTCCATCAAAATCGCCTTCCGAGCGACACTCCAGAATCCCGAAGGGCATTCAATGTGAATAGCCCCGGGTGACGCTGGGGTGAAACCCAGAAGCGTTACCC
>JAEZBX010000315.1 GCA_023412765.1 Bacteroidota bacterium
AGATGAGATTACCGAATCGATAAGGAATTAGGGTTTTAATGAATTTGAATTGACATGAACTTCACATTTGCTGGACTGCTCGCGATTTTTGTTACTTTTTCAGCATTCGCTCAACGTCCACCTGCCATTAGTTCGCCTGATGTAAATGCTGATAAAAGCATTACGTTCAGATATTTCTCAAAGACAGCAGAACGTGTATGGGTGTCGGGGGAATTTTTGAAAGGTCCCGTCCGCATGACTAAAGACACCTCTGGTATTTGGAGTGTTACAGTGCCTCCGGTAACACCCGATATATATCCGTATAGCTTCTGGGTTGATAGTGTACAGACCGCGGATCCAAACAACACTTATATATTTGCTAACGAGCGATTCAAACGAAGCATCGTTGATGTTCCCGGTGACAAACCGCTTATACATTCATTGCAGAATGTTCCGCACGGAAAAGTATCTTATCACTATTACGAATCTTCTACGCTGGGCACAACGCGCACTTTGCTTGTGTACACACCGCCCGGGTTCAGCGCGACAGCGAAGACAAAGTATCCTGTCCTTTACCTAATTCATGGCGGTTCAGATACCGAAGAGACCTGGACAAAGGTTGGTCGTGCAAACCTGATTGCCGATAATCTCATTGCACAGGGAAAATCAAAACCGATGATTATTGTGATGCCCTATGGTAACGTGCGGCCTAAGCCCATGGCTGACTTTACCAAAGATGTGGTCAACGATATCATCCCATTTATCGAAGCAAACTATCCGGTTATTAATAACAGCAATGGAAGGGCAATTGCAGGATTTTCTGTTGGCGGTGGACAAACGTTAAACATTGGTCTTACCAATACAGATAAGTTTGCTTACGTATGCTCATACGCTCCCTACACTGCAACGGATGAATTCAAGAAAAATTTTACCGATTGGTCACCCGACGCATCAAGGATCAATAAGCAATTGAAATTATTCACGATTAGTGTTGGCACCGAAGATTTCCTGTATGAGAGTGTTAAGCAAAACCTTGCAATGTTCAAGGAGAAAAACATTAATGTTCAGCCATTCATTGTTCCTGGCGGACATACCTGGATGAATTGTAAGCTTTTTCTTGCCACAAGCCTCCAACAGATTTTTAAATAACATCAATTATTGCTTGTAATGAAAATTAGAATTTCCATAGCCCTGATTCTTCTTTGTCAGATCACATTTACTTCATACGGTCAAAATCTTGACAAACTTGCTCCTCAGGGATTTGATGAGCCTCGCACTGGAATTGCCCGGGGAAAAATAGATACAGTTTTATATGCCTCCAAAACAGTTGGAGTAAAGCGAAAGGCATTGGTGTATACACCACCTCAGTATTCAAAGGGAAAAAAATATCCGGTATTTTACTTACTTCATGGAATAGGAGGGGATGAAAAAGAATGGCTAAGAGGTGCAAATCCTCAGGTTATTCTAGATAACCTTTATGCCGAAAAGAAACTTGCCCCGATGATCGTGGTAATGCCCAACGGCAGGGCTATGAAAGATGATCGGGCCGGAGGCAATGTTTTTGATAGTGCGAAAGTGCAGGCCTTTGCCGTTTTTGAGAAGGACTTGTTGAATGATCTAATCCCATTTGTTGAAAAAAAATATTCTGTGCTCAAAGATCGAGAGCACCGAGCCATAGCCGGTTTGTCTATGGGCGGTGGGCAATCATTGAACTTTGGGTTGGGAAACCTTGATAAGTTTGCATGGGTCGGTGGATTTTCATCAGCCCCCAATACCAAGTTGCCTGAACAACTTGTCCCTGATCCCGATGTAGCAAAGCAGCAATTAAAACTTCTTTGGATTTCCTGCGGCGACGGCGATGGATTGTTCAACTTCAGTAAACGCACCCATGACTACCTTTATCAAAACGAGGTTCCTCATATTTTTTATGTAGAACCTGGTGGTCATGATTTCAAAGTTTGGAAGAACGATTTATATATGTTCTCCCAACTACTTTTTAAGGAAGTAGATACAACACAATTTTCAAGCTTTACTGTATTAGGTGTGCCCGCGGCGACCAACGTTCGCTCAGCGAAGTATCCTCAGATTTTGCCGGACAACCGGGTGATCTTTCGCGTTAAGGCGCCCGATGCGCAAAAAGTGCAAATTGACCTGGGTAAGAAGTATGACATGAAGAAAGATGCTGAAGGTTTTTGGTTGGTCACAACGGATACCATAAGCGAAGGAATACACTATTATTCAATGCTGATTGATGGTGTAGCCGTTGCAGACCCCGCCAGTGAAACATTTTACGGAATGGGCCGGATGGCATCTGGAATAGAAATACCTTCAAGGAATGGCGAGTTTTATGCATTGAAACCGGTGCCTCATGGAGAAGTCAGAATGAAGAGATACTACTCAACTGTCTTTAACACCTGGAGACGATTTTATATCTATACACCTGCAGAATATGATTCCAACCCGAGTGAAAAATATCCTGTGCTGTATCTGCTGCACGGTGGTGGAGAAGATGAACGCGGATGGTCCACGCAGGGCAAGACTGATTTGATACTCGATAATCTTATTGCAGAAAAGAAAGCCACCCCGATGTTGGTCGTGATGATGGACGGTAATACAGGGGGCGGTGGCATTGCTTCCTTTGGGGAAAGGTCTCTGCAAATGTTTGAGAATGAATTGAAGCGGGTAGTGGTACCGTTCGTCGAAGAGAATTATCGCGCAAAGACTGATGCGAATAGCCGTGCTCTTGCCGGCCTATCAATGGGAGGATTGCAGACGCTTCATGCTGGAGTAAGAAATCATGAAATGTTTGCATACCTGGGCGTATTCAGTTCGGGGTGGTTCGCCAATAATACTACACTCTCCGGGCCACAATATAAATTCATGAGGGAGAATTCGAGTGAAATAAATAAGAACATCAAACAATTTTGGGTCGCTATGGGCGGCAAAGAGGATATCGCTTACGAAAATTGTAAGGTGATGCTCTCAAAGTTTGATGAAATGAACATCCGATACACCTACAGTGAATACCCTGGAGGGCACACATGGCCAGTATGGCGAAACAATTTGTACATGTTTGCACCTCTTCTATTTAAATAGAAAAGTGTTGGGATTTAAGCAGACTGATGATGAGTCGAGCATTCTTTTTTATATTCTTTTTGACACTGGCTACCCACGTCCTTTCACAGGAATCACAGGGTTTGAGGTTATGGTATAACACTTCTGCGGGAACAACCTGGGAAAGTGCTCTGCCAATAGGTAACGGTAGGCTAGGCGCCATGGTCTACGGAAATGTAGAACATGAAACGATACAGCTTAATGAGCATACGGTTTGGTCGGGCAGCCCTAACCGGAATGATAATCCTGAGGCACTCGCTGCATTGCCTGAAATTCGAAAATTAATATTTGATGGTAAACAAAAAGAGGCCGAGCTGCTGGCAAAAAAAGTGATCATAAGTAAGGGATCGCATGGACAAATGTTTCAGCCTGTTGGAGCTTTGCAACTGGATTTTATAGGTCATACAGATTATAACGAATACTATCGCGAATTGGATTTAACTCGTGCGGTTACCACAACGTCGTATTCAGTCAAAGGCGTCAAATATACCAGAGAAGTCTACGCAGCTTTTTCCGACAACGTCATTGCTATTCGCTTGACTGCCAGCACACCAGGAATGATATCTTTCGGTTCCAGGTTTTCAACGGTTCAACCTAACGCTACTGTAAAAGCAGCGGGGAACGAGTTAATAATCTCTGGAAGGACAACCGATCATGAAGGTGTGCCGGGCAAAGTGAGGTTTAAGGGAATCGCGCGCATAAAACCTGAAGGCGGCAAGGTGTCATCGACCGATACTACTGTTGTTGTACAAAATGCGAATGCCGTAACCATCTTTGTTTCGATTGCTACAAATTTTAATTCTTACAACGATGTCAGTGGTGACGAAAATGAAAGGCTGACAGCTTCGATGGATGGGGCATTGCAGAAGTCATACGGCGAGATTCTTAGTGCACATGTCGCCGCCTATCAAAAATATTTCAACAGGGTTAAGCTTGACCTCGGAGTATCAGATGCGGCCAAGTTGCCGATTGACGAACGCTTGAAAAATTTCCGAAATACGAATGATCCGCACCTTGTCACTCTGTACTTTCAATTCGGCCGTTACTTATTGATCTCCTCTTCTCAACCGGGTGGACAGCCCGCTAACCTGCAAGGCATTTGGAATCATAGGCTAAATCCACCGTGGGATAGCAAATACACGATCAATATTAACGCGGAAATGAATTACTGGCCAGCTGAGAAAACAAACCTTGCTGAATTACACGAACCATTTCTTCGAATGGTGAAAGAACTTGCGCAGACCGGTCAACAAACTGCAAGAGTTATGTATGGTGCGCGCGGTTGGATGGCACATCACAATACTGATATCTGGCGTGCGACAGGCGCTGTTGATGATGCATTCTGGGGCGTGTGGCTTGACGGGGGCGGATGGACAAGTCAGCACCTTTGGGAACATTACCTCTACAACGGTGACAAAGCCTATCTCGAATCCATTTACGATGTCCTAAAAGGTGCAGCAATCTTTTATATAGACTTCCTGGTTGAGCACCCAAAATTCAAATGGCTCGTGCTAAATCCCGACATGTCACCAGAGAATGCACCAGCGGCGCATCAGGGGTCTTCACTCGATGCTGGTACAACCATGAGTAATCAAATCATCTTCGATGTTTTTAGTACGGCAATAACGGCCGCAGAAATTTTGAAGAAAGACAAAGCGTTTATCGATACATTGAGGCGGATGCGTGATCGTCTTCCACCTATGCATGTTGGACAACATGGGCAGCTGCAGGAATGGTTGGATGATGTCGATGACCCTCAAGACAATCATCGCCATGTTTCTCATCTCTACGGCCTGTTTCCTTCTAATCAAATTTCACCCTATCGGACACCGGAATTATACGGCGCTGCAAAAACTACGCTCTTGCATCGGGGTGATATATCAACAGGATGGAGTATGGGATGGAAGGTTAACTGGTGGGCGAGGTTGTTGGATGGCAATCACGCTTATAAGTTAATTCAGGATCAGCTTACTCCTGTCGGTACAAATACTGGTGGCGGAGGGACATACAATAACCTCTTTGATGCGCATCCCCCTTTTCAAATCGATGGAAATTTCGGGTGCACTTCAGGCATAGCTGAAATGTTAGTGCAAAGTAGTGATGGCACGCTTCATCTTTTACCGGCACTCCCGGATGCTTTGCCGACGGGGAGAGTACAAGGCTTGCGAGCGAAAGGTGGTTTCGAAGTCACAGATATGCAGTGGAAGGACGGATCACTGGTAAAGGTTTTAATTAAATCTAATCTTGGCGGGATGCTACAATTGCGTGTACCCAATAGGTTAAGATGGTCCAATGATAAGTCTTTATCATTGGCAAAGGGCAGGAATAGTAATTTGTTCTATCAGGTGGATCAAGTTGCTTCGCCCATAATATCAGCTAAGGCCCGGATCATGAAACCCGATTTAAAAGAAACGGTCGTTTATGAAATGCCTACTAAAGCTGGGGAAGTGATTGCGCTGGTTCCTGAATGAGACGACGAGTCTTAGTTAATGAAACTGTTCTATGTCTATTGAAAATCTGAAAAATGTTAACAAAGTATGGCTACGCTTTCAAGTTATTCAGATTCCCGATTGCTTGATTTGATCCGGCAGAATGATCAGCAAGCATTAGAGATAATTTTTGACCGCTATTGGGCACCGCTATTTGATTTTATTTTTGCCCGTGTTCGTTCTCTTGATTCGTCAAAAGTAATCGTCGAGGAAATTTTTGTAGCGCTATGGTTAAAGCGCAGGCATTTGTCGACGAGCAATCTTCGGGACTACCTATATGCTGATGCACACAACAGATCCTTAGAATACCTTGATGAGCCTGTCAAAGCTTTGCCGGAAGAAAAAAGGGATGAATTAACGTCCATCTTCTAAAATATTGAACGGCGTGAGGGATGTGTCTTCGGGCCAATCTTTTTTTTTCAAAATAACGCTCATGTTAAAGAAAACCATTTTGTGTCTTGCGATTACGTTGTCGTTCTTAAGAATCGTATCAGCTCAGGTTGGCAAGGCGACTAACCCAATAATTTTTGCGGACGTCCCTGACATGTCGATAGTCAGGGTGGGTAAGAATTACTACATGAGCAGCACGACCATGCATATGTCGCCCGGCGTTCCGATCATGAAGTCTCATGATCTTGTAAACTGGGAAATCGTCAATTATGCGTACGACACACTTGCGGATATAGATGCACTCAATCTTAATAACGGCAAAAATTCCTATGGAAGAGGTTCATGGGCCAGTTGCATTCGGTACAACAAGGGCACGTACTACGTGAGTACGTTTGCGCAGACCACGGGAAAGACTTATGTCTTTAAAACAAGAGACATCGAACAAGGACCCTGGGAGGTCTCATCGTTCAAACCATCTTATCACGATCATACGATCTTTTTCGATGATGACGGAAGAGTTTATCTGATATACGGTGCTGGTCAATTGCGACTGGTTGAACTCAATGCTGATGTCTCAGGTATAAAAGAAGGTAGTAAAGAATCGGTTATCATCGAAAATGCGAGTGAGCCTGCAGGTTCAGATATTGCTTTGAAGGCGGAGGGCTCGCAGCTTTTTAAGATTAATGGAAAGTATTATTTATTCAATATCGTATGGCCCAAGGGTGGTATGCGAACAGTGCTTATTCACAAGGCCGATAAAATTACAGGTCCGTATGAAGGTCGTCTTGCCTTTCAGGACTTAGGCGTAGCCCAGGGCGGACTCATTGACACACCCGATGGAAAATGGTATGCTTACTTGTTTCGCGACTATGGTTCCGTTGGACGAATACCTTATTTGGTTCCGGTGCGATGGGAAAATGAATGGCCTGTTTTGGGTATTGATGGGAGAGCGCCGGCAACGCTCGACCTTCCCGCGAACAAGAGTTTAATACCAGGCATCATTGCTTCAGATGAGTTTGATCGCAAACGAGGTGAACGTGTTCTTCCTCTTGTCTGGCAGTGGAACCACAATCCGAATAACAAATACTGGTCGCTGAATCAACGTAAAGGCTACCTGAGGCTTACCACTGCACGCCTGGATTCTTCTTTTGTTGATGCAAGGAATACCCTCACGCAGAGAACTGTTGGTCCTCGGTGTGCCGGTTCTATTTCAATTGATGTATCCAATATGAAAGAAGGCGATTTTGCCGGATTAGCATTACTGCAAAAGAACTATGGATTGGTGGGAGTCAAATATGAGGAAGGGAGAAAGTATATTGTAACAGTTGCGACCCAATCTGACAAACCGGTTGAACTGGAGCGAATACCTCTTAATGGAAATGCAATCTATTTTAAAGCCGAATGCAATTTTGAAGACCTAGCTGATTCTGCGATTTTCTACTATAGCAATAATGGAAAGTCCTGGACCCAGATTGGTCCACCACTTCGTATGTCGTATACGTTACCTCATTTTATGGGATACAGATTCGGTTTGTTTAATTACGCTACGAAAGAAACGGGTGGTTTCGCTGACTTTGATTATTTCCGCATTGAGGCAGGAAGTAGGTGATAGTCGTTCTGAAGGAAGGAATAAGGAATAGGGTATAGGGTATAGGGTATAGGGTAAGTAAGGGTGCGCCCTTTGCGACCTCCTTATCCCTTATTCCTTATTCCCTATTCCTTTTTTATAACGAAGTAGGATTAAAGAGAAATGTTAACGGCCTGTTGGCACGACGTACCTAAGCGCTATAATCCACAGGCGGCTTGCCTGTCCATCTTTTAAAAGCGCGCGAAAAAGCGCTAAGCTCGTTATATCCCAGGATGGAAGATATCTCCTTGATCTGATGTTTCCCTGATTGCAAATAATGGATTGCAAGGGATTTTCGAACAGAGTCCGCGAGTTGCTGGAAAGTTGCCGACTCCTCCTGTAACCGTCGTTGAAGACTTCGTGGTGACATGTTGAAATTCGCAGCTACGTCTTCCAGCGTGAGGATACCGAGGTAGGAATGTTGCATCATGTAATCAAGGACCTTTGCCTGAAATGGGGTTACCTCCTCGTTATTACGCGATGATGATACTTTTTCAAGAAACAGCTTTTGCAGTTCATAATTAGCAGTGATTATTGGTTCGTCCCAATACTTTGATTGAAAAATTAGAGCGTATTCGTTTTTCTTGGCGATTGATTTCGTACGAAAGACACGCTGATATTCTTCGATATCCGATGGCTTATAGGGATACGTTACTATATCCGGCTGAATTCTTGTCAGTAAGAATCCATTTAATTCATGAATAGTAAACACCATAAGCAGATCGGCGACTTGTCGAGTAACGAATTCGTCACTGGTTCCATTCGTTGTGACAAGCCGGACAGTAAAATGCTTTTTTTCCTTCTCAACTTCCATCGTAAAGTCATCTGTAATCGCTGGAGTGAATGAAGCAGCAATAGAGACCGCCTGACCAACACTCTCGCTGCTCTTAATGATCTCACCAACAGCACCTAAGGCTGCGAGCTGTAGCGATTCACCAAAATGCAGTCCGAAGAGTGGATCGTTACAAAGGTGACTGGCATTTCGCCATAGGTTGTTCATATCCTTAGCGGAAGGAATAGCCTCTCCTGCTTTCAACGAATCGAGGTTTATTCCAGCGTGATTGCATAGTTCGACAGCGGAGGAACCCCTCTGTGCGGCATATGCCAGAAGGCTGAGTGTAAATTGTCTTTTTTGTTCACGCATAACGCAAGTTTACAATAAACTTTGTTTGATTCTGAAAGAGAGCCTGCACAGTAATAACTGTGCAGGCGATTGGCTAACTGTTTTGTGGTGCTAATTGCTTTAACCCGGTTGATTGTAAATACGCCATTAACGCGACCCAACCTGCAACCGCAGATATTAAGATATATCCGAGTATTGTTAGATTGAATAGTTGTAAAATTACAATCGCTAAGCTTCCTGCCACCCACAGTATATCTAACGTGATTATCGTCCGCACAAGCTTCTGGCGTATGGTTCTTTGACTGGCTACAAAACCAACGAAGGCTGCAAAAAGAAAAAGGAAAACTCCCGTATCGATAAATGGCCAACTTTCTGTTGTTCCGAATATAGTTGCAATCGAAGCAGGAAATAAAATCAATGCGGCGCCGGTCGCTCCTGAGGAGACCGCGTTTACCAGCAAAACATTTTTTAGTGATGTCATATAGCTAATGTTTAATGTTTGATAGATCAAAGCTACGACTGACCGCCGCCTCAGCAGTTATCCGAAGACGACAACAGATTATCATTATGCGACAACAGGAGAGGGTGACGCACGTGAACTCCAGTATGATCTCAATCCTTGTTTGTGTTCTTTCACAGTTGTAGATTGTGAAACCTCAAAAACTGACGAGTATGCCTATCAATAGACGACAATGGATAAAGCAATCCACACTTATAGGTGCCCTGCTTAGCACGGGACTGTTATCGGCCCATCGAAAGACTAATAAGTTACGGATAGGCGCGTGTGACTGGTCTCTTCGGAAAAGTAGTGATCCTGGTTCTTTCGAAGTTGCGAAAGCCATTGGACTACAAGGTGTTCAATTGAATTTAGGTTCTGAATCCAACAACATGCATTTGCGAGAATCGAAGGTTCAGCAACAGTTCAAGGCAGCTTCCTCAAAGGCAGGGATAGCGATAGCGAGTCTCGCTATCGGGGAGTTGAACAACGTCCCTTACAAATCGGATCCAAAAACAGAACAATGGGTTTCGGATAGCATAGACGTTGCGAAAACATTGGATATTAATGTGATACTATTAGCCTTCTTTGCAAAGAATGATTTACGAAATGATGAAGCTGGTAAGAAGGAAGTGATCCGCAGATTAAAGAAGGTTGCCCCTAAAGCGGAAAATCTTGGAATTACATTGGGTATCGAATCCTACCTCAGCGCTGAAGAGCACATGGATATTATTCAGCAAGTAGGTTCGAAAAGCGTTAAGGTCTATTATGACTTCAGAAATTCTGCTGATGCTGGTTATAATGTCATTAAGGAAATTCAGTGGCTAGGGCGAGATATGATATGCGAATTGCATATGAAAGAAAATGAATCACTGTTGGGTAAGGGAACTCTGGATTGGATCAAAATATGCGAAACGCTTGCAAAGATGGATTTTGTAGGCAGTGGTTGGATGCAAATTGAAGGCGCTACACCAAAGGACTTCAATGTCGTAGAGAGCTATAGGCACAACCTTAAGTTTTTAAAAGGGTGTATGGGCGATTGATGATTACCCTTTACTGACAAGTTCCTTTAATTATGATCTTTCGAGGAACAGATTTTTACTTTCGAATAATCTTTGACCGAAATACTTCCCTTTCAGTACTGATGATGGCGATGTACACGCCTGCAGAAAGGTTTCTTAGAGATAACGTTGAGACGTATTCGTAATCGCAGCCGCATTTGAACCATTGTCCACCGACTATATCTCAATTTTCAAAACAGCCTTTGAGATGTAATTTTTGGCATGGAAAAAAAATACGGCATCAAAATGAATCACAGCCCGATGAATCTATTGTGCTGCGAAATTTAAATTACTTTAGTCAACACGAATTGAGGAGCGTCGTGGAAGACAAACGTAAAAGGCCTTTATTGGGTGATAAAAGTGAAAGGCTGGTATTTGACTTTTTGTTTTGGTTAGTTTTGCTCGAAAGAATTTCTTTCCAAAGTGTAGAGCATCATTGGGGAAATAAGTTTGACAGTGTACAATATCTTCTATAATGGTTGGACTTTTATTGCTGAATTTCAGTTATAAAAATAGTTTGCGTTATCTCATTGTCGCATAATTTACCTTTTCCGTATTAAAACAAAATAGTTCGTGTTTACACCGCTGGCTCTCTCCATTGAATGAGGCAGTGTAATCCTGCCAGCTGGAAAATCTTTAGAGAATACATCGTAATAGTAATATTGAGCAATAATCTCATCTTTTTCTCTGCGGAATTCCTGCAACCACGAAGGCGTTGTTGACTTAAAAAGATTTGTCATCTTTTCATATGCCACATAGACAGTTACCGGCTGATCGACGCTAAATTCAAGATAATGGGAACCCACCATAGTAGTATCCTTCGGTTCGGTCTGTATAAAAAGCAAACCCTCGTAGTTCGAAGGAATTGAGCTGAAGCTCACCTCATTATCGCCTCGTATATGAGGAGTGATTCCTTTTCTCACTTCTGCTACCGGAAGAGAAGTTCCTCTGTGATTTTTTACCCCAGTGACGAGAACGTCTGATGGTGACTGCTTTTCAATGGCAAGGTGAATTGTTTCTTCATCAGTATCTCCATCTTCGTCGGTGACCAGTACTTTAACAGTTTGTGTCCCATCAGTAACTGGAACCCCGGTAATTTTACCGTCGTTTGAAATTAATAATCCTTCGGGCATTCTTTGACCTGCCTGGACTGACCACCGAAGCTTTCCATTGCCTGTCGCCGAAAGCTGATGTGAAAAGTATTTAGCAACTTTTGCTGATGGTGTAGTCGCTGCAACAATTGTCGAAGGAATATCTACCCGAATCGACCCGGTTTCAGTAGCGGTCTTTCCTTGGTCATCGGAAACTGTGACGCTAAAAACATTATCTCCTTTCTTAGCTAAGAATGACATTTGCTTTGGGACTCCGTTGTATTCTGCAACGATCTTGCCATTGGCCGTGAAGACAGATTTTTCAATACGTCCGTCAGGATCAAATGCTTCAACATTTAGATTCACAACTTCCCCTTCTTTATACGCCTGCATGTAGGAAGGCGCATGGAAATACACCATTGGATACTTGTTGCCGTCATTTACTTTTGAAAGCAGCCAATCGCTTAGTGGAAGTTCATTGACTGCCGCCCACATTACCCCATGCCCCATTCCTTCGAAGTTTGTGAGCCGTGGGTTAACGCCGGTGTGCCACTCAAGGGAGTCAGAACTCTTGACATTGAGAGCACGAATCGATTTTATCTGAGTTCCGAGGTGTCGTGCCCACCAATCCTGATCGCCTCGAATGGCCCACACAGGCACGTCGCGAAAGTTTGAATAATTTTTTCCTGTGAAATCCATGCCCATTGTAATTGCTGCCGCGAAGTAATCAGGATATGCTTCGATAAACTGCCATGTCCCTGCTGACCCCATTGAGAATCCGGATATGTAGATGCGTTGGGGATCGACTAGGTTTTTTGCGATGAGATTATCTATTGCCGCCTTCAGATTAGGAAAGTGTTGTCTCCAGCCGCGACTTGTTTTTGCTGAAAGGATATAGATGGGATTTGCCTGAGTGTTGTCGCCGAAGTTGTGCCATAAGCGTACAGGCGGATCAACTGCGTTACGAAGGGTGGCGTGATAATCGGTTCCGCAACAGCCATGAAGGAACAGCACTAGCGGAAGCGCTTTACCTTTGCCTGCAGACTGTGGTGTGTAGAGATAGTATTCGGTGGAGTCTTCCTTGCCAAACGACCATTCCGGAAATCCGCGGTAGTCAATGTTCTGACAATGCCCCGTCAGCGCCAAACTGAACAACAGGATCGTAACTATTTTTTTAAGAGGAATCAATTTCATAACTACGCAAACAACAGAAAGGTATGGATAATCGTGTCCTGCACTTTCACTCGGGCCTCAATGATGAATACAAGCGTTGACTAATCACGCACTTATGTTCCCAGGTCGAGTCTTTTCTCGCATGAATAATTGTTGCTGTTTAAACAATAACCTTTCGGCGAAGGAGCTAATTATAGAATTAAAGTCATTAAAAAATGTTTCAGATGGACTCTCAAATCCTTTAGTGATTTCGAGATGTGATACTTGATTGCCTTTTCGCTAAGATTTAATATACCGGCAATCTCAGAAATGGATTTTCCTTCAAATCTATTGAGCTTAAAGACCTGTTGTGTTTTGTCAGGAAGTCTGGAAATCCCATTTTGTAAAAATTCTTCCAGTTCGTGCAGCTCCACTGTTTGAAGAGTATCTTCTTCGCTGATTTTTACAAAGGCCTTTAATAGAACGTCATGCTTCTTAATTTTGATCTGGCGCCTCAAATGATCTATTACCTGATATTTAACGGCAATAAATATATAATTTGAAAAGACATTAATCTTTAATTTGTGTCTTTTCTCCCATATAGAAGTAAATACATTCTGAACTATCTCCTGAGTAATTTCTTCAGAGTGCACCTTTGAGAAAGCAAGCGATGCTATTTTTTCTGAGTATCGATTAAATAAGTGAGTAAAAGCCTGCTCATCGTCTTTTCTTATTAACGACAACAGTTCTTCGTCACTATGGTCTTGGAATGGGTTCAAGTGAAATTTAATCAACGTTATGGAAATATTATCACAAAGTCAATCGGTTGCGATGTCGTAAATTCTTTCAGAAAATGACTGGAACGCTTTAGTCTCGTTGGCGACTTGTTCGACTATTGCAATATGATGTCAGAAAAGGACTTTGATAAAACTCTTAAGCGCTACTTGAAAGGCCAAGCCACCGAGGAAGAAGTGAAATGGATTGAAAAATGGTATTCGTCGCTGGACATGTTGAACCATTACCCTGAACTCAACGAATTTCAAAGAAGAAAAATTATCGATGGAAGTTTCAAGAAAATCCAGAACAAAATAAGAGGAGGGAAAGCAAAAACGGTGCAGTTGTTTCCAGCGTTATCCGCAGCAGCTGTGGTGATTCTTTTAGCGGTTGCCTTTATATTGAGTTATACGCATCAACCGAGTCCACTGAATGAAGAAATTTCTGAAGTTGAAACTGTCAACGGCGAAATAAAAAACGAAACTTCCCTTGTAAAGCATATCGTGCTTTCAGACTCCACACGCATTTCCCTTGAACCAAAAAGTTCAATTCGAATTACCCCGGATTTCAACCAGACAGACCGTAAAATTTTTCTAACTGGAGAAGCTTTTTTTGACGTGAGCCACGACCGGTCAAAACCTTTTTATGTGGACGCAGGCGATGTTGTGACAAAAGTTTTGGGTACAAGTTTCAGAATCCGGGCATTCAGTTCGGATAACAATATTACGATAGCTGTTAAAACTGGAAAGGTCGCCATTCAAACCCGGGCTGACAAAACAGAAAATAAAAAAGAGCGCAACGTTATACTGCTTGCCAACCAACAGGCGACTTACTCCAGGGCTCAAACAAGCGTATTAAAAGAGCTTGTTGAAACACCTCAAGCGCTTAAACCGCAAGAGGAGGTAAGAAGAAAGCTGAAGTTTGAAGCCGCGCCATTCACAGAGGTTATCGATGCCTTGGAGGACATTTATGGTATTGAAATTAAATTTCAGGATGATGTTTTTGAAAGATGCAAAGTGACTACCACCTTCAACGATAGTGGTATTTACAGCAGGCTCAATATCATTTGCAAGGCTATAGGTGCTTCTTATAGTCAACAAGATGGTGTAATTGTAATAGTTGGAAAGGGATGTCAATAATTAAATAGAGTAGCCCATGGAGAATTCTACGTAAGTGTAAAAAAACAAAGCCGAGATGTTCGACCATCAACGGCTTTGGTTAAATTCTGCATCCACTGATTCTGGATGCAGTCTGATTCTTGTCCGATTTGAAACAAAAACCTTTTTAAAACTATGAAAAAACATAGATGGGATCAATATGTATTTTTTCTAATTATGAAAATATCCTTGACACAGTTTATTATCGCGATCACCTTCGGATCTTTGGTTTGTGCTGCCGATTCGCGCGGGCAAGAGATTCTCGATAAGAAAGTGTCTCTGGACTTCAAGAACAGGAAAATACATTTTATCCTTTCCTCCATTGAAGACCAGACTTCGATAGTTTTTAATTACAGTTCAAACCTCAAGCAGACTGAAAACAGAGTTTCTATCTCAGTTGACAGCGCAACGTTAGAGGAGGTGTTGCAGAAGTTGTTTACCTCTGGCGTATCCTGGGAGGTTTTAGATGACGAAGTGGTTCTCCACCCGACAGAAGTTGAAGAAGCTGCCGTAAAAATTGATGTCGCAGTTCAGGTAAGTGGGAGCGTGGTTGACGAGGGCGGGCAAGCTGTGCCGGGTGTAAACGTTATTGAGAAGGGAACGACCAACGGTACGGCCACAGACTCACAAGGAAAATACATCCTTTCTGTAGCCGACGAAAATTCAGTTTTGGTTTTTTCGTTTATTGGCTATCGTCAGGAAGAACGAATTGTCGGTACTCAAGCCACAATCGACGTCACCTTGACACCCGATGTCAACACACTTTCGGAGGTGGTTGTAATTGGGTATGGTGAACGTGATAAAAAAGATTTAACAGGATCGATTTCCTCTCTTAACTCCGAGGAGCTCAATAATGAAGTTCGGATGACACCAGAGCTTGCTATGCAAGGCAAGATGGCTGGTGTATTTGTTTCTAACCCTGGTTCTGATCCAAATGCACGGCCTACTATAAGAATTCGGGGTGTCAGTTCACTTGGATTTAATGACCCTCTTTATGTTATCGATGGTGTCCCGATCACGGAGGGAGGCGCCGGAAGCAGTGTTGACAGGGTGCAGGATTTGCGCGGACCGGTAAACATTATGAATATGATTAACCCAAACGACATTGAATCGATATCGGTCCTAAAAGACGCATCCGCAACTGCAATATACGGCGTACGTGCTTCGAATGGTGTTATCCTCATACAAACCAAAAGAGGAAAGGAAGGAAATGCGCGCATTAATTTTTCAGCCAACTACGGAATCCAGAATATCAGGAAACGATATGATGTACTTAATACTCAGCAGTACGTCGATCTTTATAATGAAGCATGGAACAATAATACCGTAGAAGGTAGAGATGCTAACGACTTTGGAAGTTTATACGATCCCAGCTCGCCGGAATATTTAGGGAACAACCCGACATACAATTGGATGGATGAAGCCGTTGTTAAAAGTGCTGCCATCCAGGATTATAATCTAAGTATATCAGGAGGCTCGCAAAAAAGTACATATGCCTTGGGGGCAGGATATGCCGATCAGGAGAACGCTCTTTATAAAAGTCAGTTCAGTCGTTATTCCTTTTTCATCAATTCAGATCACCAACTCACAAAATGGTTAACGATGGGAGAATCCTTTCGTCTAATTTATTCTGAAACCGATACGGACAGTGGACCTGGTATCGAGAATGCCTCGTTGATCAACCCCTGGCAGCCCTTGTTTGATCCTAATCAACCCAATGGATTTGCTTATCCAACCGGAACAGTGGGCGGACAAGTTAATTCTCGGGGATATGGAAATTCTACTCGAGACAACTTTTTAGCCGTTGCTCCATTAGTTTATGATCAACGTGCGCTGTTACGAAATCTGGGTTCAGTTTACGCCGAAATAACCCCCCTAAAAGGTCTTCGGTTAAGGGGTACTTTCAGCGTAGATTATTACACTAATACAAAAGAAACGTTCGCGTTACCCGAAGCAGGTTTGTATAGTGCTCAGTCAGGAACCCTGAATTCTAACGGCTCTACTTATGGCAGAAGACAAAGTGAAAACATAAACATCGTAAAGGAATTTCTGATCGGCTACAACAAAAGTTTTGGCAACCATAAGTTTGACATTGTGTTAAATGCCATGGATCAAAAATACAATTGGAACAACATTGATCAATCGGTGATCAAAACCGGAATCCTTGACTTTGATCAGCGTAGAATGGACGAAGGCATATTGCCCGAAAACAAAAGCTTGTTTGTTGAACGAAATCGCTCCGGGTTGCTCGGTTATATGGCCAGAGTAAGCTACAACTATAATAGTAAATATTATCTGGACGCGACGATAAGGCGTGATGGATCTTCAAAGTTTGCCCCTGGATATAAGTGGGGAACTTTTCCAGCTATCGGAGCGGCGTGGCGGATTTCAGGAGAAAATTTTATGGATGGTACAACGGGTTGGCTAGATGATCTAAAACTTCGTTTAGGTTGGGGTAAAGCAGGAAATCAGGAAACACGCGATTTTGCGTATTTATCACTTGTAAACAGTAATCCTAAGTATGCAGTTGGTTCTAACCCAACCCCTACGCCAGGCACTATTGTTAATGGCGCTGTCCTTGGCGATTTCCCAATTGTCGACATGACCTGGGAGACTGTCACAACACAAAACATTGGCTTTGATGCGCTCCTCCTTAAAACAAAATTCTCCTTTACGTTTGAGTACTACCACCGCTTGACAGAGGGTATTTTGCAAAGCATTGAAATACCAAAGGTCATTGGAGCATTAAATAACCCTGTGGTAAATCTTGCCACTGTCGAAAACAGCGGAGTTGAAATGCAACTAGGGTTTAATGAACAAGTCGGCGATTTAGGCATTCATGCAACTGCTAATTTAACAACAGTTAAAAACAGGGTAACCAAACTTTATCGCAACCAACCTCAAGGTGATGATGAGCGGATAGAAGTGGGGTATCCTATTAACTACATCTATGGTTACCAAATGGGTGGTATTTTCCAGGACCAGGCAGAAATCGATGAATGGAGATTAAACAACTCAGATCCAGGAAACGAAACACAACTGTCTCCGGGAGATATTTATTTTAATGATTTAAACGGACCCGCCTTGCCTGAAGATGGGCCGGATGCTTATTTGAATCGAAATCCTGACGGTATAATTAACGGTTATGATCAGACTTACATAGGTAAGACCATTCCCGGATTTTTCTACGGCATTGGTGTGAACCTGGATTATAAAGGCTTTGATCTTGGGTTGACATTTCGGGGACTCGGCGATGTACAACGTATCAATAATGTCAGATGGAGCGGGGAATCGATGGTCAATGGCGGTGTAAACGCCCTTACTTCCGTCAACGGCAGGTGGACTCCTGAAAATCCATCGACTACTATGCCACGTGCAATTGCCGGCGACCCTTCAGACAATGCGAGGTTCTCTAATCGTTGGGTTGAAGACGCTGATTTCTTCAGACTGCAGAATGTACAATTGGGCTATAACCTTAGCAGTGGCAGCACGGTGCTGCAAAGAATCGGCGCAACCAATCTCCGGGTGTTTACTTCCCTTTCCAACGTGTTTGTGGTTTCCCCATACAGCGGCTTAGATCCTGAGGACGACAGTACACCGACCACACTGATGTTCGGTGTAAATCTGGGCTTTTAACTTTTTTAAAAAATAGAAAAATGAAAACATTAAAATTTCTATTCATCTATTGCATTCTATTCGCCGCGGGTATAATTGCGTGTAATGAAGCAACAATTGATCTTGATCCAATCGGGAATACGGAAGCATCGTTTTTTCAGAATGAAGCGCAAATGACGGAAGCCGTTTTTGGCACCTATGCCAAATTGAGCTACTTCTATAAAAGGGGTGGCTCTGGTGGCGATAATTTGCAAAGTATATGGTTGCTGCCCTCTGACGATCTGACAACTCCAGGGGCAATTTCTACTGAAATTTTTTCTACACTCGAAGGCGACGATGGAGAATTAAGCAGGTATTACAATTTATCATATCAGATCATAGCCCGCGCAAACATAGTAATGGAAAAGATCATTGAGAACGGTAGTTTGGCGTATGATGCGTCGTCTAACGCAGACGAGTATCACCGGGGGGAAGCGCTCTTTCTGCGTTCGTTAATGTATTTCAATCTGTGGAATATATTCGGAACCGCACCGTTGGTTACCGAACGTATTACTAACCTGGATGATGCCTTTCCGCCAAATTCTACCGGTACGCAACTCTTAGATCAAGCTATCATTGACTTAACCGAAGCAGCTACGCTTTTGCCAGAGGCTTGGGATGAAGGAAATGTCGGACGAGCCACCAAAAATAGTGCGCGAGGCTTGCTCGGTAAGTGCCTTGTTTTCAGAGGTACGGTAAATACAACAGACGCAGATTTCACAGCTGCCATTGCAGCGTTTAATTCTATAACCGGAGTCCAACTGGCATCCAACTTCAACGACAATTTTGATGGCTTGAAAGAAAACAACGTGGAATCTTTATTTGAATTTCAGGCAAACCGCGCGATTGCTGATACCAATCCGTGGGTTGGTGGAAATGATGATTTCTCAGTTATTGGTGAACTCAATGCCTACTGGGGATTTTTCAATGGTGATGGTGCCGACGGGCCCAGTAATACCTTTAGGGCAACTTCGTCGCTTAAAAATGCTTTTGAAGTTGGAGATCCAAGGATTGACTTCAGCTTCGATATGTCGGTTGAAGCAGCTGATGGAACGAATGTGCGAAAGTACATCCTTAATAATGTTACTACCCCTGATAATCCGTGGCTTGGTCTTTCACAAAACAATCCCCGCATTCTTCGCTACGCGGATGTAATCTTGCTTAAAGCAGAGGCAATTGTCCGTTCCGGCGGAAGCTTAGCCGATGCAATTGCATTGGTAAACGAAATCCGAGCCCGGGCCCGCGCTTCTGGAGATGGAGCGACCGTACCGGCAGATTTGGCAACGCCTGGGACAGGCGCTGAAGCTTTGGATCTGATCTTTAGAGAAAGAAGATTGGAGTTGGCTTTTGAAGAAGGGCATCGATGGTATGACTTAAGGAGAAGACACCTTGCTGGTGAAATCGACCTTACAACCCTTGATTTTGATCCGCTCCGTACAGATTTCGCCTTTGAAGAATTTAATATAAACTTTCCGCTTCCTCAAACTGAGGTGATTCAAAGCACGAACTTAACTCAAAATGAAGGATACTAATAAAACAAAATAAATTTCTAAAGAGGCTGTCTTTCCCAAAAGGCAGCCTTTTTTTTTCTTGCCTGGGAAGCTACACTTGCATTAAATATCTCTCCATAGTGTACGACTTATTTTATTGGTGCATGGGTTCAACGATTTTTTATGTTGTATGACTTCAGAAATTCTGCTGATGCTGGTTATAATGTCATTAAGGAAATTCAGTGGCTAGGTCGAGATATGATATGCGAATTGCATATGAAAGAAAATGATTCACTGTTGGGTAAGGGAACTCTGGATTGGATCAAAATATGCGAAACGCTTGCAAAGATGGATTTTGTAGGCAGTGGTTGGATGCAGATCGAAGGTGCTACTCCGAAGGACGCTGATGTCGTAGAAAGCTATAAACACAATCTTGCTTTCTTGAAAGAATGCTTTCAGGAATGATGTGCATAATGCTTGTGGCTTGTATCCAAAAAACTATTGATTCCCTCTATTTTCAATTTATTAACAGGCTTCAACCTGAAATTCCCCGCCAACATCAAATAAGCCCAATTCAAGGCAAAATCTGATTAAGATCAGTCAATAACACTGTGAAATGTCATGGTTTGTTTCTAGCCAAATGAAAACCTTTAAGTATCCTTCGCTCC
>JAEZBX010000350.1 GCA_023412765.1 Bacteroidota bacterium
GTTGCCACGGCCGGGCCAGATCAAACGTTGTGTGCGACCAGTGCTATCTTAGCTGGTAATACACCACTTGTTGGAAGCGGAGCATGGAGCATCATCAGTGGTGCAGGCGGAAGCTTTGTGCTGAACACCAATCCTACAACAACATTCAATGGAACAGCAGGAGAGACCTACGTATTACAATGGACGATCTCCAATGGTGTATGTACAGTAAGCTCAGACCAGGTAACGATCAAGTTTGATGCTACCCCAGCACCAATAGCAGATGCAGGACCACCACAGACATTGTGTGCTACGAGCACTACCTTAGCAGCGAATGCTCCAACAACAGGCACAGGAACCTGGACGGTAGTAAGTGGAGCAGGCGGAAGCTTTGTGAATCCCAACAATCCGACGACGGTTTTTAATGGTATAGCAGGGACACTTTATAACTTACAATGGACGATCTCCAATGGCGTGTGTGCGAGCAGTAGTGATAACGTAACGATACTTTTTGATGCGCCTCCAACTCCCGCATTAGCCGGCCCTAATCAAAACTTATGTTCTGTATCGGCGACATTATCTGGTAATACTCCTTTGGTTGGAAACGGACAGTGGACGGTCGTGAGCGGCGCGGGTGGAAGTTTTGTATCAGACACTAATCCAACCACAACATTTAATGGCGTGTCAGGAACAACCTATGTTTTACGATGGACCACTACCAACGGAACATGTACTTCGCAGGATGATGTTCAAATTCAATTCCATCCAATTCCCGACATTGCTGCATCTGACAAAGCAATTTGTTCAGGAGCGAATGCAAGCGTTTCGATTACCAACCCTAATTCGGTTTCAGGAACTACATTTAGCTGGACGGTATTTTCTTCAGCCAATGTAACTGGCGCTATTGCAGGAAACGGATCGTTGATCAGTCAAATTCTCACAAGCACAGACGGGATAAACTCCGGAACGGTTATGTATAGGATTACTCCTTCGGCTAGTGGTTGTCCAGGCACTCCGTTGGATGTGACGGTCACTGTAAATCCGGTCCCGGTGATTACGAATACTCCTGCAAGTCTGATACAATCTATTTGCAGTGGCACTCCATTGAATTTCTTACCAACATCAACGATAGGATCGACTACGATGTCATGGACTTCTTCTGTTATTGGTGTTCTTAGCGGAATATCGGCCAGCGGGACAGGACCGATCACCGATACACCAATCAATACAGGCAACACAACTGCAACCGTTACCTACCAGATCACACCAAGCATCGGCGGATGTGCAGGTACACCTGTCAGCTATGTTGTTGATGTACGACCCATTCCAGATGCCACCGCGCCCACTCCTCAAGGGATCTGCAGTGGAGAATCTACTAACATCGTTATAAGCAATCCGAATAGTGTAGCTGGTACTTCGTATTCGTGGACAATCAGTGGCGCGACAAATATCACCGGCGCAGCAGCTGGTTCAGGTTCTGTTATCAGTCAAATATTAACCAGCACCGATGGAATTAATTCAGGATCAGTAGATTACGTGATAACACCAGCGGCCATTGGATGTTTGGGAAGTCCGATTACCGTAACAGTCAACGTTACCCCTAAGCCTGTAATAACAAACTCGCCAGCATCCTTCATACAACAGATTTGTAGTGGTACACCATTGAATTTCCTCCCGACGTCAAGCATCGGGTCGACGACATTCAATTGGAGCTCCACCGTTATTGGATCTTTGTCAGGGGTAAGCGCATCTGGAACGGGCGTGATAAACGACACGCCGGTTAATGCAACGAATACACCGGCTGTAATTATCTATACCATTACGCCAGTAGTATCCGGCTGTGATGGAATCCCCGCAAATCTTGTAGTTACGGTTAATCCCGTTCCGACTGCAAGCGCGAGTGATCAGACTATTTGTTCGGGCGAATCGACTTCAATTGCGATCTCAAATCCGAATTCCGTTGCTGGTACCACATACACATGGACTGCCGTTGCTACGAATGCTACGGGTTCATCAGCTGGCGCGGGAAATAATATTTCGCAGCTTTTGTCAAGCGCGGATGGCATCAGCAACGGAACTGTAGTTTATACTATTACGCCGTCTGCAAATGGTTGTCCAGGACCGACGTTTAACGTTACGGCTACTGTAAAACCTGTTCCTGTTATGACAAATAGTCCAGCTTCCTATTCACAGCAGATTTGCAGCGGGGAGGCATTGAGCTTTGTACCGACTTCTACAATCGCAGGCGCTTCTTTTTCGTGGACGAGTACAATCAATGGTCCCATCTCTGGAGGAAGCGTAACAGCTAGCGGATCGGGACCTATTACCGATGCGCCTGTCAACACAGGAAATGTATCTGGAACGGTCACTTACAGGATAACTCCAAATCTGAACGGATGTAATGGTTCGCCTGTCGATCTTGTAGTTACTGTTAAACCGCAGCCATCAGCAAGCGCTTCGAATATTACAATTTGTAGCGGCCAGCCGGCAGTCATTAATATCACTCCGGGGCCAAAGAATGTAGCTGGTACTACTTTCTCTTGGACAGCAGTAGCTTCGCCAAATGTAACGGGAGCTAGCAATGGTAATGGAAGCGTTATCAATCAGGTTTTGGCTACTACCAACCAATTCGTAGGAACGGTTACTTACACGATTACGCCGACGGCAAATTCCTGCGATGGACCCACGACAATTATTACTGTCACAGTCAATCCTGTGGCGACAGCAAATGCAGGTGCAGATTTCGCAGTCTGTGAGCCAGTGACAATTCCATTAAGTGGGACAATTGGAGGTAGTGCAACTTCCGCGATATGGACCATTGCTCCAGGATTTGGTTCCGGAACAATTTCCCCAAGTTCAACCAGCGGCTCCACGGTTACTGCAACCTACACGGTACACGCAAGCGATGTCGGAGGCCAGGTTAGATTCTTACTTACCTCGAACGATCCCGATGGGGTTGGTCCATGTTCAACTGCGTCGGATCAGTTGATTGTGGATGTCAACAGAAGGCCCGTAGTAACTTTGCCGGCCGACTACACGATATGCGAGCCAACAACGATAAACCTAACAGGAACCCTAAGCGGAAGCGCTACAACTGGTGTTTGGAGTTTGCTCGCGGGAACGGGAACATTATCAGCATCCAGTGTTACTGGATCTACTGTGACTGCTTCTTATTCTCCTTCGCCATCAGACGTTGGGACGAACGTGAGATTCAGACTCACATCGAACGTGACTGGTGTCTGCGCAGCTGGCTTTGATGAAATTCAAATTCATATCAATGAAAAGGCCGTTGTCAATGCTGGCTCGGATTTCGAACTATGTGAAGATCAAACCATCAGTCTTTCAGGAGCAATTGGCGGAACAACAGGTTCTATAACATGGAGCGGCGGAAGCGGTGGCACGTTCTCAAACCCTGCTAGTCTTACTACGGTCTATACACCTACGGCTACGGATATTTCAAATGGTGGAGTGTTATTTACATTAACGTCGAATGACCCGGATGGAATAGGACCGTGTACATCGGTAAGTGATCAGGTGTTCGTTAAGATTAACAAGTTGCCGGAAGTTTTTCTGTTTGGATTACAAGTTGCGTATGCGGAGAATAATCCTGTTGTGAATCTTGATGGTATACCCGTCGGGGGAACGTTCACAGGTTCAGGTATCATTGCAGGTACTAATCAATTTGATCCGGGAAGTGCATCGCTTGGCCCCGTTGACATTACTTACACCTATACTAATCCGTTGACAGGTTGCACAAACTCCATATTAAGATCGACTTTGATTAACCCTATAACGAGCATTGATTTCGACATTGAGAACCAAACATCAAGTCCGGGGGGTGATCCTCAGATATGCGGCAATTCGGGATTGCTCGAATTGATTGGATATCCTGCAGCAAGTACAGGCTCACCTCAAACATTGTTTAGAAGTCTTGACATTCCTTCCAGGATCGTCAATGTTGGAGGCGCAAATTACTTTTTGAATACGGATGGACTATTGCCTGGTGATTATCAAATCCAATACATTTATACGAACAGTCTCCTGGCGACCGATACGCTGACCAAGGTCGTGACAGTATTCGCTGCGCCTAAGGCGGTTATTAATTTCGATAGGGTCTGCGTTGCCGATTCACTGATATACACTGATGCATCCTTTATTCCTGTAAATCCTTCAGGTGCTACCATCACAGAATACGATTGGAGTTATGGAGAATTTGGAAATGGAAATGATGGCGTCACACGTGATCCAAAATATAAATACACTGACCACGGTTCAAAAACTGTTGGGCTAACAGTTACAACCAGTCAGGGATGTTCTCACGATACGACAAAAGTGATTCGTGTCGGTCCGCTACCAAATGTGGACTTTACATGGAGCAAAGTATGTAGTGGCCTGGAAGTAACCGAATTCAAAGATCTTTCAACTACTCCGCTGGGCTACAGCCAGATTAATGATTACCAGTGGAATTTTGGTGACGGAGATGTTTTAGGCTTTGGCTTGCGCAATCAGAATGTTCCATCTGGTACGCACGCTGGCAGAACCACAGGGACATTTAACAACCCGAATCACGATTACAGTACTTTTACAACATTTCCTGTCCAACTGACTGTCAATACTGAAGACGGCTGCGTCGGTACAAAAGTTCATAATGTCATCATCCTGGATTATGTAGTACCAACCGCATCCGGGGGCTACGAGACTGATTTCGAAATCGGAAGCAATCCTTGGGTTGTCTCAACTACGAGTGTCAATCCAAGCTGGGTCTACGGTCCACCCAATGGTAACGTGATCCAGGAATCGGCGCCTGGAAACCATGCATGGTGGACGGGAAATAATCCAGATTCCGAAATAACATTCAGTACTTTCAACAACAATGAGGTTTCCGAAGTATTGAGCCCATGCCTCAATCTGACAGACCTTAAGAGGCCGATGATTTCCCTTGATTACTGGTCTGATATGAGAGGCGCATTCGATGGAGCAGTCGTTCAGTTCTCTACCGACGACGGAAATACGTGGGAGACAATCGGTGATGCAAACGGCTACGGAATCAACTGGTACGATACACGCGATATTACGAGTACACCTGGTGGCCGCGACTTCGGTTGGTCTGGTTCGAAACCGACAGAGGGTTGGAAGAATGCCAGATTCAATCTTGATCAGATCCCTGTTGCCCAGCGCGACCTCGTGAGATTCCGGATTGCTTTTGAAAGCAATGGAGATAATCCGACAGGAGAGATCCTCAACGGTTTTGCATTTGATAATATTTATATCGGGGAGAAAAACAGGAACGTTTTGATCGAACACTTCACAAATGATAATTCAGCTGCCAGCAATAATTCAGATCAATTCCTCGAGGATATGTACGATGATCAGATTCAAGCCAAGGACTCATCAGATTTCATCGTTGTTCAGTATCATATGGCAGGTGACGACATCAACCGTGAGAACGAAGGTGATCCGACTGCGCGCCAGCAACTGTATGGTGTCTCTCAAGCTCCGACAACACTGATGGATGGAATACAAGGTGAATATTTCGGCACAAACTTTAACGGACTTCTTGCAAATATCACAGCCCAGGAGATCGATCGCCGTGCATTAGAAGATCCTTTGTTCCAAATTGTTATCGATACTGTCGACACAGGTGGTAATACAACACTTGGGCTAAACGTAACATACACATATGTTGACAGTTTGCAGCAACTTGACATACCCGTCACATTCCATGCAGCACTTGTTGAGCGCGGGATCAACGGAAATGGAAACGTTGTCAGGCGATTATTACTGGGAAGTCATGGACGCACCATTACGCAAACCTGGGAAGCAAGCGTGCCAACAGTTCACAACGAGATCATTGACTACGCAATTGATATCCCGGTAACAAATCCGGATAGCCTTTATATTCTTGCATTTGTGCAGGATAATTCGCCGGGCACCGAAACATCGCGAAGAATTCTTCAGTCCGTAATCGTCAAGGCTCCAAGAAAGGTTGGTCCAATGGTCACAGGCGTTGAAGATTCTCCAACTGTAGCCGAATTGAAAGGATTGGTAATATATCCTAATCCGGCATCACAGTACTTCAATTTACATTCGGATTTCAATCTCAAGCACGAGTACACGTGGAACCTTATTGATCAACGTGGTGTCTCTGTGATGACTGGAAAATTGAAAAAAGATTTCTCTTATGAAGATCAGCAGATCCATGTCGGCAACTTACCCAATGGAATGTACATCATGTCAATTCAAATCAACGACAAGGCTGTGGTTCATAAGAAGATTGTTGTGATGAACAGAGACTGATTGACAAGTTATTAGTTATCAGTTATTAGTTAATAGAGTCAGCACGCTGTTTCTATTTACCTGCGCACTTTGCGCCAGGCCATATTCCTTATTCCTTATTCCTTATTCCCTACTCCATAACGCTGATGCCGGCCCTATACCTTATACCCTATACCCTATACCTGTCAGTTCTTAATATTCCGAAGCAACAACAAATCATACCTATCTTTTTTCCATTCCTCAAGAATATTATCCGGAATCTGAGTGGGAAACGCCAACGATCCGAGAATGACGTCGGAGTCTCCATCGCCATCGATATCACTCATTTCCATTGTTATCCAGCGACCGGTCCTTCCAAGTTGTGTAACCTGCGCATTAAATCCGTTTGAGGTATTTTCAAAATAAATAAATCCCTGGTCCGGACGAGTCTTGAAATCCGGGAAAAAGGAAATAGCAGCAATATCGACGTCTCCATCCTGATCAAAATCACCGGCCCGCACCTGTGATGCACCATGCATCGGGTAAAACCAATGCTCCTTGAACTCATTCGTTCCGGTATTCAAAAAGATGCGTAAGCCATGGTACGGTTTAAGTACAGGTGAGTAGTCGGCATTATCTCCGCTGGTGTGGAGGATATCAAATCTTCCATCATTGTTAAAGTCAGCAATTTCAAAATAACTGGACCCATAGACGGCGTCGAATCGGAGCAACGTTGCCATTCGGAATTGGAAATTTCCGCGGTTATAAAAAGCCAGGATCCGTTCATCTCCTTGTGCCATTAATGCGAGAATGTCTGTATGGCCATTACCATCGATGTCTTTGAGAATAACCCGTCGGGCGCCGGGCAATCGTTGCAAAATGTATTTGTTAAACTTTCCGTCACGCCGGCCTTGAAATGCCACTAGTGATCCTGTGTAGTTACCAAAGTTACAAACAACATAATCAGTAGCCCCATCGTTGTCAAGGTCGCCGCTCACAAAGTCAACAGGCCTCTGCAAGGAGTCGAGTAATTTGTTAAACCGTTTATCCTTGTTAAGTTCGACAAGAGACCCTTTTGGCTGTTCGTTCGGATCCATAATTCCCATCTGCAAGATCCGGGGCAAGTCAACTCCATTTAATTCCAGTCTCGATGGAGCGCTTTGTAGAGATACTGAGTCTCTTACATTGAACTCCGTATCGAGTTCGTATAGCTTTCCGCTTCTTGTGCCTACATGAATCAGATTCCTCGTTGAGTCATACTCAATCAGGGTCACCATTTGATGTGGTGCTATTTGCAATCGGATAGGCACTGCTTCAAACTGTGTTATCGAGTCCGCTACATTTTGTGCGGGAACCGGGAGAGAATCGGGAGAATTGGAATTGTAATATTCTTTTATCGATTGCCATTCTTGCTCACTAACCAACGGGTATGTGGGTAACGATCGGAGAATAGCAGGTTGATCTTCGAAGCTAATCGTGCTCAGTGGGCTGTTGTCCAACCCCATCCTGAATGCCATCTCTGGCAAAACCTTTTCAGACCATGTTTTTTTATCCAACAGCGACGGATCAGGAAATGCGTGGCAACTGCCACAGTACTGCTTCGCCAAACGCTCGTCTTTGTTATTTTGAGGATCACAGGAGAGTACGGAGAATAAAAGAACTATTGCAAGGCAAGAGAAAATCTTCATCAAGTATCGATCGGTCAGAAAGAGCTGGTGAAACAATAAGTGAGAATGTTTGCACCCATTCGAAGTGCCTGGATGCGTTTTTCTTCGGGATCATTGTGAATGCGTTGATCCTCCCATCCATTGCCAAGGTCGCTTTCATAGGAGTAAAACACCACGAGTTTACCCTCGTATATAAGCCCAAATCCCTGCGCAGGTTTTGCGTCATGTTCATGAATTTTTGGAAGTCCATTGGGGAAGTCAAACTTCTGATGATATATAGGATGATCGTGGGGTAGCTCGACGAGTTCAAGTTCAGGGAAAACCTTCTTTAACTCCAGGCGAATAAATTTATCCAGGCCGTAATTATCATCGATGTGCAGGAATCCTCCACCGATCAAATATTTGCGCAGGTTAGCGGCTTCAGCATCGGAGAAGACCACATTTCCATGGCCGGTCATGTATACATAGGGATAAAGAAAAAGGTCTCTGCTTCCGACCTCAACTATATCTTCCTCCGGCGCTATAAAAGTGCCTACTTCCTGATTGGCAAACTTTATCAAATTGGGCAGCGATGTCTTATTGGCATACCAGTCGCCTCCGCCATTATATTTCAGCTTCGCAATTTTTATCGGTAGCTGCGCGTTCACTGCAGACCAACCGGCAAAACATAGCATGCAAAGGATAAATCGAATCTTCAAGGTTACCATAACACCGTTATAAAGGACTAAAAAACGAAAAAAATTCCTTTAAAGCCCCTTAAACCTTTACGAAAGGCGGCAGTCAAAGAATCAATCCTAAAAGAAAAACACAATTGTATGAAATTAACAAATCTATTCGCAAAAGTCGTTGCGCTTTCGTTCGTAGGCACTGTTGGTATCCTTTCGTCTTGTCAGGAAGATGAAAAGCGCCTGACGCCGAGCGATACTCAGGATATCACTGAGGAGGCACTAACGGACGCTTATTTCCAGGACCTTGACGACCTCGGAGGCGTTGTAATCGGGTCTCCAGAAAACGATGAGTATAGCGGAGGAAGAAGCGCCACGACAATCACCATTACAGATGATCGGTGCAAATGCGCTGAGGTAACAATCGAAGCCAATGGCACAATAGAACATCCGGAAGGTCTGATCATCGTTGATTTCGGTGAAGGGTGTACGGACAACCGGATGAACACAAGAAAGGGTAAACTGAAATTTGCTTATTCAGGTTGGCGCTTTATGCCTGAATCCCAAGTTGTTCTGACCACTGAAAACTATTATATTAATGGTGTTAAGCTGGAGGGAACGCGGACTTCGACAAATGTGCAAAACAGCTCGGAAGAAGCGCCCAAGTTCAATGTTGTTCTTACTAATGGAAAAGCTACATTCCCTGATGGATCCGTGGCATTACGTGAATCGAATATAACCTGGAAATGGGTACGCGCAGATAATCCTTCTGATGATTACCTGATCATTGATCAACAAAGTGAGGCGAGTGGCATAACAAGAGGAGGAAGACCATACCAGGTTAGTCTAGTAGAGGAGCTTAAATACAAACGTTTCTGCGGCATTGCAGTGGACGGTATTAAGCGCTACATCCTGGATGAAGACAAAGAAATAGTGATTGATTATGGCGACGGCACATGCGACAAGTCTGTGGCGATCACCGTCAATGACGTGACTCATAATATCACAGTGAACTAAGAAATAGTTGGCTTTTAGATATAGGGCCCGGAGAAATCCGGGCCTTATTATTTTCCCGCGGATGCTGCGATTCTTGAAGCGTATGTATTTAATTGCATCGAAAAAATTAGCGACGATTCATGAAGCAGTATCTCGATTTGATGGAAGAAATCCTTGAGAAAGGGGCAAAAAAAAGCGATAGGACCGGAACCGGAACCTATTCGCTCTTCGGGCGGCAGTTAAGATTTGACCTTTCGGAGGGCTTCCCACTCGTAACGACGAAAAAACTCCACCTGCGGTCCATCATTTATGAATTACTTTGGTTCCTTCGGGGTGATACGAATATTAAGTATCTGAAGGAAAATGGAGTTAGTATCTGGGATGAATGGGCCGATGAAAATGGAGAACTTGGTCCTGTGTACGGTCATCAATGGAGAAGTTGGCCAACGGCTGACGGTAATACCATTGACCAGATTTCTGAAGTGATCGAGCAAATAAAAAGTAAACCAGATTCAAGGAGGCATATTGTAACAGCCTGGAACCCAGCAGATGTGAGCAAAATGGCCCTGCCTCCGTGTCATGCATTATTCCAGTTTTACGTTGCAGACGGACGGCTGTCCTGCCAACTATATCAGCGCAGCGCAGATTATTTTTTGGGCGTACCTTTTAATATTGCATCGTATGCTTTACTCACATTTATGTTTGCACAGCAGTGTGAGCTCTTACCCGGAGAATTTGTGTGGACTGGTGGCGATGTTCATTTGTACACAAACCACGTGGAGCAGGCAAAGCAACAATTGGAGCGAGAGCCATTCTCATTGCCCCAACTAAATCTGAAACGAAAACCGAATTCCATTTTTGAATACCAATACGAGGATTTTGAAATAATTAATTATCAGGCACACCCGTCTATAAAAGCGCCGATAGCAGTATAGGTTACAGGTGAAGAAACCGGTCAGGGCATTTTTGCCCACGAATACATCTTTATTGTAACAATTATATCTTTTTGTCGACAGATTGCGTATGAATCTCGTAGGGTAACGGAATTTGGGGAAGGGTCAAGACGCGTGTAACATTCCAAGACCTGCAGAGTCTTAGCTTGATGAAAAACCTTTTTTCAGAATTGTAATCGTTGAATTAATCTATGAGACATTTTATCCTTAGCATTCTTTTAATATCCCTCCAGTTCACGGTTAACGCGCAGATCGATACGCTAAAACAAGAGGCGCTGACACCAGCATCTACGGAGAAGTGGACATTGAGGCAATGCATTGAATATGCATTGGCCAACAACTTGTCGATTCAGATCAGTAACTATAATGTGGAGAGCAGCGAGGTTAACTTAAGGCAGTCAAAGTTTTCTCGGTTGCCAAGTATTAATGGAAATGTTGGATATGGATACAGTTGGGGCCGGGGGTTAGATCCGGTTTCTAACAGTTTCGTCTCACAAGAAATCAGATCTTCAAACATTTCGGGAAACGCTTCCCTTCCATTGTACAACGGATTGACCATCCACAACACCATCAAGCAAAATCAAAGGGCGTTAGCGGCTTCTGAATACGATCTCGCGAAAGCGAAAAACGATTTGATTCTGAATGTTGCAAACTTATTTATCACTGTAGTATTTAACAAAGAATTGGTTGATAATGCAAAATATCAACTTGCATCAAGCCAACAGCAACTTGATCGCACGAGAAAGCAGGTTGCTGCAGGAGCATTGCCTAAATCCGAAGAATTGAACCTGGATGCGCAGGTAGCGAGCAATGAAGTGACTGTAGCTCAACAGGAAAATGCGTTGGCAATGTCGATACTCCAGCTAAAGCAGGCGTTGCGGATACCGGCATCTCAGGGCTTCGATATCCTGGTGCCAGAGCTCGATCCAGAGGACCTTGTCATCGATCAAACGCGCAATGAAATTTTTGACATAGCCAAAGAATCAATGCCAGAGATCAAGAGCGCGGAGATGAGGATTCAAAGCACAGATTTTGGAGTGAAGGCATCGCGCGGTAATTTTTTTCCTAGACTAAATTTGAACGCGGGTATTAATACCAATTACTCAAGCGCACAGGAAGCTCAGTTTTATCCTGACGGTGGATTCCGTTTTCCTAATAATGGCGAAGCGCCGCCGTTTGCATTTGTTAACCAAGATCTGACGCAGGGAGTGTACTCTGTTGAAGCGACGGGTTCCTTTAGAAATACTTACCTTTTTAGCGACCAGATCAAAGACAATATTTATCGTACACTGGGTTTTCAGTTACAGATTCCCATACTCAATGGATACAGCGCACGCGCTGGAGTTCAGCGGTCAATCATCCAGAATCAACAGGCAAAGATCGAAGCAGAACAGACTGCGCAAAACCTTCGGCAAAATGTAGAAACAGCATATAATGAAGCGATAGCATCATCAAAGGTTTACAATGCATCATTGCGACAGGTTCAGGCGCGGGAAGAAGCATTTCGCATGATGGATCAACGCTATAGTGCGGGTGCTGCAAACTCATTTGAATTTCAAGTTTCGCAAAACGATCTTTACCAGGCGAGAACTGATCTGACGCGCGCTAAATACGATTTTATTTTAAAGAAAAAGGTCCTCGATTTCTATCAAGGCAAACCGCTGGATTATTAATTACCGTCTACATGGCAAAACAAAAACAAAAGTCAAACAAGGTCATTTATTGGCTCATCGGAGCTGTAGTTGTACTGTTAATCTTTATTATGGTTGGAAGATCCGCGGGGTGGATCGGCAAACCAAAGGAACTAGAGGTTGAGCTTGCCAAAGCGAAGAAGGTAACGATTATCGAAAAAGTAAGTGCGTCGGGGACAGTGCAACCAGTTACTGAAGTTAAAATTGCTCCCGAGGTCTCCGGGGAAATTATTGAATTGCTGATCGAAGAGGGCGACTCGGTACGAAAAGGACAAACCCTCGTTAAGATTCGTCCTGATACCTGGGAAAGCCAGTTGGAAAGGGCAGAGGCTTCCTTGAGCCAACAGCACGCTAACCTCGAACAATCCAAGTCAAACCTCCTGCGAAGTCAGGCAACATTTACCAGGGCAAAAGCAGAGTATGCAAGACAAGAAACTTTGTTTAAGCAACAGGTGATTTCGGAAGCCGACTGGCAATTGGCAAAGCAAAACTTTGAAGTGGCGAAGAATGATGTGGCATCTGCAGAGCAAGCTGTTGAAGCAGCACGATATGTAATCAGGAGTACACAGGCGTCGCTGAGCGAAGCACGGGAAAATTTTCGAAAAACAACTGTTGTAGCGCCTATGCATGGCGTTGTGTCCAAGCTAATTGTTAAGAATGGAGAACGTGTGGTTGGAACTGCTACCATGGCCGGAACGGAGATGTTAAGGATCGCCGACCTGAACGTGATGGAAGTGAGAGTAAATGTGAACGAAAACGATATTGTTCGGGTCCATGTGGGAGATACCGCTATTATTGATGTGGATGCTTACTCTGCAGACAAGAGAGAATTTAAGGGAGTGGTTACACTGATAGCAAACACGGCGAAAGAAAAAGTTTCCGAGGATGCAATTACAGAATTTGAAGTGCGCATTCTGATTTTGAAATCATCGTATGAGGATTTGGTCAAGGCTGGAAATAGATTTCCATTTCGCCCGGGTATGACTGCCAGCGTAGATATCATGACAACTACAAAAACAAATGCCCTATCCGTACCGTTGGCTTCTGTGACTACGCGCAACCCGGAAGAGGCCAATAAGGAAGAGGGTAATGAACCAGAGTCTAATGCAAGACAAACCAGTGATCAGAATAGACCACAAAAAAAGGTCGAGGATAAAACTGTAGTATTCATCAATGAAAACGGTGTCGCCAAAATGGTAGAAGTTACAACAGGCATCAGCGATTATGATAATATCGAAATATTGTCTGGAGTAACAGAAGGCACGGAAATCATTACCGGGCCATTTACGGCGGTATCCAAACGATTGAAGGATGGAGACCACGTCAGAGCTGCAGAGCAGAAAGACCAGCCAAAGAAGGACAATTAATATCATAAGCCCTCCGATTTACCGGGGGGCTTTTTTTTGATTAATATTGTCAAAAAATTCAAATGGTAAAGCATCCCTGGCATGGCGTGGCCGTAGGTACGAATCCACCGGAATACGTAAACGGTATTATTGAAATACCAAAAGGTTCAAGGGCGAAGTATGAAATTGACAAAGACAGCGGATTGATCAAGTTAGATCGCGTCCTGTATGCGTCGATGTATTATCCATTGAATTACGGCTTTATTCCTCAGACCTTGGGCGAGGATCATGATCCGCTGGATATTGTAGTTTTAACACAGGTAACTGTCGTACCAAGATGCCTTATTCCGTCAAAGGTTATAGGGGTAATGCGAATGATCGACAGGGGCGAGGCGGATGACAAAATTATAGCTGTCGCTGAACAAGATGCTAGTGTAAGTCATTATGAAAATGTGGATCACCTACCGGAATTTTTTCGGGTTGAACTCAAACACTTTTTTGAAAATTATAAGGTGTTAGAGAATAAGAAAGTCGTTGTCGATGAGTTTCAGTCCAGGGAAAAGGCCATGGAGATCATTCAGCAAAGTATTGAGTTTTATAAAAAGACTTTTCCGAAGTGAAAATAGGATTTGATGCCAAGCGATTCTTTAACAACTTCACCGGTCTCGGGAACTACAGCAGGTTCATCATTCGTGCTTTGAGTGAGCACGCACCTGAAAACGATTACTTGCTATTTACACCTAAAGTAAAGGCACACGCCGAATTAAACTCCATTCTGAGTAGCCCCAACATTCGCGTGGCGACGCCGTCCTATTTCTACAACCTATTGGGTGCTGGCAGTTTATGGAGGACATGGGGAATCAGCAGATCAGCAGATGCAAAACAATTGGACTTGTATCATGGCTTGAGCCAGGAGTTGCCGATTAATTTGCCTGCTTATGTTAAGAAGATCGTGACGGTCCACGATCTAATTTTTATAAGATATCCGCACCTGTACAAGGCCGTCGATGCAGCGATTTACAAAGCTAAAGTTCAGGCCGCTTGTCGTCAGGCTGATCGCATCATTGCAATTAGTCAGCAGACAAAAGAAGATCTGATACATTTCCTGAGCGTTGAAGCAACTAAGATTGATGTCGTTTATCAGGGATGTCATCCAACGTTTAAGAAGATATTCACTTCGGAACAAATAACAACGATAAGAACCAAATACGATCTTCCCAGGCACTACATTCTGAGCGTGGGTACGATCGAAGAGCGAAAGAATGTTTTACTGGTGATCAAGGCCATAGCACTATTACCGGTTGATCTTCGAATCCACCTCGTGGTTGTCGGGCGTTCTACTGACTATAAGAGAAAAATTATCGAGCAGGCGGCCAAGCTAAGGGTAAGCCAATGGGTATTGTTCCTTCACGACGTTTCCTTTGTGGATCTTCCAGGCATTTACCAGGGTGCAGAGGTATTTGTGTATCCCTCGATTTTTGAAGGTTTTGGAATACCAATAGTCGAAGCGTTAGAATCGTCGATTCCCGTGATTGCGACAAAAGGCTCTTCGCTACAAGAGGCTGGTGGTCCTGGTACAATATACCTCGATTTTGAAAATGAACAGGAGATGTGTGACACTTTGAAAAAGGTATTGTCGGATCAGGATCTCAGGAAGACTATGATCGACGATGGACACATTCACGTAAAGAAGTTTGAACCTGATGTGATTGCGGAGCAGGTTGTGAAAGTTTATTACAAGCCGAAAGCTGACAGCTGACAGCTATCAGCTTACAGCTTTAGTGTGCGGGAAAGCAAAAAGCATAACGCAGAAAGCACAAAGCGGAACGCAGAAAGCGGAAAGCTAAAGCATCGGAACTTCATCATTAGAAGCATTTACCAACAGGGGTCTGGCTAGATGTCGTGACTGCATAGCAGTTCTATCTTCACCGCCAGAGTGCGAACTTATCACATTTAAACGCCTCAACCCTTAAAGTTCCGTTGCCCTGGCGTTCCGCTTTTTGCTTTTTTGCCTTAAGCCCATATGCGTTCTACTTTGTAAGTATCATGCGTTTTGTGTCCACAACTTTGCCGTCGGCAATCAATGCGTAGATATACATTCCGGCATTTAGTTCATTTGCCAAGATTTTTACTGAAGCGCTGCCGCGTTCCTTTACGCTGACTTCTTTCAACTGCTTGCCTTCCAGGTTATAAATAATAACCCTTGCGCTAGCTGTGGTTTCGGGAAGTGTCATCTTGATTTCGGTATCTACAGAGAAAGGATTTGGATTGTTTTGGAAGAGCATGAGCTCGGTCTTTGATTTTGATCCGTCAATTTCTTTCTCGGCAATTTGCGCCAATAATTCAGTGATCTGTTGTTGCTGTTCGTCAACCTTCACAGACAATTCCTGAACGGCTTTCACCAATGGCACGACAAACTCGGCATAACGGATGGTGTATGGGTCCTTGTCATTTTTCGGAGCATCGACTCCGCTAAACGCGTAGGCAGATTTCTTTACAATCTTATCAACTTCCTGAGCAACGAACCCGGTTTGCCTTATCGGCATTTCTTTTTCACTTTGATTACTGTTTAAGCTGTCTGGTACACCCAAGAATTTTCTGACTGCGCTATTGTCGACAGTATAACTTACAGGCCGCAGGCTATTGATGAAATCCAGGCCAGCAACGTCCTCACGCAAATTTCTTTTGAACCGCCCATCAGAAAGGGTCGACCACGAAACCTGACCACCGATGCTGGTTACAGAAGTATTACCAATCCGGACTTGGCCTGAGGCAGTTGTCTTCGCTCCATAGCCAATAGCAGTGGTATTGGATCCGCCGACCTCAGTATAAGCACCAACAGCAGTATTCGAAGCACCTATTCCAGTCGACATCGCATATGCTCCGACAGCAGTATTGGCTCCAGTGTGGTGTGCTCCCAATTTCATTGCATTCGAGCCGATGGCTGTGTTATAATACCCATAGTAAACATTTGGAAGTGCCTTGGCCCCAACTGCGGTATTATCAGTTCCCGCATAGACACCACTTATAGCTCCAAATCCGAAAGCGGAATTGTTTGTTGCTCCACCAGCAACTGCACCGTTAAAGGTGCCCTCGCCGTATGCAGTGTTGCTTGGTTGTGATTCACTCAAACCGTAATATACTGTGATGTAATCATGAATTCCGTAATAGTTCGAGGAAGCAGGATTCTTTGTGCCCGTTACTCGCATTTTAAATGTATGCGTAACTGTCTCATCTAAAAGAGGGCTAGTAAAAACCACCAAATGTTGCTCGGTGGCAGAATAAAGATCGATCAATGTTTCCGGTCCCGAGTCAATTGAAATAGCAACTATGCCATGGGTGTGCTTCTTTTCTGTAAACCATTCAATTTTGCTTCCGCTGAATGTAAAAATCATATAAGCATTTTTAGTAGCGGAAGCAGAATGGGTGCTTGCGTAAAAAGAGTTTGTCACGCTACCAAATATCCAATTGGATCCAAAGTATTGGTGTTTGCCAATACCTGTACCTCGTATCGCATCATCTACAATTTCGGGTGGTCGGGGTGGTACCGCAGCCTTTACGACGAAATACAGGCCTAGAAAGCATGCTGAAAGAAACAAAGATTTTCTCATATAGGGTTGGCTTAAAAATGTTGCTAACAAAACGGCAGCAAAAGACAGATCGGCGTGACTAAGGCACAACAACGCTACATCAAGAAGAGAAAGCCAAGCGATCGGTGATAACTAATGTCACCGTAATTATCAAATAACACAATAAATCAATTCTGCTATCAAATAATAATCAATGACGCAGGTCATCGCCGTGTGAGATTTACATCATGAGCTTACAACTTCTATTTGAGAAAACTGAGGGAAGAACTCATTCGTTCTTCAGAAATCACTTTACAACTTCTGCACAAATGCAATCAACTCCATCATCCAGGCGATGCCAACATGCACGATTACACCACCCCATATTCCTTTTGTCTCATAGGCAATCACTCCCAGAATATATCCGCCAACAATTGAGCTCATTGCCTCGCCCAGCGGTTTGCCAGTGTGAAGAAAACAGTAGATGACTGCCATTGACAAGACCGCATGCCTTCCGAGAATTTGGGCCAACCCTATTACAAGGAAGCCACGGAATAAAAGTTCTACTGTAATGAAATCAAACCCGTATGCAAACTCATAAGCGAAAACAGTTACCCACTCCGGTACATCAAGCAAGACGTGCGCTTCTGATGTTCTGTACATCGGATATTGCTTTAAGAAGCTAGGCATGAAAGAAGCCGCGATGAGAATCGGCAGCATTATCAGAAGCATCTGAAAATAAGGACGGGTATCAAATCGCTTTGGATACAAGCCATAATAGAGATTGGTATCCTTATCATACTGGTTGTAAATGATCCACAACGGTAGCAATACTGTCACAATGCTGACGAGGTTTACAACGACCTTGTACGCCCACAGTTGCACGCCGGGCTCAAAAACCATCATAACTGCTTCTCTTAAATAGGGTACACTGCTATCAAGAGCCAGCAAGGCTAGTCCTGACAAACTTTTGATCCAAAAAATCCGATTCTTGAAAAACTTCTTTTTTGATGAAAAGTAAACCGGCAGCAATGTGATGTAATATGAGATCCCATAGAAAAGGAAGTACGCCCCAAATTTTGTGAAACCTGCTTTACTCTTTAATACAACATCATTGAGATGGTAGGTATAGTTAGCTGTGAGGACCATTGCCACAAACACAAAGGCAAATCCGTATTGAAACACGTTGAAATCTTCCCGTATATGTGCGACAAGAAACTGCCAGATTTTCTTCATCACCAACTGATAAGATGTTGATAAACTTTATGGATTGGCAAACCCATCACATTAAAATAGCTTCCAACAATTTTTTGGATGGCAACCATTCCGATCCAATCCTGGGCTCCGTAGGCACCGGCTTTATCATAGGGTTTAAAGTGGTCTACGTAGAACTCAATTTCCTGCTGCGTCAATCTCTGAAACGTGACTTCAGTTGTGTCGTCAAAGCTCTCTTCCTTTTCCTTGGAGAGGATACAAACTCCAGTTACAACTTTATGGGTATTCGCCGAAAGATTGCTAAGCATACCCAGTGCCTCCATGCGGTCCGCAGGCTTGTTCAGGATTTTATTATCAAGAATTACAACAGTGTCTGCCGTCAGTACAATCTCATTCTTCATCTGGAGGCGAAAGAATTCCGCTTTCTTTTCCGCGAGATATTTTGCAACCTGATCGGGTGGAAGCTCCGGGGGAAATGTTTCATCAACATCGGGTTTTTCGACAGTGAAAGTAAAGCCTGCCTCTTTCATAAGGTACTGACGTCGGGGAGAGGATGAGGCAAGTATCAGTGGGCGTTTAAGGGGCATATAAGTGTGCCTGAATAGTTCGTATTAAGGCAAGATAGGAATGAGAGTCAGAAAAAAAATATGAAAGTTTGTAAAACACTCGAAGTGAGGCAATCACTTTAGGTAACAGGACTGGATTTGACGATGGTCAAATCATTTCACTACCATCTTGGAAGAAAATACAGTATTACCGCTCCTTAGTTTTATGATGTACAAACCTGCCGAAGGTGTGGCAAGTTGGACAAGTTGCTTGTCATCATTGCGTGTGGTCATGAACCCAATATGCTGTCCGGTCACTGAGCTAATATCAAGTATCTGAAATGAATTCGGAACGA
>JAEZBX010000032.1 GCA_023412765.1 Bacteroidota bacterium
GGTTTGTAACAAATGAACGCGACATCGGTAACATTCATGATATCCTTTACTCCATCGCGATCTTGAAAGGGAATTATTGAAAAGTTCTTAAGTTGGTGCCGATCCGCTATTCGCTTGAAATATTCAAGCAATGCGCCCTCACCACAAAGAATAAAATGTATGGACAGCCCCGCATTTTGACAAGCCCTTGCACATTCTATGTAGTAATCTAATCCATTGGCCAATCCAACGGCACCGATATACGACACTATGAACTTTCGAGGTAAGGTAAATTTGGTAAAAACACTTTCATCCTTAGCTGCCGGAAAATAAAATTTGGTGTCAGCCATATTTGGGATGAGATGTACCTTCTTCCCGGCTACTCGTTGCTCAATTGTACTTTTGATTGCAGGCGAAAGACCGACTATTGAACTAGCATTCCGGTAAATAAACTTTTCCACCCCATACAAAAAATGTTTTAGAAAGTAACTTTGCACAAACCCCATCTGTATAGGGGCATCCGGCCACAAGTCCCCTACTTCAAAAATATATTCGATCCCATGACGAATCTTTATCCAGTAAGCAGCTATCCCTATCGTTAGAGGGACGGAGATGGCATAACAAACATCAACGTCGCGAATCTTTCCCGCCACGCTGATCGCACCCAGGTTGTAGCGCAGGAACGAGAAGATTCGCTTCCAAAAACCAAATTTGTTTTCGTAGGGAACGGGCATATAATGAACATCGATACCCTCAACATTTTCCCTTTTGTAAACTTTCCCATTGTAGCCCGTAACAACAGCCACGTCTATCTTCCGCTCGACTAACGCTTTGGCCAGATAGTAGGAACGGAGCGCTCCACCTGTCTGAGGTGTGTTAAAATGTTGATGGAGCATTAGAACTTTCACGCTGCAAAGAAAAGAATTGTTGTGTGTGTTCTGTTTATGGCCAAGTATTTTTTGATTTGCATGACTTTTGTAAAGTTTGTCACATCTTTACTGAACTTCACTTTACGCACGGAAATAAACATACACAAACATGACAAAGAGAATATTAACACTGTCTTTGCTGACCTTATTCTTCAGCACTGCAATCGCGCAGACTAAACTTTTCAACGGAAAAAACTTAAAAGGCTGGAAGGTTCATGGCACCGAAAAATGGTACGTTGAAAATGGAGAGCTTGTTTGCGAGAGCGGTCCTGACAAACAATATGGATACCTCGCGACAAACAAGGATTACAAAGATTTCGAGCTAACGGTAGAATTTAAGCAGGAATCCAACGGAAACAGTGGTGTTTTCTTTCACAGTTCAATTGAGGGAACAAAAATCACCGGCTGGCAAGCTGAAGTCGCCCCTAAGGGTCATTCCACCGGCGGAATTTATGAATCGTATGGAAGAGAATGGCTCATTAAACCCGAGCCCAGCCTCGATCATGTCTTACGAGAAGGAGATTGGAATACCCTTACCGTTAGAGTGAAAGGTGACCTCGTAGAGACATTCCTGAACGGCACTAAGATGATTACGCTTGAAGATCAAAAGATCGGCTCAGTAACAGGCAAAATTGCACTGCAAATCCACGACGGCGGCGGCGTCAAAGTGCGCTGGCGCAAGGTTGAGATTAAAGAACTTTAAAAAAAACAGCTCCCGCCTTCCGACGGGAGCTTTTAGTTTCATGATGGCCGTTCCTGAAGCGTTCGGGAATAGCTCAAAATTGATGTTACTACGCCAGCTGAAGGTTCGATCGTGGCGTTATCCATGTCTTTTTTCATGGTGCAAAGTTCTGAATAAAGCGCTTGCAGTTCGCTATCGCGGACGAGTGCCTTATCAATTCTGCTGGTCTCCTCCTCCGTAGTCTCGCGGTATAAATACCTGATCAAGTCCGTTTGGGTAAAAGTTTGTATCATAGGCTCTGTGTTTGACCATCTTCTTGCGCAGATTGATCAGCGCATACCGCATTCTTCCGAGGGCGGTATTTATGCTTACATCTGTGCGTTCAGCGATCTCCTGAAAACTCATCTGCAGGTAATGTCTCATGATTAGAACCTGCTTTTGCTCCTGAGGCAGCTCTTTTATGTAGTCCCTCAATTTCGTCCGCGTGTCTCTGAAGATCTGTTTGTCTTCGGCAGACTCATCCGCGAAATCCATTGAGTTAAAAAGGCGGCTTCCATCCTCCAACACTACTTCGGGATACCGTTTATTCTTTCTAAAATTATCAATCGCCAGGTTGTGGGCAATCCTGCTAATCCAGGGCAAAAACTTGCCTTCTTCGTTATACTTACCACCCCGGATGGTGTTGATAGCCTTAACAAAGGTCTCTTGCAGGAGATCTTCAGCGGTATATCTGTCTTTGACGATCAAATAAATCGCTGTATAGATTCTTGATTTGTGTCGATGCAATAGCATTTCGAAAGCTTCATCGTTACCGTGTTGATAGAGCGACACTAGTTGGCTGTCGCTTAATCTGCTGTCAATCATTCTGTCTCACATTTAGGTAACGTAGACGTCTCTTTCGATATTGTGTG
>JAEZBX010000083.1 GCA_023412765.1 Bacteroidota bacterium
ATAGCCTTTCGTTTTGGAAAATACCAGGACCTTGGTCCCTTTCTTCTCACCACACGATACCAGGAATAAAAAAAGAACAAAGATTGACAGGTAAAATCTCATTCGATAGAAATAGGTTAGGTTATAAAATAGTCGCGGAAATCTGCCTATTCGGTCAAACCTCCGCGACTTAATACTTCATTATTAAATAGAATTTGGTAAACAAGAATCGATCATTTCAACTCGCGAATCTTGATATTCCGAAACCATACCGCATCTCCATGATCCTGCAATGCGATATGTCCTTTTTTCGACTCTCCAAAACCAGGCATGGTCTTGAATTTACTATTTGCTACCATGTTCTTCCATTCCGGTGTATGCATGGTAAAATCCACCACCTTTGTTCCGTTAAGCCAGAATTCCATCTTGGAATTTTTGGAAACAATGCGCACCTGGTTCCATTCGCCCGCAGGTTTAACAGTTTCCTTTGAGACAGCTATAAGATCGTACAGATCGCCTGCCCTATGTTTTGCAATCTTTGCATCGGGATGACAAGTATTGTCGAGAACCTGCATCTCCGGCCCTGAGTTGTAAGTGTTTTTAAATTTTTCGTCCTCAACGACATTGAAGATGATCCCACTGTTGCCGCAAGGAGAAATTTTCCATTCGATAGCGAGTTCATAATTCTCAAACTCATCGTTTGTCATTATGTCTCCAGTGCCTGCTGTTACAGATTTATCCAGGTACAATTCCCCGTTCGACACCTTCCATCTATCGGTAACCTTATCGCTTTGATAGTTGCGCCATCCGGTCATTGTCTTGCCGTCAAACAACAGTTTCCAACCGTCGGATTTTTCTTTTGCTGACAATGCGTTTTGCGCGGATCCTGTCATTGAAATGAATAAAAATAAAATTGTAGCGGAAAACGCTCGATAAAAATATCTCATTGCCTTACATTAGTTTGTTAGATTAATCCTTCGGTTCTTCGCCATCCAGTGACAACACATACATGGCCATTTTTTCGGCGTCTGCTCTTGACATCCCAACGTGAGGTGACATAGGGATTTCACCCCATACGCCGCTTCCACCATTGATAATCTTATCGGCGAGATAGCTTACGTTAGCTTTTGTAAATTCATATTTCTTAGCAACCTCAGTGTGAGCAGGTCCAACAAGCTTGTTGGTAGCGTGGTGACAAGTCTTGCAATCACTCGCATCCGCCAACGCCTGGCCTTGCGCTATGAGGTCCTGAGATGAAGCTGCTGGCTCTGAAGGCGCCGCACTTTCGTAGTCATCATACGCGTCTTCAGTCTCTTCCTGTTTTGCTTCTTCTTTTTTTCCGCCACCGCACGATGCGAGTGCGAATGTCACTGCTCCTATAAGGAATAATGAATAAAATATTCTTTTCATTTTGATTCTGTTAAAGTTGGTTTTCAATTTACAATTTAATTTGGTGGTTATAACCAATCCAGCGCGGGTCAAATTCCCAGCACTTTCTTGTTAAACCTGGTATCCTTTCCGGTTGCAGCAAAATCATCAAAAGCTTTTTCAGTTACCCGAATGATATGCTCTTTAATAAATGGTGCACCTTCTGCGGCGCCTTGTTCAGGATGTTTGATTGCACATTCCCATTCGAGTACTGCCCAACCATCGAATCCATATTGGGATAGCTTCGAAAAGATCTTCTTGAAGTCAACCTGGCCATCTCCGAGCGACCTGAATCTACCAGGACGGTCAACCCATGATTGATAACCACCGTAAACGCCGCTCTTGCCAGTAGCATTAAATTCTGCATCCTTTACATGGAACATTTTGATGAAAGAATGATAGAAGTCAATGTATTGTATATAATCCAATTGCTGCAGTACAAAGTGGCTTGGATCATAAAGAATGTTGCAGCGTGAGTGCTTGCCGGTTGCTTCCCAGAATCGCTCGAAAGAAATCCCGTCATGCAGATCTTCACCGGGATGTATTTCATAACATAAATCTACTCCTGCCTTATCAAAAGCATTAAGAATAGGAAGCCAGCGTTTTGCTAATTCTTTGAAACCATCATCAACCAAACCGGCCGGGCGTTGTGGCCATGGGTAGACCGTATGCCACATCAATGCTCCGGAAAAAGTAGCGTGAGCATTCAATCCAAGGTTCTTGCTTGCACGCGCCGCATACTTAAGCTGATCAACTGCCCATGCAGTGCGCTCCTTCAGATTTCCACGAACTGCTTTCGGCGCAAAGCCATCAAACAAATCGGTGTATGCTGGATGAACAGCTACCAGCTGACCTTGTAAATGTGTTGCAAGTTCAGTTATCTGAAGTCCGCAAGACTCGACTGTTCCTTTTAACTCATCACAATAATCCTTGCTTTCGGCAGCTTGCTTGAGATCGATAACCCTGCCATCCCAGGCAGGCAACTGTACGCCTACGTATCCAAGCGAAGCAACCCATTTGCAAATAGTCTTAAGGTTATCAAACGGAGGTTGATCACCCATGAACTGCGCTAGAAAAATGGCTGGCCCTTTCAGTGTTTTCATTAAATGGTCAGATTTCTTTTTAGGTTTAAAATTACTATTTAAGTGCCGTCCACTTTCTGTTAGAATTTGCTGACTTAACCACGGTCTGAACGAAATTCATACCGCGTACTCCATCAGCTACATCCGGGAAATCATATTTTGCAATATTCATTTTTTTACCCGGCTTGTAATCGCGAACCGCTCTTGTGAAGGACCGGTAAATATTCGCAAACGCTTCGAGGTATCCTTCAGGGTGTCCTGCTGGGGTTCTTGTGAAACCCTTAGCTGCATCGGACAAATAAGCTTGTCCCGCGCGAATAATTTCTTTTGGTTTTCCCAACCATTTCAAGATCATCGTATTTGGTTCTTCCTGTCTCCACTCCAATCCACCTTTCTCACCATAAATTCTGATGTTCAAATTATTTTCTTCTCCGGCAGCAACCTGTGTTGCCATTAACACGCCCGATGCACCGTTGTTAAAACGAAGCAGCATAGAGCTATCATCATCAAGGTGGCGACCTTTCACTACAGTGTTCAACATTGCGCAGATTTCAGTGATCTGCAAACCGGTTATGTATTCTGCCAGGTTGGCTGCGTGAGTTCCGATATCACCAATTGCTCCACCCATTCCCGACTGCTTGGGATCTGTGCGCCATGATGCCTGCATGTTACCCGACTTTTCTAACAAGGTTGACAACCAACCCTGTGGGTATTCGACATAGATCTTCCGGATTTTTCCAAAGGCTCCGTCGGCAACCATTTTGCGCGCCTCCTTAACGAGAGGGTATCCTGTATAGGTATGGGTCAATCCGAGTAGCAACCCGGTTTTATTTACGGTTTTCTCAAGTGTTTTTGCTTCAGCAAGGGAAAACGCAATGGGCTTTTCAACCAGCACATGGAAACCACTTTCCAACGCCATTTGAGAAGGGCCAAAGTGTACGTGGTTAGGTGTTACAACGGAAACAAAATCCATCCGCTGATCAGCGGGCATCTCTTTTTCTCTCTCAAACATTTCCTGGTATGACTCATAAACACGATCAGGATTCAGATATAAAGCTTCGCCTGTTTCCTTGGATTCACCAGGAATGATGCTGAATGCACCAGCTACCAATTCGATCTCGCCATCAATACCTGCTGCCTTACGATGCACTGGTCCTATAAAAGAGGTGAGGCCGCCGCCTACCATCCCCATGCGTAATTTTCTTTTCATTCGTTAGTTTTTTGAGTTTTCAATTAAAGTCTAAAGTTTGAGAAATAAAACAATAAATTTAATCGGAAACGATTGCGGTTTTGATATCGAAGCCAAAAATTTTGGAGTAGCTATATTTCAAAGGCGGGTTTGGAATCTTAACCATTACTTCTTTACTTACCTTTTTCAGCTCACCGATAAATGACGGAGTCGCTTTTTTTAAAGAACCTGTGGTACTTTGCAATGCATGGCAACTTTCTAAAGCAGGGGAAACTTGTTGCCAAAGAAATTCTTGGAGAGAAAATAGTTTTTGGCCGCGATGAAAACAATCAGCCATTCGCCCTGAAAGATAATTGCCCTCACCGGGGTGTGCCATTATCGCAAGGCTGGTACGATGGGCATACAATTCAGTGTTGCTATCATGGATGGAAGTTTGACCATACCGGCGCATGTACCGGGATTCCCGCTCTTGCTGATGAGAAGTTTGATACGCGGAAGGTCAAAGTATTTAAGTATCCTTGCAAAGAAATCAGTGGTACGATATGGATTTATATCCCACAGAATAAAACTCAGCTGCAGGGAGCTGATGAGCGCATTCCTAATCTGCTCGCTCCGGCTGACCGAAAGTTTCTGTTTGTTGAAAAAGTAATTATGCCGGCAGATATTGATCATGCCGTCATCGGACTCATCGATCCAGCCCATGTTACCTTTGTTCATCAGTCGTGGTATTGGCGCTCGGCAAAAAAACTGAAACTTAAAGAGAAGCGATTTGAGCCAGTTGATCTTGGCTTCAAGATGGTGCGGCACAAGCCTTCATCAAATTCAAAAGGCTATTCAATCCTCAAAGGGGAAACATCTACTGAAATAAATTTTCAACTGCCGGGAGTCCGGACCGAACACATCCAGGTCGGTAAAAATGAAATCATCTCCATTACCTGCCTCACTCCTATAAATGAAAACGAAACGGAGCTCAACCACATCTTTTATACATCCATAGAGTTTGTAAAATTTGTATGGTGGCCGCTGCGACAATTGGGGAAACAATTTATACATCAGGATCTCGGCGTCTTCCGAAAGCTTGGCGAAGGTCTGAAATCAAAACCAACACTGATGCTATTGGGCGAACCAGATGCTCAGGCAAGGTGGTATCACGAACTAAAGCGTCAATGGGATTTGTCGCAGCAGAACAAGACGCCGTTTAAAAATCCAGTGGAGCCGAAGACGTTGCATTGGATCACTTAGTCGGTAATCGGTGTCGGACGCAACGGTCCGCATATTCTAGTTTAATAAGGAGACTCAACGATACACTACATTTGATCGAGGTGATCGGTGTCGGGCTCGACGTTTTCGATTTTTTTATTAAGAGTTCAGCACTTGACAATTGGATGTTTTTAAAACGAGGTGATCGGTATCGGACTCGACTTTTTCGATTTTCTTATTAAGAGTTTAGCACTTGACTATTGGATTCTTTAAAGCGAGGTGATCGGTGTCGGGCTCGACCTGTGGTACGACTTGATTATAACCGAAGCACTTTTCTATCGCAGGTACAAGTGGAAGGTATCCGATAACTATCGGATCGGTCGGCTCGATTTACGATAGTACTACTTTGACTTTGGGTAAAAGGTTGTCAATCGAGAATAAAATTGCTGGCATTTATTTCACTTTCAACTAAGCTACTCCCTTTGCTCGAGCCGACCGACCCGATGGCTATCGGGTACCGAGTACCTTTCAGATTACTGCTTACCTTTTCAAAATTGCGGTAAAAGGTGAGAATTACATTCATATTCCAACTACTTTTACCAAGTATTGTGCCATGTGCATCTGATTGAAAAATATGATCACACCCGACTGACAGATCCACATTGAATCGAAGCATTGAAAGAAAGTAAATGAAAACTGTTCCTATTAGCTGGTGGAAAATTGTAACTATCATACTTTTATACTATACGGTAATTGCGGGATTTCTAATTCCCGTGCCCCGCTTGCATATCTTAAATGAAACCATCAGGCTCA
>JAEZBX010000095.1 GCA_023412765.1 Bacteroidota bacterium
TTCTCGATCATTAGGGAGCATCTTGTAACATTTGGCGCGTGTTTTAACAAGCCCACGTTTCCTGCCATTAGCGCTGGGGCAGCGAAGCGGAACACTTGCCAAAACGGAAAATTCCATGGCATGATGGCCAATACCGCACCTATCGGCTGAAAGGCAACAAAGCTCTGCTTTGCTTCAGTTGAAATCGACTGGTCCTTTAAAAATTCTTCGGCGTTCGTTGCAAAATATTCACAAGCGGTTGCACTTTTCTCGACTTCCGCTTTAGCCTCCGACAAAAGTTTGCCCATCTCAAGGGTTATGACACGAGCGTATTCATCCTTCTTCTCACGGATAATCGAAGCAACGTTCAGCATAAGTTTGCTTCTTTCTGAAATGGAGGTTTTTCTCCATTCCTGAAAAGCTTTAGATGCAATTCCAAGTTTTACGGCAACGGCCGCGCTATTCATGGTTGGGAACGTTTCAATGACGGACTGGTCAAAAGGATGGACAGATTTAAACATGGAGTCAGTTTTTACTTCACAAAACGAAAAAAAGAAAAGCCAGGTTCGTGGCCTGGCTTAGTGTCTTGATTATATGCTGTTTAACCTATTGTCACCCTTTTAAATTCAGCGACGGTCAAACCTTTGGAAACACTATCCAGGTATTGTGCAACCGTCTTCGAGTTGTCTTTCACAAATGCCTGGTGTAACAACGTGCTTTCCTTGAAAAATTTGTTCAGCTTACCCTGCGCAATCTTTTCTACCATATTTTCAGGTTTACCTTCTGCGATAATCTGCGCCTTGGCAATTTCAAGTTCTTTTTCAATTAGAGTTTTGTCAACAGATTTTTCATCCACTGCCACAGGGTTCATCGCTGCGATCTGCATACCAACATCTTTTCCAGCTTCTGTGACATCCTTACCGTTGATTCCCTTAAGCGAAACCAGTACACCGAGTTTTGAACCGGCGTGAACGTAGGGAACGACTGTTTCACCCTTCATATGAATGTATTCACTCACTTCGATTTTCTCACCGATCTTACCGACCAGCTCAACAATCTTATCATTTAATGAAAGCGCACCAGCCTTAAGGCTTAGGAGAGCTTCTTTATCTGCCGGCTTATTGTCAAAAGCAGTTTCAGCAATCAGTTTTCCCAACGATTGAAACTCTTCATTCTTAGCAACAAAATCCGTTTCGCAGTTTAACGCAATCAGAACCGCCTCTTTTTTATCGTCGCTCACCTTAATGAATACGGAACCTTCCTTTGCATCTCTATCCGACCGGGATGCAGATACTTTCTGGCCCTTTTTTCTTAAGATCTCAATGGCTTTTTCAAAATCTCCGTCCGCTTCTGTTAGAGCTTTCTTACAATCCATCATTCCTGCGCCAGTCATTTGACGGAGCTTATTTACATCTTGCGCTGATATTGCTGCCATATTGTAGTGATTTAGTTTTTTGATGTGCCCTAAAAATAAACCGTCCCACCAGCTTTATTGTTTCAAAGGCGGCAGGACGACTAATAACTTCTAATTGCTAGTATTTACTTCGCTTCTTCTACCGGTTCGTCAACTCTTCTCTTTTCGTCTTCATCCTTCTTATGAGCCGCGTCTTCTTTGTCCTTCTTACGCTCCATCAACGACTCTTCGATCACCTTGCCAATATGCTTGGTGAGAAGTGAAATTGATTTGAATGCGTCGTCATTAGCAGGTATAGGGAAATCCACTCCCGAAGGATCTGAATTTGTATCTACTAAAGCGAAAACCGGGATATTCAATTTTTGAGCTTCGGTAACTGCAATATGCTCGCGCTTAACGTCGATGACGAAAAGAGCTGCCGGCAACCTGTTAAGGTCTGCAATACCACCCAATAGTTTTTCAAGCTTTGCCTTTTCGCGTGTGATCATGAGACGCTCACGTTTTGCAAGGTTGCTGAAAGCATCGTCCTTCATTAACTTTTCAATCTGAGAAAGCTTCTTCAACGACTTTCTGATCGTTGCAAAGTTTGTAAGCATTCCACCCAACCAGCGTTCAGTGACATAAGGCATGTTCAATCTTTTTGCCTCGTCTGTAACGATGTCCTTCGCTTGTTTTTTGGTAGCGACAAACATGATCTTGCGACCAGATCGAACAATATTTTTGAGGGCAAAGGTTGCTTCATCCAGTTGAGACAAAGTCTTATTCAGGTCGATAATATGAATGCCATTGTTTTCCATGAAGATGAACTCTGCCATCTTTGGATTCCATTTGCGGGTAAGGTGACCAAAATGAACACCTGCATCCAACAATTCCTGATATGTTAATTTTTCTGCCATTCTGTTTTTGAGTATTGTTCTATCGCTTGCTAAACTGGAATCTTCTTCTTGCTTTTCTACGGCCTGGTTTCTTACGCTCAACCATTCTGGAATCGCGTGTCATAAAACCTTCTTTTCTCAATGCAGGCTTGTTTTCAGCGCTGATTTCAACCAGTGCCCTGGCAATACCTAAACGCACTGCTTCCGCCTGTCCAGTTACGCCACCACCTTCTACATTAACCGTTACATCGTAGCTGCCCTCTAATTTGAGCGCCGCCAAAGCTTGTTTTGCCAACGTCTGATGTATCTCAGAGATAAAATAGTCCTTTAAATCGCGGTCATTTACGATGATATCTCCCTTGCCGGGTTTGATATATACCCGGGCGATCGATGTCTTCCGTCTTCCGATGGTGTTAGTTATCTGCATATCAGAATTTTAATTCTTTGGGTTGTTGTGCGGTGTGGGGATGTTCTGCTCCAGCATAAACATGGAGACTTCTATAGATTTCACTTCCTAATCTGTTTTTGGGAAGCATTCCGCGAACGGCGTGTTCAATAAGGCGTTCAGGGTGCTTGCTGCGGATCAAATTGGGAGTGTGCTCACGCTGCCCACCAGGGTAACCAGAGTGTGTGAAAATGACGCGGTCAGACCATTTCTTTCCAGTCATTCTAACTTTTTCAGCGTTGATGACAATTACATTGTCACCACAGTCTACGTGCGGACTGTAACTGGTTTTATGCTTGCCGCGAAGTATATGTGCTACCTGGCTTGCAACTCGACCCAAAACTTGCGAATTGGCGTCTACAACGAACCAATTCTTCTCTACTGTGGCCTTCGTTGCGTAGCTGGTTTTAAAGCTATTATGATCCATTTTTTAACGATTAAATACACTACCCCCTCAAAAAGGGACACAAAGGTAATTTGCTGTTCCGGGAAATGCAAGCTGCATTCACAATTTTGTCGCTTCTTCGCTTGCCAATAAAGGATAAGTACCACTTTGTTAAATCAGAAAAAAGGAATAGGGAATAAGGTATAAGGTATAAGGACTAATCCTAGTTCATGTTTTTGCGGTGTTTTGAATGAGCGGGAAATAAAAAGGAATAAGGGTATAGGGTGTGCTTTTGCAAGGACGATCCTTATACCATATACCTTTATACCTAGTTCTCCATCCTTTTTTCTAACTTAACAAGGTAGAATTAACCGTCAGCTGTTTTTTCCCAGTTGGGTGACCAAAACCTGCATATCCTTGGGATATGGCGCTTCTATTAATTGAGTGGAGCCCGCCAGATCTTTGAATTCAAGGGAGGAAGCGTGTAAAGCCATTCGCTTTATTAGCGGCTCCTCCTCAGTGTCTTTTTTCAGATTAAACTTCTTTTTAAGCTGGGAAAGATAGAGGGGCTTTCCGCCATATAGCACATCGCCTGTAATAGGTGCCCCGAGATAAGATATATGGAGTCGGATCTGATGCATTCTTCCAGTCACGGGTCGGCAGGCGACAAGCGTATGATGTTGGAAGAATTGAATTGAGGTAAAATAGGTCAAGGCTGGCCTACCTTCGCGCTTGCTGATTTTAGCGATTCCGTCGGGTTGTTTTAGAATGGGTTGTTCCACCTTCACATCGTCAAACTGATGGATTCCATCGACCAGCGCATGATACAGCTTAGTTACCTGCCGGCTTTCAAATTGCATACTGAGATGCCTGTAGGCGGCAGGGTTTTTGGCGACAGCCAGCACCCCCGAAGTATCCTTATCCAATCGGTGACAGACCTGCGCATCAGAAGCGTATTCCTTAGCCAATCGCAACAGGTTTATTTTTTCATTTCTGTCTTCCAGGGTGGAGAGAAACGGCGGCTTATTAACTACAACAAAATCGTCGTCTTCAAACAGGACGATGTCTTCAAATCTTATGCGTGAATTTTTCAACTTTTTTCGCTCTTTGAAACCTTTCTCAGCTCAGCCAAATCATTCTTTGCGCGCGGCAATCTGAATCGGACGGTCGCGCCTTTTCCGGGTTCGCTTTCCACCTCAGCCTTTGTGCTATGTCCATCCAGTATGTGCTTAACAATAGATAAGCCAAGACCCGTTCCACCTTTTTCGCGACTTCTACTTTTATCCACGCGATAAAATCTTTCAAATATTCTGTTCTGGTCGTCAACTGGGATTCCTTCACCAAAATCACGGACCGATGTGGTCACATATTTCTTACTATAGTCAAATGACACAATTATTTCTCCGTTGTCGGGAGAATGTTTCAACGCATTTGATATGAGGTTGGTCATAACCTGGCTGATCCTTTGTCCGTCGGCAAATACAAATATTTTCTTTGATTCGCTTGAGATGCGCAGCGCGATTTCTTTTTTGCTTGCCTCTTCTTCAAACTGTTCGAAGACCTCTTCCGTAAGTTTGTAAAGGTTTATGTTTTCAAATTGCATTTTGATCTGACCGGTTTCAATTTGTGAAAGCGTCAGCAGATCCTGGACGAGAGCATCAAGTCCATCAAGGCTTTTCGCTGCCTTCTTTAAAAATCGGTTGCGTACAGCCTTATCGTTAACAGCGCCATCGAGCAGGGTATGCACGAACCCTTGCGCTGCGAAAATTGGTGTTTTAAGTTCATGAGAGACGTCTGCAATAAACTCCTTCCGAAAGGCCTCAAGTTTCTTCAACTTATCAATTTCCTTTTGTTTTAAATCGGCAAACGAAAAAATTTCATCGTTAATGGACTTCAAGGGATTTAGCGGCGACGATTTTCCATCGGTGATGTCCGAGAGCTCTTTCTTTTTTAGTTTGTTGATCAACTTGTAGATCCGGTTGATCTCACGAAATATCAGAAACTCCAAAACCACGAAAATGAGTAGGTACGAGACAGACAGACTGATGAAAAAGGCAACCACAAGAGCATTGAGATCGACACTTTTAAAAAGGGACAAAAACAGGGATGTGATCACAGCGATACAAACGGCCAGCAAAAGCGCCAATCCTCGTGAACTATAAACCATGCCCTAAGATAAAATAAAATCTCTGCGCCGTCGTGGCTCTGAAGTAATGTATCGGTGGCCTTGGACTTATTGCATAAACTTATACCCAACACCTTTCACGGTATTAATATAGTTTTCGCCTATTTTCTCTCGCACTTTCCGGATATGGACATCCACGGTTCGGGCTAACACATAAACATCCGTTCCCCAGATGTTTTGAAGCAATTCTTCGCGGCCAAATACTTTATTGGGATTCTGTGCCAGAAAATAAAGCAGTTCGAACTCTTTTTTTGGCAGCGTGATCTCTCTTCCCTCGATGGTGACGGTGTAGCTGGTGCGATCGATAGTGAGATCGTCGATCGTAATTGCGTTTGATGGCAAGGATTTTTTTGATTCTCTTCGGAATAGCGCACTAATCCTGCTCATCAAAGCACGCGGCTTGATTGGTTTGGTAATATAGTCGTCGGCACCAATATCAAAGGCCGCCACTTCGGAGTATTCTTCTGATCGCGCCGTTAAAAATACGACAAAAGTTTTTTGCAACTCGGGCATATCACGAAGCTGCCGACAGGTTTCAACCCCGTCCATTTTTGGCATCATGATGTCCAACAGCACAAGATCAGGCAGGAACTTTTTCGCAATGTCAATAGCCTTCGCACCATCCTGTGCGGTCTTCACTTCGTAGCCACCCTTTTCGAGATTGTACTTCAACAATTCAAGGATCGGCTCCTCATCATCGACGACAAGCACTTTGTGCGCCAGCTTGTTTCCCATAGGTAAAACTGTTTCCCAAACATACGCAGAAAGGAAGTATTCCAGAATAAAAGATACTTTCTTAACAATTCCTTAATAAGGTGAGGTAAAGGTATATAAGTATATAGGGTATAGGGCGCGCATTGAAGTTTGTACGATGTTCACTCGAGGGTGAGCGCGAATGTGAACCTTGGCTGAAACTTAATGCTAAAAAGATTTAAAAGGTGAATATGATTTCCAAAGATGACAAAGTAGGACTTGAGTATTAGGACAAGTATTTTACGGAGCAGACTTTCATACGATTGAAGCCTTTATAGAAATGGATATTTGTCACTGAGGTAAGCAATGTAAGCTTTGAGGTCACTGCCGAATTTCAATCGCCATTCTTCGGCGAAGTCTGTTTGTTTTGCCTGATACTGGCGATAATTAATAAAATAAGCATTGTTGGGAAGAGATTTCTTGAAACGGGCTGAAGGTTCTTTGGTTAGAGCGAGCGACAACGTGTCCATGTTTTTTACAATCTGCTGTATAAGATTTTCCTTCAACATTTTTTTCTGTGGAATTGGATCTGAATCAGTCATTGTTGCATAGAGGCTGTCCAACTTTTGCGCGCCGCGCAGCATATGATCAACAAACTTTAAATAATCTGAATCCTCTTGAATATAGGAAGTGTATTCCTTTGAATCGGGGCCGTACTTATAAATCAGAAATTGTTCTGCACCGCGGTCTCCGATAAACGTTGAAAGATTTTCATTAAACTCGACACTGTCTTTGACAAAAATTGTTGCATGCGACATCTCATGTATAATTAAATTGGCCAGGTCACCCTCGCTTCGCGTCAACATCTTGCTGAGAATGGGATCGGTAAACCATCCAAGGGTAGACCATCCACCGGGATTTCTGACAATAACATCCCAACCCTCCTCCTCCAATTCCTTTTTCAGATTGTCTGCTCGTTCCTTTTTAAAGAAACCCTTATAGGGGACCGAGCCTACGACGGGAAATTTCCATTCCTTTGGTTTCAACTGATAAGGTTCACTTGCGATTACTACCCACATTACCTCCTTGCCTTTCTGGTCGTACAGCGTTTTGTAGTTCTCGGTGTCTTTCAAGCCCAGGGAATCGATGGCATATTTTCGGATCTCATTGATTAGTACTAGTCGGGATTTTAGGGAATCTGGAAATGATGGATCGTTCAAATATTCTTCAACAGGCCGCGCATTCAATATAATATTGAATTGTCCCTGTCCTTGTTGCAACCCATATAGTATCAATTCCCAATAAACTGCGATCAATATAACCACCGTCGTGAGTACGGTCCAGAGTAACCATTTTAACGAGCGACGGAATCGCAATTTCATTTGACTTGGAGATTGGATTTACTGATTTCGACAATATGATTCAGAGGCATTACCAACGTTGAATTTTTATCCACAAAAGCGTATTGCCCGAAATATTTATAGACTAAAAACGGTTTGACACTTATTGTCAATGACATTCGTTCCACCTCAACTAGTTGAATGCAATTTATTTAGATAATATATCCTAAAGCAATAAAGCAATAAATTCGATTTTCCGTACAGATTATCTGCTTGCGACTGATTTTAAAATTGACTTTCAAGTATTAATTTCAGCCTTACAAACCGTTGACAGTTAGCCGTAGGTAATAAGAAGATCGTGTGATTAGATCCTACCCCTTTTCCTATCAATCGGTTTTGTTATACAGTAACTAAAACATGAAAAACACATATGAGCGACGCTAAAGAAAAACTTAAGGCACTTCAGTTAACTCTTGACAAGCTGGAAAAGACTTATGGTAAGGGCACGGTGATGAAACTCAGCGATGAAAAGGTAGTGGATGTGCCAGCGATATCAACCGGTTCTCTGGGACTTGATATAGCCCTTGGCATTGGTGGTATTCCCCGCGGAAGAGTAACAGAAATTTATGGCCCGGAATCTTCGGGTAAAACTACTCTGACGATGCATTGCATTGCCGAAGCGCAAAAGAAAGGCGGTCTTGCCGCATTTATAGATGCAGAACACGCGTTTGATAAAGCCTATGCTGAAAAATTAGGCATCGATACCGAAAATCTCCTGATTTCACAACCCGACAATGGCGAACAAGCGCTTGAAATTGCCGACCACCTGATTCGCTCGGGAGCTATCGACATCATCGTTGTTGACTCCGTTGCAGCACTCGTTCCAAAAAGCGAGCTCGAGGGTGAAATGGGTGAAAGTAAAATGGGTCTTCAGGCAAGGCTTATGTCTCAGGCCTTACGGAAACTTACCGGCACAATAAATAAGACCGGGTGTGCTTGTATCTTCATCAACCAGCTTCGCGAAAAAATCGGCGTTATGTTCGGGAATCCTGAAACGACAACGGGTGGTAACGCACTTAAATTTTATGCGTCGGTACGATTAGACATTCGCAGAATCGGTCAGATAAAAGAATCTGCGGATGATATCACGGGTAACCGCGTAAAAGTTAAAGTTGTGAAGAATAAAGTAGCTCCTCCATTCAAGGTTGTCGAGTTCGATATTATGTACGGCCGAGGAATTTCCAAAGCTGGAGAGATAATAGATCTTGGTGTCGAGTTAAATGTTGTTCAAAAATCCGGTTCATGGTTCTCTTACGGCGGTAACAAACTAGGCCAGGGTCGCGATGCCGTTAAGCAACTCATTGAAGATAATCCAGAATTGATGGACGAACTGGAAAGAAAAATCAAAGAAAAGATCACTACCGACGAAGCTAAGGCTGTGTTGGAAGAAAAAGTATAAGATCAAATAACGTATCAGCTACACGGGCAATTCTGCAGACCATTTCCAATCGAACTGGTTTGCGGAATTGCTTTTTTAATTTTCAGGTCCTTTGCACTAACGTCAGTTTAAATCCCAGTTTTAGTAAAACTTCAGCGCATTTTTTTTGTTTTTAGGATACCTTCTCGCTTACCAGGAAAGTTAATTTGCATCTCGAAAATTTTAAACCGCTCTTCCATTGACCATCGATGAACCTAAATATCTTGTTGCCGACGTCGATCCCCGGTACGACCATATTAGCGGCACCGATGATGCAAAAATAACGATGGTGGAATATGGCACGCTACGGCTAGCTGCTAGGCGACGATTTTCCATCACAGTTTAAGAAGCGTAAACAAAGTATTGCTTCTGCACGATCCAGCCGTTTTTTGTTTTGGTTGAAGGTGACTGCTTTCTTAACCTGGATCAATGGAATTAAGGAAATATTTATGTAACTTGTTGATAATTAAAACGATAACTACTATGCGAATCAAAGAGATCTTTAAGGTCATTCGCTGCAAAGAACGTAGTATCTCATAAACGAAATCCCCAGACTGATCATTCAGATTTCGTTGAGCGCTACACCGGCACCGAATGATCGTCCATAATTAACCGATACCGCACCAGGTATCGAGACGCGTAAAATTTGTGAAAAAGCATACAATATCCTGGGATCTACAGGAACAGGGTATTGGCTTGAATTGTAACGCTAGTGTATAAGCCAAGCTAGCGTGCATCACTCTATTTGAGGGCAATCAAATATTGGCAATGGTTTAATTTAAAGAATTGTGATATGAATACCGATAAAAAGATCTTGTTGATGGGAATTATACTTCTTATTTCGGGGATAACTGCAGGCCTGATAAACTTCAACGGGTCGAGCATCCTTGAATACATTTTTGTTGCTGCATCATTGTCGATAGTCAGCCTTGGAGCTCTGATTGGCCGGACCGTAAAAGCGCCACCAGTACCCTCAAAATATTTTTGGTGGATTGGTTTCGCCGTAACGGGACTATCGCTAGCCATTTTTGCTGGAGCAACCAATACCCTGACAGTAGTTACCATATTTGGATTCTTCATGTTAGCTCTGGCATTCATTGAGTTTGGTGTCGCGCTGCAAATCCTCAATAGTCAGAAGCTAATACCCTGGAAAGTCGATGGCCTTAAACTCGCATTAAGTGCGACAGCAGCGATTGGCGCAGCTTCAATATTAGAAACAGCGGGGTTTGACGTGTACTTCGGTTTATTCTTTCTCGGTGTGCTCTTCATTCTAGTTGGACTGGTATTCATACAAATGGCCTGGTCATTTAAGAATTCGGGTTCGTCCTCTTCCGGTAAAATTTAAAATTATGAATGCAAACAATGAAATACAGAAATATGAAAACGAAAGTTCGCGAATTGACTTTGCAGTAATTTTCGTCGTCTTGCTCTATTGGCTAGTCGTGCTCTTACATGTGTTATTTTAAAATGTC
>JAEZBX010000102.1 GCA_023412765.1 Bacteroidota bacterium
CCATCATGCCATGGAATTTTCCGTTTTGGCAAGTGTTCCGCTTCGCTGCCCCAGCGCTAATGGCAGGAAACGTGGGCTTGTTAAAACACGCGCCAAATGTTACAAGATGCTCCCTAATGATCGAGAAGTTATTTCTTGACGCGGGCTTTCCTTCGGGTGTATTTCAAAGTTTGGTGGTGGAAGTTGATCTGGTTGAACAAATCATTGTCTCAGATATCGTACAGGGTGTTGCACTAACTGGCAGTGAGGCGGCAGGATCGCAGGTGGCTTCACTCGCAGGAAAAAACATTAAACGCAGCGTGCTTGAACTTGGAGGAAGCGATGCATTCATCGTGATGCCGGATGCTGACGTGGAACGTACGATAAAGGTGGCGACGCAGTCGCGCATGCAGAATGTTGGGCAATCATGTATAGCTGCTAAACGATTTATTGTTCACAAGGATATTAAGAAGCAATTCCTGGAAGGATTTACTGCCAGCATCCGTGAATTGATGCAGGGAGATCCTTTCGATCCTACTACAACACTTGGGCCGATGGCAAGACTCGATCTTGCTGAGAAGCTGGAAAGTCAATTACAAAAGTCGGTAAGTGCGGGAGCAAAATTGATTACTGGTGGCTCGCGAAATGGCTGCAATTTCCAGGCTTCATTATTGGACGAGGTTGTACCCGGAATGCCGGCCTTCGACGAAGAGACCTTTGGTCCACTGGCGGCGGTAATCACTGCCCGCGACGAACAAGAGGCAATCTTACTTGCCAATCAAACCCGCTATGGTCTCGGTGCTACAGTGTGGACCCAGGATTTAACTGTTGGAGAACGAATCGCCCGCAACCTGGACTCTGGTTCGGTGCTTATTAATGCTTTGATGCGGTCGGACGTGAGATTACCCTTCGGAGGTATCAAAAAATCAGGTTATGGCCGTGAATTGTCTGAGTTTGGAATAAAGGAATTCGTTAACGTCAAGGCCATTTCGATCGCTCAAAACTAAGATTTTCTGCAACTAGAATAGGGGTATTATCCGTTAGGGTTGTCATACCAAAAAACAACACTAACCAAATATGTCAAAAGTTTCGCATTTCGTAATTAAGTCTGCCGTCATCGTTTTGGCCGTTTTTGTTTTCGCTTGTGATCGCGAAGATCCCGGCCCGCTCCAGGAAGTTCGCAAGGATTTCGCGATAACTGATTTTGATCGCCTGGAGATGGGTAGCAATTTCCGTATCAGGGTGGATCAGGCTAATTCCTTTAGTATAAAGGTTAGAGGTGATAGAAGAAATGTTGACGATCTGGAAGTTTACAAACAGGGCAATACCCTTGTTATTGAATTTGACGACCAGAGAGATCGTCATCATGATACTTATATTGATATCACTATGCCTGCGTTGGTTGCGGCAAACTTTTCTGGTGCGAGCGACTCAAAGATCCGCGGCTTTGAAAGTGATGAAATCGATCTTTATTTGTCAGGTGCTTCGGTTTGCCAGGTTGATTCCAAATTCAACCGAGTTGAATTGGTTGCTTCCGGTGGATCAGAAGTATTATTGTTTGGTGATGGAGTAGAGCTGGTTGGAGAACTTTCTGGTGCTTCTTCACTCAAAGCTTTCGATTATCCTGTGAAGGAGGCATTCCTTGAACTGTCTGGTGCCAGCTCTGGCCGAGTTACTGTAACGGATGCCCTGGACGTCACAGCAGGTGGTGCCAGCTCCGTTCTTTATCGCGGCGAACCTTCGGTGGTAGCGAATACGTCGGGGGCTTCGAGCGTGGTGAAAGACTAGTGTGTTTAGGTGTTTAAGTGTTTAGGTGTTTAGGTGGCGCCCGTCTCTCGCATGTAATACTTGAAAGAGAGCCAATGCAAACGAGGAGAAAGCACCACCGATTTTATTGGTTACTACATAGACACTTAAACACCTAAACACCTAAACACCTTCAACCCCTACGGGGTGGGGGGATCCTGAGGATCTCGCTTCCGAAACGCCGCTTTAAAAGCATTGGCAAGTTCATCGCCGGCTTTTCTCAGACTATCTTCTACTTCCCTCCAACGTTCATTAGTCTCAGATTCTTTTTTTAGTTTCTCGGCGGCGGATCGAAGCTCGTCATACTTCTCTTTGAATTCGTTCCGAAGTTTTTCGCTGGCTTCATTGAGTTCAGTTACGAAATCGTCCACTTTTCGCCCAAAATTTTTAAACGTTTTTTCGTTTTTACCTTCGTTACTTGTTTCCATGGTTGATTGTTTGTCTTCAATTTAAACGCTTTCGTCGAGTAAAAGATTTATTTGTCAAATCGCCACAAAGTCACGAAGGCCAAAGAAATCACTAAGCTTTTTTCCATCTGCATTTTTTCAAAAAATTCTTTGTGATTTCTTCGTGTCTTTGTGCCTTCGTGGCAAAATTTCTGTCTTGAAAGTGTCTTAGTGGCACCTTTTTAGTGCCTTATGTCAATTTTTGCACATGCGCGCCATTTACCTATTTTTGGGTTCGTCAAATGATACGCTGCGTGAAAAGAGTTAGTAGATTTTTCTTAATCCTGTCTATGGTGTTGATGTTGGGATCCTGTGCATCACATCATCATCCGCATAAGCACAAAAAGATCAAGCCTGGGAAACCGATGCCCTGTCCACAAAAAGACTGCTGATGAATCTGCGAAAAATTGTAATCGCGATTGATGGGTATTCGGCTTGTGGTAAAAGCAGCACCGCTAAAATGGTCGCCGGGATTTTGGGTTACCGATACATTGATACGGGTGCCATGTACCGGGCAGTAACGTTATACTTCATGGAACACCATGTCGCACTGACAAATCCAAAAGAAGTATCCCGGTCGTTGCAGCAGATCAATATCTCTTTCAAAGTAAACTCCCGAAATATTTCCGAAACTTTTTTGAATGGACTGAACGTAGAAAAAGCCATTCGAACCATGCGTGTTTCCGAACGCGTAAGCGAAGTAAGTGCTGTTAAAGATGTGCGTGTGGCAATGGTCGAACTCCAGCGCAAAATGGGTAAGGAGAAGGGAGTTGTGATGGACGGTCGAGATATCGGGACAGTGGTGTTCCCATCCGCCGATCTGAAATTGTTTATGTGTGCTGACTTGCTCGTGCGTGCTTTTAGGCGACAGAAAGAATTGTTGGAAAAGGACCGGTTGGTAGACCTGGATGATATTATCACTAATATTGTTCAACGCGATCAAATAGATACCACTCGCGCTGAAAGTCCGTTGCGAAAAGCTGATGATGCAATTGTTATCGACACTACGCACATAACCCTGGAAGAGCAGGTTGATGAGGTGGTTCGCATGGCATTAACCCGTATAATGTCACCCGTCTAAAGGGCGGGCGTAAACCGCCGAAAACATCCGTTTTTAACCGCTCCAAAAAGTGTTTTTCTCCTATTGTATGTTGTGAAAAATGCTAATTTTGCCACGTCTAAAATTGACGCCAGGTACATGGGCAAACTTATCCGACTGAAGAAGGGTTTCGATATCAACCTCCTAGGAAAAGCATCCTTAAAATTAGAGCAAAACGTACAACCAGATACTTTTGCGATTAAGCCAACTGACTTTCACGGTATTTATCTTCCTAAGGTTGTTGTAAATGAGGGTGATTTGGTAAAGGCAGGATCTCCCCTTTTTCACGACAAAAGAAATGAAAAGATTATGTTCACCGCCCCTGTTAGTGGTGAGGTTGTGGAAATCAAGCGCGGTGAGAAGCGCAAGTTGCTTGAAGTAAAAATTCTTGCAGATAGATCTGTCGAGCATTTGTCCTTCAACAAATATTCAGTTTCGGATATCGCGAATCTGTCGAGACAGGAAGTGCAGGAGCAATTATTGAAGAGCGGAGTTTGGGTGAATATCGTTCAGCGGCCTTTTGGAATTGTCGCCGACCCTGCCGAAACACCCAAATCAATATTTATCTCCGGCTTTGATTCACATCCACTCGCGCCGGATTACAATTTTCTTTTCAAAGGCCAGGAGCAACATTTTCAGGTGGGTATTGATATCCTGAAAAAGTTTACCGAAGGACCCATCAACCTGAACGTTCATACCAAGAAGGAGATCGGAACGATCTTCTCGCAGGTACAGGGGGTAGAGTTGAATAAATTTTCTGGGCCACATCCGTCAGGCTGTGTTGGAGTTCAAATTCATCATCTTGACCCTCTGGGAAAAAGCGACATAATCTGGACGATTAATCCGTATGGTGTTATCCAAATTGGCAAACTTTTTACACAGGGGGTTTTTGACACCTCAAAAATTGTTGCGGTCGCAGGATCAGAAGTAAGCGAACCAAAATATTACAAAACACATATCGGCGCATCGGTAAAGAAATTTCTGCAAAATAATTTGAAGCAGAATCATGTGAGAGTTATTTCAGGTAACGTACTCACCGGAACAAGAATTGAAATGGAAGACGGTCACATTGGATTTCATGATCATTTGGTTTCGGTGATACCGGAAGGAGACCAATATGAATTCATGGGATGGATCGCTCCATCTTCCAGCAAGTTGAGTCTCAGCCGTGCGTTTGGTTTGTTTTCATTTCTCAACTACAACAAGGAGTATGTTTTAGACAGCAATACTAAAGGCGAGCCGCGTGCTTTCGTCCAAACCGGCGTTTTTGAAAAAGTGACGCCGATGGATTTGCTACCGACCCATTTGCTAAAAGCGATAATTGCTGAAGATTATGACGATATGGAAGCGTTGGGGATTTACGAGGTAATCGAGGAAGACCTCGCACTTTGTGAGTTCGTTGATGTTTCAAAGCACAACGTCCAGGCCATCTTGCGCGAAGGGATAGATTTAATTCAGAACAGCTAAACGTATGAAGTTTTTACGCGATGCCTTGGATAAGGCAAAACATAATTTTGAAAGAGGAGGCAAGTGGGAACGTTATTATTACGTCTTTGAAGCCTTCGATACGTTTGCTTTCGCTCCGAATACAACAACCGGTCCCAAGGGTGCCCAAATAAGAGATGCGGTCGACATGAAGCGGTTGATGATGACCGTGATTATTTCGATGATTCCCTGTCTGTTGTTCGGAATTTATAATGTCGGGTACCAGCATTTTGTGGCTACTGGTGTGGAAGGTACCCTGGGAGAAATGGTGTGGATTGGATTGATAAAAGTCGTACCTGTAATTGTAGTGTCATATGCTGCTGGGCTTGGTGTCGAATTTATCTTTGCAACCTTCAGAAGACACCCGGTAAACGAAGGATTTCTAGTATCAGGTATGCTCATTCCCTTGGTGATGCCGCCTGACATCCCACTTTGGCAAGTTGCCGTTGCTACAATCTTCGCTGTCGTCATAGGGAAAGAAGCTTTCGGGGGAACTGGAATGAACGTGGTAAACGTTGCACTAACAGCCAGAGCGTTCTTATATTTTGCATACCCCGTGGATATTGCTGGAGAAGTCTGGACTTACCTCCCAGAAGGTGCAAAAACTGTTTCTGGATACTCGGGAGCAACGCCGCTGGCCGTAGCAGCCAACGCCATCACTACTGGTGAAAATGTTGTTTCAGAACTCAGTACGTTTGGGAGTGGTTGGGCCGACGGGGTTTACAGTTTCGGCAACTTGTTCCTCGGCCTGATACCCGGCAGTGTTGGCGAAACGTCGACAATTATGTGCCTTATTGGCGCTTTTATTCTAATTTTCACTGGTGTTGGAAGTTGGAAAATAATAGTAAGCGTATTTGGAGGTGCATATGCGATGGGACTCTTATTGAATGCGATTGGAGGCAATCCATTTGTGGAAATGCCTGCACATTATCATTTGGTAATGGGAGGTCTTGCTTTTGGGGCCGTGTTTATGGCAACAGACCCTGTTACTGCGACGCATACTGAAACAGGTAAATGGTTTTATGGCGCATTGATCGGTATGCTTACGGTGTTAATTCGTGTTTTTAATCCAGCCTATCCGGAAGGAATTATGCTGGCAATATTGCTGATGAATGTGTTCGCTCCATTGATTGATTATTTTGTAGTAGAAGCAAACAAAAAACGAAGACTAAAACGTGCGACAGTCCAATAAATACATAATAATATATGCTGCGGTACTCACCGTTGTGTGTGGCGGCCTGTTGGCCATGGCCTCTGAAGGTCTTAAAGAACGGCAAGCTTTTAACGTGGCTCTCGAGTTGAAAAAAAATATCCTTGCCACCGTCATGGATCTCCAGGACGGACAAGACGTTACGGCGATCTATGAATCACGCATAAACGAATTCGTCGTCGACTTTGAAGGTAACGTTAAAGAAGGTGTTAATGTCAAGGACGTTAATCTGGCTGCAGAATATAAAAAGCCCGCAAAAGATAGATTGCTACCAGTGTATGAATTCAAGAACGAAGCTGATCCCGAAAAGGTAGATTTTGTGATCCTTCCCGTCTACGGCTTTGGCCTTTGGAATGATATCTGGGGTTATGTCGCGTTGGAGTCTGATATGAGCACCATTCGTGGTGTTAAGTTCGATCATAAAGGTGAGACGCCTGGCTTGGGCGCACGTATCTCGACCGATACAGAACTCCAGGAACGCTACAAAGGAAAATCAATTTATGAAGGTGACAAATTAGTTTCTGTTACGATGATGAAAGGGGAGGGAAATGATTATAGCGATGATGCCCATAGGGTAGACGGTATGTCTGGGGCGACGCTGACAGCAAAAGGTGTCAACAACATGTTGTCCGATTATTTCAAGAGTTATGAAAAATATCTTAAAACGAAAAAAGGTAATAGCTAGCTTCTTATGAGTGAAAATGTTCAGAATGTAGTAGTTGAAAAGAAGAGCGAGCCTCTTTTTTCAAAAAAGAACAGAAAACTTATTACTAACCCATTGGACATAGATAATCCAATAACGGTACAGGTATTGGGTATCTGCTCCGCCCTGGCTGTAACAACACAGATGAAACCATCTTTCATTATGGCGCTTAGCCTTTTGGTTGTAACAGCCTGTTCTAACGTCGCTATTTCGGTGATGCGAAATTCAATTCCATCCCGAATCAGAATTATTGTTCAACTGGCTGTTGTATCCCTGTGGGTTACTCTCGTAAATGAACTGTTGAAAGCATATGTGTACGAT
>JAEZBX010000129.1 GCA_023412765.1 Bacteroidota bacterium
GACATTTGCAGGGCGGTGCAGATGGAATCGCCTTTGATATCACAGAGATACAAAATCCTGATATAAGCAAAATTCTTAAAGGTGTCAGGTGGGATTACTGCCCAGTTGCGTTCAAAATAGCTGACGCTAATATGGTGACAAAAATTTTTGCTTACGCAGAAGAAAAGTATGACCCTGCAAAATTGACTGGTGCCTTCTGGTGGAAACAATTGCCCGAAACCGATCACCTATATGCTGTCGTGAAACAGTTTCTTGATAAATACAAGAACTATCATCTGATTGGCATAGAAGTTCCTCCCTCATCTCCAACAAAAGAAATTTCCTGGGCTCTGTTGCGAGGTGTGAAACTCGTAGATGAAATGACCAATCTTAAAATTGATCGCAAGGCAATATTTCATTCTATCACCTTGGGTATGGCATGCGATGAAAGTATCGTTGTAAATATTGCAAAGCTGAAAGCCATGCGGATGCTTTGGTATCAGCTTTCTCAAGCTTTCGAAATTTCTGATTACAAACCAACGGATCTGGAACTGCGATGCTCGACACGAAATAAAGTTGACGAAAAATTTCAACCTCATGGCAACATGATAAGTAATACGTACCAGGCAATGTCCGCGATAATTGGAGGAACCAATGTGATAACAACCAATTCCTCCAATGATGAAGCAAATGACATGACAGACCGGGTTGCGCTTAATGTATCAAATGTATTAAAGGAGGAATCACATTTTGACAAAGTTGCCGATCCACTAGCTGGATCGTATGTGATCGAGAAAATGGTAGATGAGTTTTCTCAAGCAGCATGGGCAGATTTCCAAAAGCAACTATCATGAGGCCCGATTTATCAAAAATTAAATTCAATCAATACAATCCTCCCCCGGTTGAATCGAAAATAAAAATCGTATGGACTAGCCCTGAGAATTTTGAAATAAAAAATCATTATCGCGACGCAGACACCTCGCAATTCAATACAAATTTTTCTTCGGGAATTCCACCCTATCTGAGAGGTCCGTATGCCACGATGTATACCGTGAGACCATGGACGATACGACAATATGCAGGCTTCTCGACAGCAACGGAATCAAATGCATTTTACAGAAGAAACATGGCAGCTGGTCAACGTGGTTTGTCCGTTGCTTTCGATCTTCCTACCCATCGCGGGTACGACTCTGATCATCCACGTGTCGCAGGGGATGTTGGAAAAGCTGGTGTTGCCATCGATACTGTCGAGGACATGAGAATCTTGTTTGATCAAATACCATTGGACAAGATCTCAGTTTCAATGACCATGAATGGCGCTGTTATTCCTGTTCTCGCTTTCTTCATTGTCGCCGCCGAAGAGCAAGGTGTTAAACCGTCGCAGCTGAGTGGTACAATTCAAAACGATATACTGAAGGAGTTTATGGTGAGGAATACTTACATCTACCCGCCAGAACATTCCATGCGAATTGTCGCCGATATTTTTTCTTTTACATCCAGGCACATGCGCAAATTCAATTCCATCAGTATAAGCGGCTATCATATGCATGAAGCTGGAGCGCCCGCTGATCTTGAACTAGCCTATACGTTGGCCGACGGATTAGCATATGTTCGTACCGGGTTGGACGCCGGGATTGCTATTGATGATTTTGCTCCACGCCTTTCCTTTTTTTGGGGAATAGGAATGAATTTTTTTATGGAGGCAGCAAAGATGCGGGCAGCAAGAGTGCTCTGGTCTCAGCTTATTCGCCAATTCAATCCCAGGAATCCAAAGTCTCTTGCATTGCGTGCTCACTGTCAAACATCGGGATGGAGTCTTACAGCACAAGATCCTTTCAACAATGTAACACGTACTTGTGTAGAAGCCTTAGCAGCCGTTTTTGGGGGAACACAATCACTACATACAAATTCTTTTGATGAAGCTATCGCGTTACCGACAGACTTCTCGGCGCGAATAGCTCGCAACACGCAACTATATCTCGAAGAAAAGACGGGAGTTACACGAGTGATCGATGCACTCGGAGGCTCATATTATGTTGAAAATCTTACGGGCCTGCTCATTGAAAAAGCCTGGAGTTTACTGCAGGAAGTGGAAGGATTGGGGGGTATGGCCAAAGCAATTGAAAGTGGTTTACCGAAACTTAGGATTGAGCAGGCAGCCGCAGCGAAACAGGCAAGAATTGATTCAGGCCAAGACATTATTGTTGGCGTCAATAAGTTTCAAACGACCCACTTAAATGATTTTGAAATCCTTACCGTCGATAACACTGCAGTTCGCAACGAACAAATTGAACGATTGAAACGACTGAAACTTCAGCGTCATGCCACCGAAGTTGAGCAATCACTACAAGCATTGACAAACGCTGCCCAAGACACTAAAAGCAATGTTTTGGAATATGCGATCGCAGCGGCCCGCAAAGGTGCTACACTCGGTGAGATATCATCAGCACTTGAGGTAGTCTTTGGACGTTACAAAGCTTCTATTCAATCTGTTTCAGGTGTATATTCCAGGGAAATGAAAAGCCAGGATAAGATAAATGAAGTCCGCCAGCTCTCCGATCGTTTTGCCACACTCGACGGACGCCGTCCCCGTATACTGGTAGCAAAAATAGGCCAGGACGGTCATGATCGCGGTGCAAAAGTGATTGCAACTGGTTTTGCAGATTTAGGTTTTGATGTGGATATCGGCCCATTGTTCCAAACACCGTCGGAAGTTGCGAGGCAGGCTGCAGAAAACGATGTCCATATTGTCGGCATCTCAAGTCTTGCGGGCGGACATCGTACCCTGATACCTGAACTGATCCAGTCCTTAAAGGACATCAACCGGCCTGACATCATGGTAATCGCTGGTGGAGTAATCCCTCCGCACGATTATGCCTTCCTGGAAGAAAATGGAGTTTCTTTTATCTTTGGTCCGGGCACTGTCATTACAGAAGCGGCAAAGCAAATACTCCAAAAACTGATGGAAGCATAAATTCCTCCCTGAATTCAGGATTTGCTTACATGATAATCGCGATTTACCATTTGCCCTCGCGCCGGATTAATGCGTTCAATTCATTAGTTTAGTGTTACAATCCTTAAACCGGGCATCATGAAAACTGCAAGGGCCGTAGCTTGTATGCTGCTTATCATTTTTTTAGGCCAATCCACCTCCGCTCAAAACAAGAAGTTTGACAAGAGTCTTCGAAAGATCGACCGCGACTATGCAGAGGGAAATTTTCCGAAGGCTAACAGTGGCCTGGATAAACTGCGGAAATCCATCATTGCCAAAATGGGACCCAAAAATCCCTATATGCCGGGTCTCTACTTACGAGAAGCGAAGATTGATCTAGCCTCAGGGTTGCTCAAGGATTTCGACAAAACTTTAAACGACGCGCTATTGAGCAGCAGTTCAATTTATGGCGACAACAGTACCAGTTACGCATCAACTCTTGTCGACGTCGCTATCATATACAATGATTTTGGGAACTATCGCATTAGTAGGGAATACGTCGATCGCGCACGCGATCTGCTCGTCAGCACAAATCAGTTAACAGATCTATTGAAGGCGCGCCTTGCATTGGTGGAAGCTGAAGCACTCACAGGTCAGGGATTCAGCAACGAGGCTATCGCGCTATTAAGAAGGGTCGAGAGCCACTTCGCCGGTAGAGCCGTCGAGAAGGAAACAATCGTCGAAGGTACAACAATAAAAACGGAGCGGGTACCATTTGCAGAACTCGCACCCAGATTTACTGACTATGCAAAGCTATTGACCCTAATCGCCAACGCTTATGGCAAGAAAGGAAACCTCATCTCGTCTGACTCGGCATTTAAGGCGGCACAAACGTGGATCAGGAAAAATCAAAGGTACATGGGGGAGACAACGCTTACCCTGGTGCACAATAATTTCCTCTACGCCCAAATGCTTGTCGACAATGGAAATGAAGACCGTGAACGTGAACTGCGGTACGACAACATTCTTAGCGACCTCAAGAAAAGAGCCAACCCCACGAATACACTTGCTCACGATGTTTACCTCGCATATTTACATCAACTACTGGAGGATGGTGAACGCAACAAATACCTTTTTGTTAAACAGGAATACGAAAAGGTAATCGACAAATATTTTTCACGCTCCAGCCTTGTACATATTAACCTACAGGCAGTTGAATTTGATTCGAAACTTGAGCGTGATAAAACAAAAGATCTTGAAAAAAATGCGCTGGCCGTTGTAAATTCAGAGCTGCTTCCAAAGAATTACAGGACCACCGAACGAATCTACAACTTCCTTCATGATGTTTCGCAGCGGCAGCAAAAGTATGAGAATGCTGAAAAGTATCTTGCAGAAGTTGCAGAGATAAGAAAGGAGTTGTATGGCGAAAATTCTCCTGAATATCACCTTGCCCGAATCCGTGTAGCCTGTTATTACCTCGATTATACAAACAAGGTGGAAGAAGCGGAGAAGATCTTCAAGGAAAGTTATACAAACATTGTAGCGGGGGAAATCGGTCCATGGCAAAAGGATCACCTCAACATCCTCAATCACCTAGCACTCCTTTATGAATTCACTGACCGTTATGCAGAAGCAACGGCGGCGCTGGACAAAGCTTCTGACATCGCCCGATCAAAATATAGCGACAAGGACCCTGACTACGGCGTGGAATTGGACCACATAGCTCAACTCCAGATCAAGTTAGGACAATACGAACGGGCTGAGGAAAATATTGACAAATCGTTGAAGATACTGGAGGAATACAGAAAGGATAACAAACGCATCGGCGATTATGTCCACGCCATTGAAACCCAGGCAAAACTATTTGGTGTTAAGGGACTTTTTGAAGAAGCTCAAGCGAATCTCGATCGATCAAAACGATTGATATCGAGGGCGGATGTCCCGATGGGCACCGACCTCTCAGCAGCCGAAGAGCTAACGTCACTATTTATTCAGCTCGGTCGTTATTCCGACGCCGACAAGTTATTGCAAATTCAAATACCGGCGTACGAAAGACTATATGGAAGGAATTCCCTTCGCCTGATCGAGCCGCTCGTAAACAAAGGCCGTATTGCTCTTGCAAAAGGTGATTACACCGACGCAGAGAAAACTGCTATTCGGGCAAACCAGATTGCAACCACCATCTATGGCAATATTTCTACGAAGACTGCACCTACTCAAAAATTATTAAGTGACATCTACTATACCATGGGTGATTATGAAAAAGCGCAAACCAATATCACGAATGCGCTGGCCAGCCAGGAAAAGCAGTTTGGCAGAGATCACATTGAAGTTGCTAAATCACTGGCGCAACTCGCACTGGTTCGCTTTTACAAGGGTGATAAGAGAGCCGATGTTGAAAAACTGATGCTTGAGGCTCGCGATATCATAGCGGCAAAATTAGGAAAAGACAATCCTCAATATGCAGAAGTGCTCAAGCATGTCGCTTTGGTTCACATATCCGAAAAGAAATTTGAGATTGCTTTCAATTCGCTCACACTGGCAGAAAACATCTGGAGAACTAAGACAGGAACCAAGTATAATATTAATGCAGCAAGTATCTACACCCTTACTGGCGATGTTTACTATCAACTAAAAAATTATTCCAAGGCGGAAGAATTCTATAATCAATCAAGAAGTCTGTATGAGAAATTCTTCAGTGTAAATCACCCCGAGTATGTAAAAGTGTTGTCCAAACTCAGCAAAGTTCACTTCATGCAAAAGGACTACAAGCGGGCTAAGCGCTTGATTGAGGAATCTCTTAACAACTATGAGAATTTTATCAAGCAGTTCTTCCCTGCCCTGAGTGAAAGAGAGAAAGCAAAATACTGGAACACTATCAAAGGAGATTTTGAATTTTACAACACGCTTGCTTTTAGCAACCTGGAAGATTTCAGAGACCTGACTGGCAAGGTGTACAATTATCAATTGCTTACCAAAGCATTGTTGCTAAGCTCGTCCATAAAGATCCGCGAACGTATACTCAACAGCACCGACGTAAACCTCAAGGATCAATACAACGACTGGATACAAAAGAAAGAATTGCTCACAGTAGCGCTTTCCATGAGCCCGACTCAGCTAACGGAAAACAATGTTGACCCAGCTGCGCTGCAACAGGAGGTGGAAAGACTTGAAAAAACATTGAGCCAAAAATCCGAGCTCTTCGGACAAAGCTTTGAAACGAAACGCATCACATTTGATAACATTAGAAAAGCCTTAAAGGATAATGAGGTTGCTGTCGAACTGGTGCGATATCGTTACTTCAACCATGATTTCACCGACTCTGTGATTTATGCAGCGCTCTATGTAACCTCAAACACTTCAAAGCCAAAGGCAATACTTTTGAAAGACGGAAAAAAGATGGAGACGCGATACTTCAAGTACTATCGCAATGCTATAACGGGTTCGGTACGCGATGAGTTCTCCTATGGAATCTTTTGGAAGCCAATCCAGGATGAGATCGGACAGGCCTCCACGATATACCTATCTGCAGACGGAATCTATAATCAAATCAACCTTGAAGCCATTCCCACACCTGATGGAAAGTATGTGATCGACAATACCAATCTCGTATTGGTAAGCAACACGAAGGACCTATACCTGCGAAAAATTTCCACGAAGCTTTCCTTGCCAGAAAACACGGCATCGATGTTTGGCAATCCAACTTTTTACCTCACGGCATCTGCAGGCAAAGCCATCGCTCCCCTGCCTGGAACCGAAAAGGAAGTGAACCAGGTCCAATACATGTTAAAACAGAAAGGATGGCTGACTGCGGAATATGTTGAAGCCTCAGCTTCCGAGGAAAATATAAAGGAGATAAACAGCCCCAAGATTTTTCATATCGCGACGCATGGGTTCTACACTCCATCAACACAAGTGAGACTCGAGGATGAGTTACAGGCGAATGAAGCGCGCCTTCATCAAAACCCTCTCATGCGAACGGGATTGTTGCTTAAGGGAGCTGGCGACCTCATGGAAAAGACATCGTATAATTACAACATGGAGAACGGAATCCTTACCGCTTATGAAGCAATGAACCTAAACCTCGACAAGACAGATCTCGTAGTCCTTAGCGCTTGCGAAACAGGGCTAGGTGATCTTGAAGCGGGCGAAGGGGTATACGGACTGCAACGAGCGTTTCTTGTAGCTGGAGCAAAAGTTTTGATCATGAGCATGTTCAAAGTTGATGATGAGGCTACGCAAAAATTGATGCTGATATTCTATCAAAAATGGCTGAACTCAGGCAAGCTGCGTGAAAGTTTTATCGAAGCGAAGAAAGAGCTCCGTACACAGTATCCCGACCCGATTTATTGGGGAGCGTTTATGATGATTGGACAAGACTAGCTAGTCGTTAATAGTTAATCGTTATTCGTTATTAGTGGAGGGTGCGTCTTTACTGTACCATTCTATAGGTAAGAATATTTTTAAGATTCGTTGAGCGCATATCGTTTTACACTTCAGTATGGCCCAGTAATCATGTCGGAACTTGTACTATGAATCCGATCATTAAGTCGTACACACCACTATTAACGGATAACTAATAACTATTAACTATTCCACAGGGAATGGAGAAAACTCAAATCCATCCTTGAGAAAATTTGGATATATCTGAATGTGTTTCTTCTTCACTTCGTCAAAGATCATTTCCTTTAGCTGCACGATATTCTCT
>JAEZBX010000175.1 GCA_023412765.1 Bacteroidota bacterium
CCCCGCACGAACTCGCGAGTCCGAAAACAAAGGTATACGAGTTCAAAATGTTGGATGATTCAGTAACAACAATGGTAAATCGCACGCGCGCTGCGTTCACTAGTCAAAAGCAGTTCATTGAAAACGCATCTCATGAATTGCAAACGCCTTTGGCGATAAGTATTAATAAACTTGAATTGCTGGCGGAGAAGGAAACAACGACCGAGACACAAGCCGAAGAAATAAGCTCAGTTATACAAGCATTGGAACGAGCAACGAAGCTAAACAAGACACTGCTCCTGCTTTCACGAATTGAGAATAGACAATTTTCAGATCGGTCATCAGTCGATATGAATGAATTGGCAAGGCGAACCATTTCGGAACTATCCGACCTTGCAGAATTCAAATCTGTGAGCGTTTCTCTGGTTGATGATTCGTCACTAATATGTGAGATGAATCCTGAATTGGCGTCCATCATGCTATCAAATCTTATTAAGAACGGAATCATTCACAATCATGAAGGTGGAACTGTTGCAATACGGATTTCGTCAAGTCGGATAGTGATTGAAAACACGAGCGATGCAACAGCGCTGGATGAATCACAAATTTTCAAACGATTCTATAAAAATACTTCAATTAATACATCAACAGGTTTAGGTCTTTCGATTGTAAAATCTATTGCGGACCTGTACGGTTTTAAGGTGTCTTATCAGTATGACGGCGGGCATGCATTTGCTATTGATGTGCCAGGTGGTGGATCCACGGGGAATAGGGAATAAGGAATAAGAAGTAAGGAATAAGGAGCAGAGACCAAAACCTGTTCGGCGTTCTTGATTTGTTGCGGTACTAACAAACACAAAAAAAATTAACACGAGGAATGTCATTCCAAATTGTTTCCTGAATTGCCATTTAACATTGTAAGAAAATTACACACATTAAAAAACTGAAATATCATGAAAACATGGATGGTAATTATTTTGGGATTGGGAGTTATTTCATTGTCGAAGGCACAGGACTTAAGACAAGATCAGGTCCCATCAGTCGTACTGAATGCATTTCAAACAAAGTACCCTAAGGCAACTGATGTTGATTGGGAGTTGAAGGGTGAACTTTACGAGGTCGACTTTGAAATAGATAGAACTGACTACGACGTATGGATCGACAAAAGCGGTACGATCAAAAAACAAAAAGAAGATTTCCCTAAGGCACAACTTCCCGCCGCTGTAACTGAAAAAATCAAAACCGGGTTCAAGGACTATCAGATCGATGATGTTGACAGGATTGAAGAAAATGGTAAAGTCTATTTCCTAGTTGACCTTGATGGTAAGCCTGATGATCGCGAAGTACTATTCTCCGAAAATGGTACAGTAGAAGATAACAGAGTTGATTAAGGCGTAATCGATCGTTGCTTTCAGCGAACCTATGTTAAACTCTTTCGTCTTGATGCAGGCGAAAGAGTTTTACCTTTTACACCGCTGCTAAATTCTTGTGTGCCGTGTGCCTAATCATATCTCAATATTATTATTGAATAGATCTTAAGAAGATTAGTTTTTTTTCGGTGGAACATTGAATCGAATAATTAACTTCGTTGCTTCCAGTCATTCAAGAATAATTCTTCAAATAATGAAACGCCGAGAAATAATAAGAAACCTGTCGATCATACCCTTCGCAGGGAGTTTTCTACCGAGCGCAGCAAATGCTGACGACATCGGATTGCCTTCGGGACCACTCTCAACCGGACCTGACATTTACCAATCCATTGGTGTCGACACCGTCATCAATTGCCGAGGTACGTTTACCATAATTGGTGGTTCTGTCGAACGATCAGAAGTAGTTGATGCTATGAAAGCAGCATCTGGATTCTTTGTGCAGTATGATGAGCTTGCCTACGGAATAGGTCGCAGGCTCGCTGCCCTTACTGGTGCAGAATGGGGAATGGTTTCGGCGGGCTGTGCCGCAGGATTAAAACACGTGACAGCAGCATGTGTAACCGGTGGCAATCCGGAAAAATTAATCAGGATTCCAGATTTAACAGGCTTTGAAAAAACAGAAGTGATCATACCAGATTACTCGCGGAATGCCTATGATCATGCTATTCGAAACATTGGTGTGAAGGTAATCACCGTTAGCACTCCGGAAGAACTACGCGATGCGATCAGTCCACGAACCGCGATGATCTACATTATGGCAACCGACAAATCTGAAAAAGGCCAACCTCTTTCAACAGAAGTTATTTCAGGAATTGCAAAAGAAAAAAATGTTCCGGTGCTGGTAGATGCAGCTGCTGAAATTCTGACTATTCCGAATGTGCATTTACAAGCGGGCGCCACTATTGTAGCATATAGCGGGGGAAAGGCAATCTGCGGACCACAGTGCGCTGGATTATTATTAGGAGACAAAAATCTTTTGATGGCTGCATGGCAGGCTAGCTCGCCACATCATGGTCCCGGTCGCGATAATAAAGTTGGCAAAGAGGAAATGATGGGTATGCTTGCAGCAGTAGAAGCGTGGACAAAACGCGACCACAAGGCGGAATGGAAAACGTGGTTGTCGTACCTCGAAACAATTTCTAAACGCGTTTCAAAAATACAAGGCATAACTACGAGCGTAGAAGAGCCTACCGAACTGTCAAATCGTTCGCCGAGACTGAAAATTTCATGGGATCCAGATGCATTAAATATAACGGGCGACGAGGTTGCCGAGAATTTTGCAAGGACCAAACCCAGAATCGCTATCGGCAGTAGCAACGGTCCCGGAACAACCTCTATCCATATTACCACGGGTCAGATGCAACCCGGGAATGACAAGGTTGTGGCGGAAAGAATTTATACGCTCCTGTCACAAAAACGCAACCCAAGGTCTACCGGCATGGACGCCCCAACCGTAAAGGTTTCGGGCCTTTGGGATGTTACTGTCGAATACTTCACCAGCAAAAGCGAAAACAAATGGATTATCGAGCAGGATGGCAACTGGATCCAGGGAACATACACATCCGATTTTTCTCAGCAGGAGCTTATGGGAATGGTTGAAGGTGATAAGATCACTTTGAGAAGTAACGTTCGAAAACCCGGCGACGGTATCACTTACATGTTCTCAGGAAAAGTTTCAGGGGACTCAATTGAAGGTTCCATTTTTCTCGGTGAATATTTAACAGCAAAGTTCTCCGCTCGGAAATCGAGTTACAAGATGGAGAGAAGACGGATCTCCATTCCCGGTGGACCGCCGTTGGCGACTTAGAGGATCAGGAATAGGGAATTAATAGGGAATAGGGAATAAGGTATTAATAAGGTATGGGGTATAGGGTATAAGGGGTGCGACTGGACACAATTCAGTTCTCTGATTAAAATAGAAATAAGTATCAAACGCAATGAATGTAGTTTGTGCGTAGTTAATACTTTGATTTAAGAGGTGACCGTTCAAGTTCCGTCCTTATACCCTATACCCTATACCTCATTTTTTAAAACTGACGAAACATGACACAGCCAAGGACAAGAAGTTTAAACCTTTCATGGATAATCTGCCTATACCTAACGATTGGGTCCGCGACTGCCCATGCGCAACAACTCGACATTTTATTAAAGGGAGGTCATCTCATCGACCCAAAAAATAAAATCGATGCGCGGATGGATGTTGGGATTGCCAATGGTAAAGTCGCGCAGGTGGCAACAGATATTCCGGTACGAAATGCAAAAAAAGTAATAGATATAAAAGGACTATACATAACGCCCGGGCTAATCGACATGCATGTCCATGTATTCATGGGAAATGATGACTCGTATATTGCCAATGGACCCACAAGTGTAGCACCCGATGGTTTTACTTTCAGAGCGGGCGTAACTACCGTTGTCGACGCAGGTTCATCAGGATGGAGAAATTTTCGTCAGTTTAAAGCGCAGACTATTGACAGATCTCAGACAAGAGTACTGGCCTTACTCAACATAGTTGGTACAGGTATGGTTGGACGATTTGAAGAACAGGATGTGTCAGACATGAACCCGGTGATGACCGCGCACATGATTACTCAACTTTTTCCGGACATAATCGTCGGCATTAAAGCTGCGCATTATTGGGGTGACTTCACTCAAGTTGATCGCGCAGTCGAAGCCGGAAACCTGGCGAAGGTACCAGTGATGGTAGATTTTGGAGAACATGATCCACCCAATTCGATTGAAGCACTTTTCATGAAACACTTACGTCCCGGTGATATTTTCACTCACACTTATTCCTATGGTCCAACGAAACGTGAGACAGTCGTTGATGAAAATGGAAAGGTTAAGCCGCTCATAGCAGAGGCAAGAAAGAGAGGAATCATTTTCGATGTTGGTGATGGTGGTGGAGCTTTTTCATGGCGTCAGGCAGTTCCTGCGATGCAGCAGGGTTTTGCGCCCGATGTTATCAGTACAGATCTGCACATACAAAGCA
>JAEZBX010000227.1 GCA_023412765.1 Bacteroidota bacterium
CTTTCATCTGTGACATATGGAATGCCGCAGTGGTTCCCTTTCCAGACACGTCTGCAATGATTATGGATATCAAATGCTTATCAATACGCAGAGTGTCATAGTAGTCACCACCTACTTCATCGGCCGACTCAGAAAAAGCGGCGACTTCAAAATCTTGATCCTGTTCCAAAATGGTGGGCAGCAAACTCTTTTGTACCATTTTAGCGATTTTCAATTCCTCCTTGTAACGCTCGTTCTGCAAGGCTTCCTCCATTAGTCGGAAATTCTCAATGGAGATTCCAGCCTGGTTGGAAAAGGTTGAGACGATCTTCGTCATCTCTTTGTTGAAGCTTTCAGGCAATTCCTTAAGCAAGGCCAAAGTTCCAATGTTTTGGCCCTTCACATAGATCGGAAACGCAAGTATCGACCGGAAACGCGATCCCTTTAACGAAGCGAGATGTTTAGAGAGGTTCTTTGTTTTTTCACTTCCCTGATCAAGAATACCCTTAACGTTGTGCGCTTTTAAGTGATTAATAATATCGTATGATTCTTTGTCCGTGATCTTATATGTAAAAAGCTTGTGCTCGCGTTCGTTGCTGTTTATCTCCAACCAGGCGGCATCAGCAAATACTGAACTCACGGAAGTCTCCAGGAGGATATTATAAACGCTCTCTTCACTTTGCTCGGTCTGAATCGACTGACTGATGCGTTGGAAGTTGACCACCTCCTCCAGTTTTTGTTCGAATACCGAAGTAGTGGGGAGATTGAAGAGGATTACCAGGAAGGAGAAAATGCTGTATACCGTAACAAATACGATAAGCGAAAATATAAAGATATGATAGCGATAATCTGTAAAGTACTGTGAAGAGTTATTGATCTCTTCGGATAGCGAGCTGTTGGTATAAAAAATATAAAGAAGGTAGAATACGGTTAATAGAAGTAATAACAGGCTTGTCCATTTTTGCCTGAAATTGAGAAATGCAACCCACTTCATGTTCCCGGACAGCACCAGACCGGTAATGACAAAAATCCCAAGCATCGTTCCGTAGAGCCACTCCACCAGGGGAACTTTGAAGCTGTTATATACGAGAGAGATTAGAAGGCCTATCTCAAAGAATGCCCAAAGGCGCAGCAGCCACTTAGATTTTTGATAGAGAATGAGGCGCTTCCACGCGGCAAATGCCATCATTAGGAAGCCGATCATCAACCCCAGGTTGATCATGTAAATGAGGTCGATAAATACAATGTGATGCGTTAGTGCAGTATCACCTAACAGGTATTCTATCAAACGTAGGCCGAGTGAAACAACCGTTGCTATAAGGCCGGTTGCAAACACCCGCCATAGCAGGTCAACAAAATTCAGGACCTCATCCCTTTCAATTTTGATCTTGTAGTAATAAAAGAGCGAAACAATAAAGAGGTTCAGAATAATATTTGGAAGCCATACCGGTAGATCCGGGTTGGTCTTATGGGCAAATTCCAGGTGGATTGAAATGTCGGTAAAAAGCAGGGCTAGCCAGGTTATTACACCCACTGTAAAAAGTAATCGGGAGATCGCTTTTGACCGCACTGGCTTTTGAATCTTAAAAAAAAAGCCAATCCTGAGATTGGCCTACAAGTATAGGAATAATCGGTAAAATTATTCAATGACTAATTTCTGCTCCAGGTACAAAGTGTTGCCTGCTTTGATGATATAGAGACCCGAAGGGAGGAATTTTTCACTAAAGAGTTGCTCTGTAATTACGCCTGGCGTTTTTACTTCAATGGTCTTTTCAAATACTTTTTGACCTTTCATGTTGAGGATCTGAACAGGTACCTGCTTTGCGTCACGGAGGCCGTCAATCCGGATGGAAAGATCCTTTCCGGTGGAAGGATTCGGGTACGCAGACAAGGTTGCATGTTCAGGCCCGTCATAGTCTATAACCCGTACCGAGGAATAAGTGTATTTGCCATCGAAATCTGTTTGCTTGAGGCGATAATAAGAACGCCCGTATAGCGGCGAGGGATCGATGATGTGGTATTCCTTCCTTTCTTTTGTGGTGCCCGCCCCGTCGTGTGTGATGATTGGTTCAAAGTGTTCAACGTTAGTAGAACGTTCAATTGTAAAGAAATCGTTGTTTGTTTCCGAGGCAGTAGACCATTTTAGGTCAACAAAGTTGTTTTTTAGTTGAGCTGAGAAGGAGAGGAGCTCGATGGGGAGGGGGGAGCTAGTACCATTTGTCGATGCAACATGGAAATTATTGGATAGCTGAGTATATGTTAAACCAGTTCGATTTACGCGAGGATCTGTTGTTGAACCGGTTCCATCACTATGGTTGCCCACGACGCCCGTGCTGGTTGACATGCGCAGGTGTAGAACATTGGCAATGGTTCCAAAATTTGCTCCTCCCGATCTCAGCGACCACGTACCGGCACTTACCCCTGAAGTTGATACAGTCCAATATGAATTATGCCTTCTAACAATACCCTCTGGAAAGCCGGTTACGGTGCTTGTACTCGTTGAGTTTGTGTGGGAAACCGTTATGCGTCCACCGCTGTTACTAGTGTTCGTCTTCCCCACATAGAAAGGTCGCCAATCGGCGGCGCTGCCCAAAGGGAAAAAGCCCTCATTCTGATCGGAACCTCCTATCGTGGTCGCAGCATTAGCCATGTATCGTCTTAGATTTCCCCCATACATCCAACCGCGCGCACTCGTACCATCGTGACTTAAAGTTCCAGGCGAGCCAGCCGAAGTGCCGATTGTAAAATTGTTGCCATTTAAATTAACGTTTCCGTCGGTCATCGTTAACGTCCCCGTAACAATGACGGCATCGTCAATTGTAATTTGAGGAGAAGCACCAAAGCTGTTATTAAAAGTGAGATCATAAAAAGTTTCTGTACCTGCCGCTGTTGAAATTATTTGTGCAGTACTGCCATTAAAAGTGACAGATTCTGTTCCTTGCAAAAAGGGGTCGCCGTTAGTACTTGTTATCGTCCAGTTTCCGCCTACCAATAAATCATCATTACCATTGTCGACATTGAATTGTGCGTTTCCGGCGATTGTTAAATTACCCGCAATGGTGTAATTACTCGAGCTGGCTTTCACACCGCTCCCACTAAGGGTTAAGTGATAGTAGGTACTGCTAGAGGGATTATCGACGGTTTGACCGCCCGCTGCATTATAATTTACTTCATTTCCGGTAGCGGATGCTTGAAATGTAGAAACTGTGATTGTGCTTCCAGAATAGTTTAGTGTGGAGTTCGCACCCTGCGTCCACCGGCCGGCACCTGAGAGTACACCTGCGCCAGTATTTGTTAGGCTTGCGGTGCCATTGTTTTCAAAAACGCCTGAAGCTAGGAAGTTTGCGATAGAAAGGGTGCCGGGGCTTTGGAATGAACCATTGTTAGTTAATTGTCCGCCGGCATCGATAATAGTATTTCCATTGACAGTTAGTTGGCCGGTCCCAAATGTGACGCTGCAAGTTGCTTCAATTGTCAAATCCCCTCCGATCGTCAGATTTCCATTAGCAAAATCTAAATCTGCCGGGTAGGGTACTGGGATAAATATTATCCAGATCAAGGTAACGGATACGGTCGTGTTGCCCGTTACAGTCAGATTGGAGTTTCCGGACGTGCTTAACAGGGCCTGATTGTCCACCGTTAGACTTCCAATACTGTTAGCTGGTGAAACGTTTAACGTGACGTCATCGCTAACGGTGATTGAAGAGGTAGATGAGCTGGCGAATTGACCAGGATACCCTTGTCCTCCGGTCGGAGTTACCCAGCCGGAGCCATTGTAGCGCTGCCATGTGTTCAAAGTTGACCAATTGCCCGAATTGTTCGACCGATAATCTCCGGTGGATTGCGCAATAGCACTTAAATTGACGACCAAAAGCGCTGTACTCAGTACAAAAACTCTACAAAGAGGGTACAGTCTATTCATTAAGGAATCACCCGGCTTAAAATCTGCTTGATTTTTGACCTGAAATTGGAATACGGTGCTTACAAATACCGAATTTATTCGCCTTCTGGATTACAGAAGTAACAAAATTGCATTTTACGACACATCTCCGCTGCTTTATATGCTGAGGAGTACTGTTGTAACCGGCTTACTTCCTACTATAATTCGGCGCCTCGCTAGTAATAGTAATATCATGAGGGTGCCCCTCGATAACACCAGCGGATGTGATCTTTACAAATTTGGCCTGCTTGAGATCTTCGATGGTTTTTGATCCGCAGTAACCCATTCCGGCCTTTAGCCCTCCCGTGAGCTGATACAAAACTTCCGAAACAAGTCCCTTAAATGGTACACGACCCGTAATGCCTTCGGGCACTAATTTCTTGATGTCGTCTTCAACGTCCTGGAAATAGCGGTCTTTGGAGCCATCTTCCATCGCTTCTAACGAGCCCATTCCGCGGTAACTCTTGAATTTTCTTCCTTCGTAAATGATGACCTCGCCCGGCGCTTCTTCGGTTCCTGCCAACAGCGATCCAATCATAACGGTGTCGGCACCCGCAGCAATAGCTTTCACGATATCCCCTGAGAAACGAATACCTCCATCTGCAATCACACATACATCCGAATCTTTCAATGCAGTTGCTGATTCATAAACTGCCGACAACTGAGGCATTCCAATACCTGCAACAACGCGGGTGGTACATATGCTACCCGGACCGACGCCCACCTTCACTGCGCTAACTCCGGCTTTAGCTAAAGCCTTCGCAGCTTCAGCAGTTGCAATATTGCCAACAATGAGATCAAGCTGGGGATATTTCTTTTTCACACGTTTTGCTGCGTCGATAACGCCCTTTGAGTGGCCGTGTGCAGTATCGATGCTGATAACATCGACGCCCGCTGCCTTTAATGCCTCAATACGTTCCAGAATATCAGGTGTCACACCTACCGCAGCGCCTACACGCAGGCGGCCGTATTCGTCCTGGCATGCTGTCGGCTTGTTCCTTTTCTTTTGGATATCCTTAAACGTGATCAGGCCAACCAGTTTGCCTTTTTTATTAACAATGGGAAGTTTTTCGATTTTGTACTTCTTCAGCATGTTCTCCGCCTTGTCGAGCGTAATTCCTTCGGGAGCTGTAACCAAGTTTTCTTTCGTCATGATTTTTTCTACCGGAACACTCATGTCGCGCTGAAATCTCATGTCCCTGTTGGTAATGATCCCTGCCAGTCGCCCATCCTGTCCAATGATCGGAATACCGCCAATCTTATATTCATGCATGATGTCATCGGCGTGCTGCACGGTCGCATCCACTCCCAAAGTAATTGGATCTAATATTAGCCCGCTTTGAGATCGCTTTACCTTCCGAACGTGCTCGGCCTGCAGACTGATCTTCATATTTTTATGGATAAAACCCAGCCCTCCCTCCATCGCAATGCCTATCGCCAGCTCAGACTCCGTAACGGTGTCCATTGCTGCGGAAACAATTGGAATATTGAGTTTTATATTCGGTGTCAGCTGACTCGATGTGTCGGTTTCCCGTGGAAGGACTTCAGAATACGCTGGAACCAGAAGCACATCATCATAAGTAAGCGCTTCGAACAGGAATTTGGAATTATTGAGGGGCATGGCAAATAATTTACGATTCATTATTTGCCGGGCAAAGGTAAGTTTTAATTCGCAATTACCAATGGACAAGGTTTAAAGTTGAAGGTTTAAAGTTTAAAGTTACGGTCTACCTTATTCCTCATCGCGTAGTATCTACAAAATATAGCCGAGTTGTGGGTGAACTATTACCAACTAACTTTCACCTATCACAAGTCATTTGTATATTTTTGTCGTAACCAAAAAATCAAACCATCCAAAACCGCCAATGAATAGACTCTACTTTTCTTCCATTCTCCTCTTATGTGTTCTTCCCACGATTGCACAGATCCAAACTGGCAAGGCGTCCTTTTATGCTGATAAGTTTGAAGGTGTATTTACTGCGAGTGGCGAACGATACAGGCATAACAAGCTGACCGGCGCGCATAAGACGTTACCTTTTGGAACAAAGGTGCGGGTTACCAACACTGAAAATGATTTGTCAGTTGAGGTCGTAATCAATGATCGTGGCCCGTATGTTGAAGGCCGAATCATCGACTTATCAAAATCAGCTGCTGAAAAACTTGGATTTGTAAATAAAGGTCTTGCCGATGTAAAACTGGAAGTTGTAGACGCTGGCAGTGGAAAGGTAAAGGAACAACCCATGCGCACAATCGACCAGGTTACGGTCGATGAAAAAGAATTCTATGATTTCGAAGTCGCGCGCTTAAAACCGCGAGGTTTCGGCGTGCAGATCGGTACTTATATGGAGCTGGTAAACCTGATGAGACTTGCAGATAACCTCAAGAACTCTTACCAGAAGCAAGTGACCGTACAGGTGAAAATTATTAACGGCGTAAAATATTACGGGCTGATCCTCGGACAGTTTTCCTCACGCGGCAAAGCCGAGGTGTTCCGGGAAGAACTTCGCAACAAATTCCCCGATGTGTTCATCGTGGAATACGATCGATTGTAACTGATCGCCTCTGTGAGCCGTTAGCACCAGCCGTGACCTCATCGGATTTAAGCCATCCAACAACAGTATGGAAATACTTGGTTATGTACTCTCGGTTTGCATCGGAATAATCTTGGGTTTGCTGGGGGGCGGAGGTTCGATCCTTTCAATACCAATTCTTGTGTATTTCTTTAAGCTGGATGCAGTTGTGGCATCGGCATATTCACTCTTCATTGTAGGAGTTACCAGTCTGGTTGGCGCTATTCCAAAATACAACGACCAGTTGGTCAGCATGCGCGCAGCGTTGCTCTTCGGCCTTCCTTCGGTGGTCTGCACCTTTGCGACACGTAAATGGCTTATTCCCGCTATCCCTGATATCCTTATTCAGACAGAATCTTTCACCTTGACAAAACGGCTGTTGGTGCTCGGTACATTCGCGCTTTTGATGATCATGGCTTCCTTGTCCATGATCACAGGCCGTCGAGAACCTGTTCACGCTGAACACTCTACCAGAGCATTTCTTACGATCGTCGAAGGATGTCTCATTGGATTTCTAACGGGATTGGTAGGCGCAGGTGGCGGATTTCTAATAATTCCTGCATTGGTCTTTCTCACGGGACTCCCCTTTAAGACTGCTGTCGGGACTTCACTGTTTGTAATAGCAATCAATTCTCTCATTGGATTTCTGGGCGATGTCTTGAATTATCCAATGGATTGGCCATTCTTGTTAATAGTGTCGGCTCTGGCGATCGTCGGAATTTTTATTGGAAGCAGACTGAGTCATGCTGTCACAGGACAAAACCTCCGGCGTTCTTTTGGATGGTTTGTTCTTGCGGCTGGAACGGCGATTTTTTTCGTGGAAGTGTTGTAGATGCACCCAGTAAAGTTTAAGGTTTAAAGTTTAAAGTTTAAGGTTTGAGGTTTGAGGTTTGAGGTTTTCGCTCGATTAAAAGAGAAATACTTTCTTTGGTCCAGGTTGACTCCCTGATAGCCTTCACAAGCGGGAGTCCTGCAACTTTAAACTTTAAACTTTAAACTTTAAACCTTAAACTTTAAACCTTAAACTTTTCCATCTCAAATTCCAATCGAAACCAGAACCTCCTTCGCCGCCCTTTCTCCCGACAACAGCGCCCCATTGATCGTCCCCGATTCACCCAGCGCGTTAGTAGCTTCCCCAGCAAAAAACACTTTGTCATTTATCGCTGAAGCAAGATTCATCCGATCCTGGTTCGAGCCTTCAGGTTTCAAATACGCAATGCCACCTCTGATATACTTTTCTTTGGACCAGTCCTGAATAACTGTGATGACTTTGTCGTTGAGGTCTTTCCGAATATTTAGTGAAGCCTTTCCTCCGAAGTAGGTATCCATTTCAGCAAGAATAGCCGGGATTGCGTCTGTGCCTAACGTTGAAAATTCCGCGGCCTTGGGTCCGTTAACGGTGAGGCTAAGCGTTTTGCTTCCTTCGCTCCTTCCAAGGCCCGCGTTTAGATACTCAGGTGATTCCGAGCCACCATAAAGAAACGCAGATTCCTGTCCCCAGAAATTCATTTTGAAATCAAGGAGGACACGAAATGCAGAGTCCATTTCCATATTCGACAAGGATGTTACCTTTTCTGCCGGAAGTGATGGACTGAAAGCTATGTCGCCCGCCTTCAAGACCGAAACAGGCACTGTCACAATGACGCGATCAGCTTCAACGGTGAAAGGCTCTGTGGTCGTTCCAGATACGACCGTATCTCCGCTTATAATGATTTTTGATCCTGTGTAATCGACGACTTTTACGGCCTTGTTTACCTGTACTAAACTTTGAACGCTGCTGAATCTTGAGAGTAAAGCATCCTGCATCGGATTATCCATTAAGAGCAATCGCTTTTGGTCGCGCGTTAGCTGACTTAATCCTTCCGACAATGGCTTTATTCCAAGAACATCGTTGCTGGAGCCATATTTGTTTCCGATCCAGGAATTTAAAATTTTATGGACCCGCGGATTTATTCCCGCTGCGACAATTGCTTGCTGAACGGTTGTGCTTGCACCGGAATACGACGGAAGGTTTTGCAGGAAGGATTTTGCCGCAACAAAGTCTGCATCACTTTCAATCGCTGTGGCATCCACAAAAGCATCGTCGAGAAAATAACCGTCCTGGAAGCTCGCCGAAATATCAACTGTTGAAAGATCGAGTTGACTTACCATTTTGCTCCAGACCGTGTCGGATCCTATCACCTGATCTGCTCCGAGCTCAACAGGAAAATCGTTGCTGAGTGGAGAAGGTGAAGTGAACAACAGCGATTGTGACGGCTTATCAGAAGTCTTGAGAGATCTTACGCGTCCACCAATGCGATCAGAAGCTTCCAGCACAATTACCTTCACACCACTTTGCTGCAGAATGTCGGCAGCATATAAACCAGCTGCACCTGCGCCAATGATTGCTACTACACCATCGTGCTTGATCTGAGGTTTCGGATTTTCATCTGAACTGCATGCTGCTAACCAGGAAGGCAACACAAATCCCGCCGATACCCCAATTCCTATCTGTTTAAGAGCGATTCTACGTTTCACAAATCAGCATTTTGGAAACTCAAGTATCCCTCTAATTTTAGAGAAATATCAACGATTTTCGGCCTATGAATTTAAATCGCCCTCCAATGGTTAAAAAAGTCGCGGTAGTGGGTCCGGAATGTACAGGGAAGTCTGATTTATGCCAATTTTTAGCGTCCTATTACCATACGGCGTGGGTTCCGGAATACGCACGCGGATACCTGGATAATCTCGTCCGCCCCTACGAAGAACACGACCTTTTAACGATCGCACACGGACAAATGCGATTGGAAGACAAGTACGAAAAAGATTGTAAAAATCTGATGTTTTGCGACACGAATCTCTATGTGATCAAAGTGTGGAGCGATTTCAAATTTGGGACTACTCATCCAGAAATTTTGAAGCATATTGCAAGCCGAAAATATGACTTGTACTTACTAACATATATTGATCTGCCCTGGGTTGAAGACCCACAGCGCGAACACCCGCATCGCCGCGATGAACTCTACAAGATTTATCTGAACGAAATGAAAAGCCAACCTGTGCCCTGTGTCGAAATCAAAGGACTTGGCGATCAGCGTCGTAAAAATGCTGTCAATGCGATCGAACAATTGCTGATCAAGAAATGAGTGCCGGGCCGTATGCAGCCTTAAAAATACCTGACTTCCGATTGTTTATTTTGCGTTACGCTGGGAATTCAAATTCAGGCTGTTGTTGTAGCGTGGCAGGTGTATGAAATAACGAAAGACCCTCTTTCGTTAGGGCTCATTGGTCTTGCGGAAGCGATACCTTCCATCGGTGTGTCGCTTTACGCCGGGCATGTCGCTGATTCCGTTCAGCGCAAAAAAATCATTGTAGTTTGTATCGCTACCTTGGTGCTCTGCTCTTTAGCCTTGCTCTTCTTTACGATTGAACCCGGAGAATTTTTTTTGAACTATGGTGGCGCCTATCTATACCGTTATTTTCATCAGCGGAATCGCAAGAGGCTTTATTGGAAATTGGAAAATTGAAATTGGAAGTGCCAACCAATTCAAAATTCAACATTTAAAATTCAACATTATTTGCGAAGAGGTGCCAATATCCGATACTCCGTGTCCACTTTCCCTTTTGAAATATCGGAAAGTTTGCTTTTGAGGAGGCGCTTCTTCAATGGTGTCAGATAATCGACAAACATTTTTCCCTCGATGTGATCATATTCATGTTGAATAATTCGCGCCTTGAG